>NC_003063.2:346666-693333 GCF_000092025.1 Agrobacterium fabrum str. C58
CACGTCTTGCGCCGAAATGCACTGGCACTTCCTGTCCGGTCACCCGGTGGATCGCCCGGATGATATCGCCGACTGACGTACCGTGACCCGAGCCGAGATTGACACGCAGCGTCTCGCCGCCATCCGAAAGGTAGTTGACGGCGGCCAGATGGGCATCGGCGAGATCACTGACATGGATATAGTCGCGAATGCAGGTGCCGTCGCTGGTGTCATAATCCGCGCCGAAGACATCGAGTTGCGGCAGCCTTGCAGCGGCGGCCATCAGCGCCCGGGGGATCAGATGGGTCTCCGGTTCATGGCGTTCGTAAAGCTCGCCGTCCGGGTCGGCACCGGCCGCATTGAAATAACGCAGTGCCACGAAACGCAGACCATAGGCGGCGGCATAATCCTCCAGCGCCATTTCGAAGATCAGCTTGGTGCGCCCGTAAGGATTGACCGGCATCTGTGCCGTTTCCTCACGGATCGGCAATTGCTGCGGCACGCCATAGGTGGCGCAGCTGGAAGAAAACACCAGCCCGCCAATATTCTGGTCGAGACAGGCATCCAGCAGCGACAGGCTGCCGCCGACATTGTTGCGATAATATTTGCGCGGATCCTCGACGGATTCGCCGACATAGGCGTTGGCCGCACAATGGATGACGAAGGCCGGAGAGAATTCCCGAAGTGTGGCTTTCAGCAGGACGCCATCGAGAATGTCACCTTCGATCAAGGGCCCCCAGCGAACGGAATCCGCGTGACCGGTCGAGAGATTATCGTAAGCAATGGGCTTGAAGCCGGATTGTGCCAGCGCCTTGCAGATGTGGCTGCCTATAAATCCGGCCCCGCCCGTGACGAGGATTGTGCGGGCCATCTCATACGGCCTCCGCCACTTTCCTGCCGGCGAGCAGTGCATCGAAATAGACGATGGTTTTTTCCAGGCCAATTTCGAGCGGTACACGCGGCTGCCATCTCAGCAGCTCGTTTGCCCGCGAAATATCGGGGCGACGCTGCTGCGGATCGTCGATCGCAGCGGGCAGATGGATGATACGCGAACGCGAACCCGTCATGCGAATGACGATATCGGCCAGCTGCCGCACCGGAATTTCTGCGGGATTGCCGAGATTGATCGGTCCGGTGCAATCCTTCGGTTTGGCCGAGAAGCGCAGGAAACCATCGATCAGATCATCGACATAACAGAAGGAACGGGTCTGGCTGCCATCGCCATAAATGGTGATGTCGTCGCCCTTCAGCGCCTGGACGATGAAGTTCGAAACCACGCGTCCGTCATCGGGACGCATGCGCGGCCCATAGGTGTTGAAGATACGCCCCACCTTGATATCGACGTCGTAGCAACGGTGATAATCAAAAAATAGCGTTTCGGCGCTGCGTTTGCCCTCATCGTAACAAGCTCGCGGCCCGATTGTATTTACATTGCCGAAATAGCTTTCCGGCTGCGGATTGACATGGGGATCGCCGTAAACTTCCGATGTCGAAGACTGCACTACGGTTGCACCGCATCTGCGCGCCACCTCCAGCACGTTGACCGCGCCGAGCACATTGGTGAGAAGCGTGCCGACGGGATCGCGCTGATAGTCTGGCGGCGACGCCGGCGAGGCAAAGTTGAAGATCAACGAGACATCGATGTCATAGGGCTTGCGCACATCGTGCTCGACCAGCAGAAACCGCTTGTTATCCCGTAAATGCTCCACATTCGCGGTGCGACCGGTCGACAGATTGTCGAGACAGATCACCTCGTGACCGCAACTCAGCAGGCGCTCACAGAGATGGGAACCGAGGAAACCGGCGCCACCATTCACGAGAACCCGTTGCCCGGGCCTCCATTCAGAGTAGATGGTGGCACCGTTGTCTTGATCGTTGGGAACGAAATTACGCATTACACAAACCTCCCCATGAGGAATCAGCGCGGCTGATTCAACTAAACTGGATCAAACTCCCGATTGCGCGGTATCTTGAATATCATCCTCCGGTTTTTACTTCTTCTGGAGGTTTTAATATTTCGATTCGATAAACTTCAACTTTCATGATAAGCGCGACAAAAAACAGGTCAACTTCATTTTGTCGAAATATTACAATTGATTACCCAAAATTACTCAAAATAACCCCCGTATTTAATACTTTTTAACTACGCCTCCATTATGCCTTTCTTATTGAGCATTAGCGCAAGCTTCGCTCAACCAGTCGGGCTTATCCTGGTTTTGTAAGGCTCGGTCCACCGGGTACAAAACCGCCCGGCGAGATGCGACAGACAGTCGATTTCAGGGGACACACATGACGAATGAAATGCCTTATTCCCATAGCGGCAAAGCGGCCCGCCATTGTCGCTTCGCGCTTGTTGCCGCAGCACTTGTAACTTTCACCTTCGCGACGGCTTCATGCTCCGTTGTCGAAGACGCCGTTCTCATCAAGACCGCGTCTTCCGATGCCACCACGATCAAGAGCCGGGTCGCTCCGGCGAAGGCGTCCTACGGTTATCAAAAAACGGGCAATGCCGCCGTTACGCTTGTTGCCGATGATTCGGATACGCCCGCCGTGTCACGGCACGCCTATTCCGGTTCTTCTCCCTATATCTGCTCACCGAGCGGATTCGGGCAGAAATCCCGCTGCTTCCTGAGGCCCTGAGCCTCAGGAAGAAATCTTGGAACCAACTGGCGTCAGGTCGGCCAAGGCCGACCTGACGCTCAGTTCGTCCAGCCGGAGAAGGTCGCGTCTTCATCCTTGTGGAAGAAACGCGATGCCGCCTCCGTGCGGTTGCGCACGTTCATTTTTTTATAGATGTTGCGAACGTGAACCTTGACCGTGTTCTCGGACAGATGCAGCCGATCAGCGATGATCTTGTTCTGCGTGCCCTTGCACAAAAGGTCGAGGATCTGCACTTCGCGTGTCGTCAGCGCCGCCACCTCGCTCCTGCTTGCAGCAAGGGCATCGGCACGGTTGGCGATCACGGCGTTGTTTTGAACGCTTTTGCCGCTGACGGACGGCGAATAAGGCGTGAGTTTGCCGAGAAGAGCTGCGGGAAAATGCTCTCCCCCCTTCATAAGCAGATCAACGGCGGCCATAAAGACATCGAGCCGCAGATTGAGTGGCAGCACGCCATCGATGATACGCATTCCCACCAGGCGCTTCAGCGGTTCTTCGAATTTATCGATGGTTTCGACGACAAGTGCGATCGGCGCATCGGGATGCTTTTCCCGAACTTCCGAGAGAACGGTGTGAAGCCGCTCACCCGACATCCGGTAAGGCAAGACCAGACGGACACTGTTACCGTAATCATCGTCGATCTCCGCAGATGACTTTATGCTGACCACCGCAAACGTGGGGAACTTTTTGCCCAGCGCCTCCATGAGGCACTCGGAAAACAGATCCGGATCCGCTATAATCAATAAAGTTCCATTTATAGGAGCAACGGCATTTTTTTGTTTTGCTGCATAATCTGACGTTCCCATGAACATTGACGCCTCCCTAAAGCGCTTACGCATTACATTCTTTTGGCTAAGCAGTTCATCGGGAGTTCCCCCGGATACTTAGGGGCGCTTCCCGCTTCAGGCCATGTCAACTATCATTAATCACCCGTTAATTAACGTAAGCTAATACGAAAAGCTGTGTAAATAAATGGCCCAAACGGGTTATTTTTTACAATTGACATACAAAATAGGTTACGGCCGGACAGAATCATTCAGTCTGGAGCCGCTGCAAAAACAAGCCCGTCGGAAAAGCTTTCGCTGCGGTTTTGCAATCCGGCAAAATATAACTTCTGGTTGTTTTCCCTTTGCATAGCTCATCGACGAGCAACGTCGAAGCTGTTTCTTTTCGGGATAAGGGCGCTTTCGGGGCGGAATAAACCATCTTTTGAAAAACAGCCGTCCTGCCCAGCAGAAGCGGGCTTTTTTTTGCGTTCTACCAGGGTGAACAGCCCCCGTCGCCGCCCAAGCGACATATATATTTGGCGTAAGCGCCGATGTGTTTAGCCCGAATTGATATCTAGGAAGCGTAATTTTTCTGCGGCACAGTCTGACCGTCGCTCAACGGCGACCGATGAAAAGACATTGCCGGCTTTGACGTGTGTTTAAAAACGCCGGTCCCTTTTCAAGAAACATGCAAGCAAAAAAAGACGAAGCCACCGCGCTCCCCGTTGGAGCGAGGAACGGATTTGTGCGCCTGTTTACCGAGTGGTGCACAAGGGCTGAACAACGAGAGCCCGGTCACGGGCCGATACCGAGCCGCAGATGATGCGTACCGAGTGCATCTGCAAAACATCAATCCATGTGCAACCCGGGGCAAGCGCGATAAAAATCCCGTTTTAGATGAGAGGGATTTCGAAAGCTGCTCCGAGCTTTTTCGGAGGAAATCGAAATGGGTTACAATCCACAGCCTGCTGGCGACGACATCACCAAGATCGGCGCGCTTTCCGAGGGTTTTGCCAACACCTCGACCAATGACGCCAAGGTTGAAGACAGTAATGTCGGCACCGCAAACGGCGAAAACCGCAACAACGACAACAGCGACAACAGCACCAACACGGATGTCGATATCGACGCCAAGGTGGACGTTGCGGTTGGCAATGGTGACAATCGCGACAACGATTATGACTGGAGCTATGACAGCAAGTCGTACAGCGACAACGACACCACGACCAAGACGAGCACCGAAACCAATACGGACATCAAGACCGACTACGACTGGAGCTACGAAAGCAAGTCGTATAGCGACAATGATACCAATGTGAAGACTGTTTCGGATTCGGACAACAAGACCTTCACCTATTCCGACAATGACACCTCCACCAAAGTATCAACGACCACCGACAGCTTTAATTCCGCCGACAGTTTTTACAAGTCGGATGACGACTTCGGCAACATCGCAGGCGTCAAGGATGTCGGCAACCTCGGCATCGCCGGCGGGGATCTCACCTTCAACCTGGGTGACGACTTCTCCTTCACCCTCGACGTTGACAACATCCTCAACTCCTCGCTCAACGGCGATGGCAACGACACGGGCTTCAGCCTCGTGCAGGCCAATCACCTGGCGGACCAGGATTCAGCCTATGACGTCCAGATGCAGAACGGTGGCGCTGAAAACCACCTGAGCGCCAATGCAGGCGACGCCTTTGGTGCCGAAGGCATGGACGGCAAGGGATGGGACCTCAAGGCCGGCGACGACGCAGCAGGTACCAGCACTGCGGATGCATCGGCAATCCTTGCAAATTCCGGCTTCCATCTGGAACTGGTGCAGGGCGCCAACATGCTCTCCAATGCCGTTGACGTCACGATCACAGGCGGTAACTCGCATGTGTCGGATGTCGGTGAAGATCACTCCTGATAATCACCTCTCTACGAAAAGAGCTGCACCGGCACCCGCCGGTGCAGTTCGCGGTTAAAAGACCGGGCTTGGCGAAATGAAGCACCGCCTCTGAGATGCGTGCCCGCCACTCCAAGGTCCTGCCGCGATGTTCAGGGAGGGACCTCAAATGCCTATCGACAGAATTTCTGACATGATCGCGCATTTCATCGGCCTGTTCGACACGGTGATCGAGGAAGCGCGCCTGAGAACAAACTATAGCGAAGGCCCGGCGCATTCCAATCCGGACCGTCTGCCGGACGATGAAGCGGCAAAGCTTCTCGACAAGAACTACGACGTTCCGCTCGAGGATTACGATCCCGGCGTCAAATACCGCGCCGGCTATTATGATTTTGACTATGTCCGGCCGAATTTTGTGCGCCCTGTCGAATACGACATGCAGCAGTTTGCAAATGCCATACCTGTCGATATTTCCGCCGCTAATTTCCGCTTTCCAGGTCGTCTTTCCTTCGAGAACGAGCGTGAGCTGGTAGTCCACACCGGCCCCGGTTCGGTTATTGCCCATGTCTCACAGGTCAACATACTCCAGGATGACGATTATCTGAACATGACGGATGGCCCCAATGTGGCCCGCGACACGAGTTTCGTGACCCAACGCACCGTCGAGTTCTACAATGAGGCGTCCGTCTTTACCCCTTTTTCCGGTTTCCAGCGCACCGACAGTTACGACGCCCTGCAGGCGCTCGCCAAATCCGCCCATGATTACATCGAGCACGCCCGTGAAAACGACGTCACCTCGCTTGGCACCGATGCCGACCAGGATTTCGTTCTGGCCAGTCACGATATCAACGGCCTTTACATCAATGGCGTGGCAGCCAGCGAAAAGCCTGTTCTTGACGACTACATGCCCGATCGCGGTATCGCCAAGCCACAGGAAGAGCCGGAAAAAAGCGATGTGCCGCTGCATGAGGACAGCCCCGCCGGCAACAGCCTTGATGTGGCCGCAGGCGCCAATGTCGTCGCCAACATCGCCACGCTGGTCAACACCGGCGTCATGACCTCTGTGACCGCGGTCATGGGTGACTACCACCAGATCGACGCCATCACCCAATCCTATATCTACAGCGACCGGGACGAGATTTCGTCCGTCTTTACACGCTCCGACAATCAGGCCGAGACAGCCGCCTACAACATCGCCAGCTTCCAGCGAAGCGTCTTTCCGGGTGCGGAAAATACCGTAGCGGACAGCCATGAGACGGGTGAACCGCCGGTATTCCCGACAGCCTGGCGTGTCAGCGTATTGGAAGGCGATGTCTCCTTCGTCCACTGGATCGAGCAGTATCAGTTCGTCAGCGACAACGACACGATGACGATCACCACGTCGGGCGCGAGCGTCAGCCTGTTGACGGGGGGGAATGCCGCCCTCAACATCGCCAACTTCCTCGGCATCGGCATGCAATACGATCTTGTCATCGTCGGCGGCAATGTGCTGGACATGAACGTCATCACCCAGATCGCCGTGCTTTACGACAATGACTGGGCACGCGCCAATTCCGGTGCGCCTGATGGCGCTACCATTCAATCCGGCAACAATCTGCTCTGGAACGACGCCACCATCCACAATGTCGGCGGCAACGACCGTTTCGAGACCATGCCGGACTATATGCATCAGACGGTGAACGCGATCAACGAGCGTGACCCGAACATGCCGGACGCGCTGGCCCATGATGTCAACTTTGCCGGCTATCAGGGATTGAACGTCCTTTTCATCACCGGCAATCTTTATGACGTCAGCATCATCAAACAGGTGAGCGTGCTTGGCGATTCCGATGACGTGACGCAGGCCGCGTCCAAGGTTCTGGAAAACAACGATAACGCCACCGTTCATATCGATACCGGCAGCAATGCGGTGATCAATCTGGCGCAGATCATCGATTACGACAATTTTGGCCCTACCACCTATGTCGCCGGCGGCGTTTATTCCGATGCCATCCTGATACAGGGCGGCATCATCGAAAACGATATGTCGCAGCCCGCCCATCCAAGCCAGCTCGCCAATGAGGTCATCGCCTTTCTGCACGACGACCCCGCAACCATCGAAAACGAATCCGACAGCGTCATCAATGCAGGCCACGACATGTCGTGGTCGAACGCCCATTCATCCGACGTCATGCAAGCGGTCACTGCATAGGTCTTGCCGGCGGCAAGGCCTTCAGGTGAACCGCAGATACCGCAAGATCATCGAGGGGACCGATATAAATGGATCATATTTCAAGAAAAATCATTGCCGATGGACGCTCACTCGACTTGCCGCTGGATCAAGAGGCAGAAGATAGCAAACTGACGGACGCCTGTATTTCAGCCATCAATGAAGCCGTCGAGAACCTGCGCCAATTGACCGGCGTGGATGAAACGCCAAAGGCCGTCGCGCCCATTGCCGCAACTACGCCACAGCCCTCTCAGGCAAGCATTCAGCCCCCGCAAATGCGGGATGTTCCACCGATGGAGCCCGAGACCCGACCGGGCCGGCAACCCGAGCCAACCCCGGAACCGGCAGCGAAGACAGACAATGCGGAATTGAAAGCTGCACCCGATCTGCCTTTCGTCAAGACCATCGACAATAATGACGGGCCGATCCGCGAAAATGAGCGCAGGCCCGTTACCGGCGGCGGCGGCAATGGCAAGGATCCGGAGGATCGTGGCGGTGGTGGTGGCGGGGGCGGCGGAAGTCATAGCGGCTTCCATAAGCGCAGCGAACCGATCAATTTCGCCGCGAGCCTCGCCAAGGGTATCGCTGCAGTCAGACGAAACATGGTGGTGGTGATGTTGTTCACCGTCGCCATCAACATCCTGCTGCTCGCCATACCGCTTTATCTGTTCCAGATTTCCGACCGTGTTCTGACCAGCCGCTCCATGGATACCCTTGTCATGCTGACGGTCGCCGTTCTCGGCGCCGTTCTGCTGCAGGCCTTCATGGATGCCATCCGCCGCTTCATCCTGATGCGCACCGCCGTCGAACTCGAGGTGCAACTCGGGGCGCCGATCCTCTCCGCCGCCGCCCGCGCCTCGCTCCACGGCAGCGGCAAGGATTATCAGACATTACAGGACCTTCAGCAGCTGCGTTCGTTCCTGACATCGGGAACACTGATCGCCTTTCTCGACGCACCGCTGATGCCGCTTTTTATTGTAGTGGTCTATCTTGTTCACCCGCATCTCGGCATCATCATCATGGTTTGCTGTGTGGTGCTTTTCGGCATTGCCTGGCTGAACCAGCGCTTCACTGCACGGCAATTCTCCGAAGCCTCGGGTTATCTCAGCCGCGCCAATTTCCACCTCGATTCCATGTCGCGCAATTCGCAGATCATCAATGCGCTCGCCATGATCCCTGAAGCCGTGAAGATGTGGGGTCGCGAAACCGCCGGTTCCCTGAAATCCCATGTAGCGGCGCAGGACCGCAACATCATGTTCTCGGGCGTTTCCAAGGCGGCGCGCATGGTCACCCAGATAGCGCTTCTAGGCTGGGGTGCGCATCTATCGCTATCAGGCGAATTGACGGGCGGCATGGTCATCGCAGCCTCCATCATTTCAGGCCGAGCCCTCGCCCCCATCGAAGGCGCGATCGAAGGCTGGCACCAGTTCAACAAATCCGCTGCCTCCTATGGCCGCATCAAGCAGCTTCTCATCAATTCGCCGCTCAACTTCCCGCGCCTGCGCCTGCCCAATCCGGAAGGGCGTCTCGACGTGGAGCGCATCCTTTTCGTGCCCCCGCCGCAGAAAAAGGTGATTTTGAACGGCATTTCCTTTTCTCTGAAAAAGGGGGAATCGCTCGCCATCATCGGCAATTCCGGCTCCGGCAAGACGACACTCGGCAAGATGCTGGTGGGCTCTATTCTGCCCACCTCAGGTAATGTCCGTCTCGATCTCATGGATCTGCGCAACTGGGACCAGCGGCAATTCGGTGAAAGCATCGGTTATCTGCCGCAGGACGTGCAGCTTTTCCCCGGCACCATCAAGGCCAATATCTGCCGCATGCGCGACGATGTCGAAGACCGTCAGATTTACGAAGCTGCGGTGCTGGCCGATGTCCACGAACTGATCGCCGGTTTCCCGCAGGGTTACGAAACCGTGGTCGCCGCCGATGGCGCACCGTTGTCCGGTGGCCAGAAACAGCGCATCGCGCTTGCACGTGCCTTCTTTGGTGATCCCAAATTCGTGGTGCTGGACGAGCCCAACTCCAACCTCGACACGGCTGGCGAACAGGCGCTGGCAAGGGCACTGCTGCACGCCAAGAAACAGGGCATCACGACAGTCACCATCACCCAGCGGCCGGCGTTGCTGCAATGCGTCGACAAGATCATGGTGCTGAAGGACGGATCGGTCGCCATGTTCGGCGAAAGGATGGACGTGCTGAAGGCGCTTTCCGGCAATGGCCGCCCGGCGGCCCAGTCGCCGCAGATCGAGGGTTGAGGATCATCATGTTCACGAAGAAAAACGCCGTCACCGACGTCAAACCCCAGGGCCAGCTGGAATGGTACAGCGAAGTGCCTCGCTCGATACGGCTGCACAGCTCGATCGGTCTTGCGGTGCTGCTCGCCTCGTTCGGCGGCTTCGGATATTGGGCCGGAACCGCGCCGCTCTCCTCTGCCATCATCGCCCAGGGCAGCTTCGTCGCCACCGGCAACAACAAGGTGGTCCAGCATCTGGAAGGCGGCATCATCAAGGAAATGATGGTCAGCGAAGGCGATACGGTCAAGGTTGGCGACGTTCTTCTGACCCTCGACAAGACGACGGCGCTTGCCAATGAACGCATGTTTCAGTTGAGGCGCCTTCGCCTCGAAACCATCGTCACGCGCCTGCGCGCCGAAGCCCAGGGCGAAAAGAGCTTCAAGGTGCCCGATATCGTGATGAAGGAAGCGAGCGATCCCGATATCAAATCCATCATCCAGAGCCAGAACGTCGTGTTCCACAGCAAGCTCGTCAAACTGGACGAGCAACTGAACCTGATCAACAAGAACATCAAGTCACTGGAGTTCCGCTTTGCGGGCTATGACGGTCAAAAACAGTCCTTCGACCGGCAACTGGCGCTTTTGACCCAGGAACGGGATTCCAAGGAAAGGCTCGCCAAGGATGGCGTCATCCGCAAGACCGACATGCTGGCGCTCGAACGCGCCATTGCCGACGCCATGGGCGATATTGCCCGGCTGACCGGGGAAATGAACCAGAGCGAGGCGGAAATCGCCAAGTTCAAGCAGGAAGCGGTTATTGCCGTCAACGCCAACAAGCAGGCGGCACTGGACGCGCTGGAAATCGCGGAATCCGATCTCGATAGCGTGCGCGAACAGGTGCGTGGCGCGGCCGAAGTGCTGGAACGCACCGTCATCCGCTCCCCCGTCAACGGCACCGTGATACGCGCCTATTACCATACGCCGGGCGGGGTCATCACGACAGGCAAGCCGATCATGGAAATCCTGCCTGCCCATGTTCCCCTGATCCTGGAAGCACAGGTGCTCAGAACCTCCATTGACCAGCTGCATGAGGGTCAGACCGCCGCAATCCGCCTTTCGGCGCTGAACCGCCGCACCACACCGGTTCTGAACGGCAAGGTGTTTTACGTTTCCGCCGACAGTATCGAGGAAAATGCCGGTCTACAGGTCAAGGACGTCTATATCGTGCGCGTGCAGATTTCCGATGAGGAGATCGCCAAGGTGCATAATTTCCACCCCGTGCCCGGCATGCCGGCCGACGTTCTGATCCAGACCTCGGAGCGGACTTTCTTCGAATATCTGACCAAGCCCATCGCCGACAGCATGTCGCGCGCTTTCAAGGAAAGATGAAGAAATAACAGTGGTATACACTGTCAATCGCGCGCCGGTCGGCATATGATGCCAGTATAGTTCCGATGGGTGGGAGAAGCGGCATGGCGGTGATGTCAGATGTATTGCTGCTGGTCGGCAGGCTTAATTACGTGTGGACCAACACGGAGAGCCTGATGATCTATCTGATCGTCCATCTCATGAAAGTGGAAAAGGAAGCGGCCATCGTCGTGTTCCTGACGCTCAACACCACGCGGGCGCGTATGGATCTGATCGAGCGCCTGGCGAAGCTTCCCTCCACCGATGCGAAGGACCGCAAGACCATCCTCTCCATCATGGCGCGGCTGAAGAAAGAAGCGAGGACGCGCAACAAATATAATCACTGCATCTACTCTTTCGATGAAAAAGGCGAAATCGCCAGCACGCAACTGATGCGGCTGGTGGAGGATGACAGTCAGGTGCGTTACGGCAAGGTCGAACGCATGGACGAGAAGGAAATCGAGCACCTTGAAAAATCGATCGCCGATATCGTCGCGGTGAGCAAGGACATGTGGAGTTTCATCCACGCCAGCCCGCATGTTTCAGCCGATTATCTCTAGGCCCTCGTCTGCAACCGCATGCCGATAGCCGGGTGAGTCTCCCCATCCTGCGCCATCTTCACCGGCAGGCACAGTTTCCCGGCCGCGAAATAAAGCAGGAACGAGCCGATCTGGTAAGGGAAGATGATGTCGATCTCCACGAAGGACCGTACGACAAATAGCGCGCAGATCGAAAACAGGATGACGCCCTGTGGATCGCTCTTTCGCATCAGCACCGAGCGCAGATGGCCGAGCAGCGTTCCGTAGAGCACCATGGCAAGCAGGAGCATGCCGACAAAGCCATTTTCCACCACCGTTTCGATATAGGTATTGTGGAAATGGAAGCCGCTTCGGCCGGCAATGAAGAAATCGTTCCACAGCCGTTCGGCATCGGCAAAACCCACCACCCAGAACCCCTGATAACCGACACCGAAGACGGGCGTCTGTTTTGCCGCTTCGATGCCCTGCTGCCAGAGATAGGTGCGGCCGGTCAGCGTCGAATCCTTGCCGAAGATGCCGAGAATGGCATCGAGCAGGCCAAACTGCAGGGAAGCGACCACCAACAGTGCGCCAAGGCCGCCAAGCGCAAAGAACGTCATCTTGCGATTGGCCGGCGACAGCATGCCGATTGGAATGAAACCGATGATAAGGGCGACCACCGCTGCCGTGGTGATGGCGGATGTGGCCGATTGCGATGCCACGAGACTATAGGCCGATAACAGCCCGGTAACGCCAGCGATCGGCAGCCAGATTCCCCTCTGTTTCAGGACCAGCACCGAGGAAGCGGCAAAGATGACGCCGAGCGAGGCGTAAAAGCCGAGCTGGTTCTTGGACGAAAAAGCACCAACGAAACTATAGGTACCGTCAAGCGCATCGAAGAGATAGATGCCGAACAGCAGCGAATAGAGCAGAACGAGAGTGGTGCCGATCAATGCGCCGCGCGTCAGTGTGCGGATGGAGATCACCCGCATGGCGATCAGCGCGCAGACGATATGCGTCATATACTGGATCGAGGCGCGCATGGTCACCGAGGCGGCTTCCGACCAGAAGCTGGAGAGCACGGTCAAAATGCCAAAACCGAATATCCAGAGATAGCGCGGATAATTGCCGAGCACGCGCCGGTAATCCACCACGACAAGAGGTAGCCACAAGCCATAATAGGCCAGAACCGAAACCATTCCGAAGCGCGATGAATAGGCGAAAACGAAGAATGACAGCGCGATGGCCGCCATTCCGTATACCTCGTTGCGTTGGGGATCGATCAGCGCCGATTTGGCGATCCGCATTGAAACCTCACTGCATCAGGATTTCAGACGAGACCTTGATGACATCGCCGGGCTGGAGAAGTGTGTTTTCATCAACCTTCTGCTCCTTCGGCTTGCCATTCTCGTCGCGCACCACGACGTAGCTGATGGTCGCGGATTTGCCCGAGGGATCGAACCGGATCGCCTCGGCCGATTGCGCCAGAGCTTCCGACATCAATTCGCGGCTGGTGGTCAGCTGCAGATTGAGCTTGTCGAGTTCCGCCTCGGTATCCTGCAATTCCTTGGAGCGCTGGGCCACCCAGTCGTTGCGCAGGTTGATCTCGTCCTGGGTCGCCTTGTTGATATCCTGCTTGGCGCGCAGCGACTGCGTGTCGATATCGAGCAGGGTGGATTCCACCTCGGCCGCCCGCTCTTCCGCGGAAATACGCCGCTGCGACAGTGCAAGCCCCTGCTCGTTCAGCCGGTTGACACGGTCGCGGTCCTCATTGGCGAGCTGGAGCTGGCGGTTCTGGGTTTCCGATTTTTTCTTGAGCGATTCCACTTCGCTTTCCAGAAGCGCATGCAGGTCCGTCAGTGCCTTGAGCTGCAGGGTGTAACGGTCGGTGCGCGATTTCATCAGCGCGCTTTCGCTGGCCAGAAGCGTATCGATCTCGGTGATCTTTTCCATTTCCGGTGTCTTGGTGATCGCTTCATCACCCTTGACCTCGGCGATCAACCGCGCCTGGCGGGCGAGCAACCTTGCCCGCTGGTTGTCGTAGACGGCGGCGTCACCACGAGCATTGATGAAGTCACGGGCAAAACGCTGACCGGCATCGGAACGGCGCAGACCACCCGCAAGGCTGACGGCTTTCAGCACGGTGAGATTGGCGGCATAGGGATATTCACCCGGTGTCTGGACATCGCCGCTCAGGAAGATCGGCCGGAACTGGGCGATCTCGACGGAGGCCGACGGCAGGTTGCGAAGGGCGAACTTGCTCTGAAGCTGCGCACCAATCTGATCGCTGACTTCAGAGGGCGTCTTGCCGGCAACCTCGAGCTGGCCGATGAAAGGCAAGGACAGGGTGCCCGATGGACCGACCGAGTAATCGCCGTTGATGACGTCCCAGTTGCGGATGCTGCCATCGGCCGGCTGCCATTCGGCAACGCGGATGCGCAGCTTGTCTGCGGTGCCGAGCTTATATTGGGCGCCTTCCGCCGCCATTGCGGAGAGAGGCGCGGCAAGGGCAACGGAAGCGGTAAGGACGAGAGCCACAAACGGGCGGTGGGCGGCAAAAAGGCCGTTCATCGGGAAACTCCCTGTTAGCGGATCGCCGCGCGGGCGATCAGGCCGTCGCGCAACCGGACAAGGCCGGTCGCGCAGCGCCGCAAAAAGCGGCCGGTATGATTAGCACCAATGACGCACCCGAAGACCGGACTTGGGATCCCGGTCGGGTGCGTGTCGAAAAGAAGATCGATAAAGCCGAACTCAATATCGGTTTTCAGTAGCTTCCGCGTGACATGCACACGGCGGGAATGGTCTTGACGATGATGAACACATCCTGACGCATCGACCAGTTCTGGACGTATTGCGTGTCAAAAGCCACGCGGGTTTTATACGAGACATCGTTACGGCCGCTGATCTGCCACAGGCCGGTCAGGCCAGGACGGGTGCTGAGATAATAAGCGGCAGCGTTTTCGTAATAGCTCAGCTCCTCGTCAACGACGGGGCGCGGGCCAACCACGCTCATTTCACCACGGATGATGTTGAGAAGCTGCGGCAACTCGTCGAGGGAGAGCTTGCGCAGCACGGCACCAACAGCGGTAACGCGCGGATCGTTCTTGAGCTTGCGGGTCGCACGCCATTCCTCGGCGGCTTCCGGATTGGCGGCAAGATATTGCCGCAGCATCTCGTCACCGTTCATCGCCATCGTCCTGAATTTCAGGCAATGGAAGTAGCGGCCATTATGTCCCACACGCCGGTGACCATAAAAGATCGGACCGGGATCGGAGAGTTTCACCAGGACGGCGATCAACAGGAAAATCGGGCTGAAGATGAGCAGCGCAAGCGCAGCCGATGTCATATCGAAGCTGCGTTTTGCGATGCCCCCGATAGGGAAACTGACATCGAAGTCTTCGGAACTGCTGAGTGTCTGTTCAGCCGATTGGGTCGCGGACTTCATAGAGAGAACTCCATTTATGTTTTGCGATTGGTCGGTGCCCGGAGGCGTGTCTTTCCGTCTAAAAGAGATAACAAGTCTGTGTTCGGAATTTGATGCTAATGGATTTTTTGTAAGGCACATTGCCCATGACCGTCTATGCGATTTCTTGCGCGAGCGGCCGATCAACGCCTGGGCAATATTAACGGTTGCATAAAAAAGCAACAAATGTGCCGACGGCCATGTGTTGAGAGCATGGGTGACGCCGCACCATGTATTGGTTTTTGGATCTCCGGCAGTCTTTTCTTATGTGTTTCTTATGACTTGCGGAGATGAGACAGAAACGCCAAGAACAGGCATCTAGCGAAAAGACTATTAAAGTTTTTTGCATCGCAGCAAGATTGTGGCAATGCATATAAAATTTGACATATCAGCCGGGATTTTTTTACCCGCCATTGTCGCTGCGCCAATAAAAAGCGATGGAAAAATCGCAACAAGGGCGCAAAGACGGCAAAAGCGTGGCAAGGAACCGCATTCCCGTCATAGCAGCCGCGCAAAATTGCCGTAGCTCGTGGCGTTTTTTCTTGGCCCGGCAGGATTTTACCCTATCAGCGGTGCCATAAACCACCGGATACGGCGGGAATCAGAAGGTCGGCGGCGTGCAGGCACTGATCACCTCGCAGGGAACCGGACCGACACAGCGGAAGCGGTGCGGCCTGCGGCTTTCGAAATAATAGGCATCACCGGGCCCAAGCACCCGCCTCCCCTCGTCGACAGTCACTTCCAGACGCCCTGAGAGGATGATGCCGCCTTCTTCGCCATCATGAACCAGCGGCACCTTGCCGGTATCGGCGCCCGGCTGGTAACATTCCTTCAGGATTTGCAGGCTGCGGCCGAAGACATTCTCGCCCACCTGCCGGAAAGAAATCGGCCCCTTGCCGATTTCAACCAGTTCATCCGCCCTGTAAAAGGCCTTCCGGCTGGTTTCCGGCTCGAAAGCGAAAAACTCGGCAAGACCGATCGGTATGCCGTCGAGAATGCGTTTCAGCGCGCCGACGGATGGGTTCGACGTGTTGCTCTCAATCAGCGAAATCGTTGAATTGGTGACTCCGGCACGCCGTGCCAGTTCGCGCTGGGAAATATTGTGACGCAGACGCAAATGGCGCAAACGTCCGCCTAAATCCACCGACATGCGTAAGCCTCCGTTGCCCTTGTTCGAAATATCGAAAACATGTCTTCACGCCTATAATATTTTCAATAGCTTGGCCACGGGAAGAAAAGGGCTTGTTCGATGGCTAAAATAGCTTTCAATCGGCGGCAACGAACAGGAGAACCGTTATGGACAACCCGAGCCGATCCAATTCCACCTCACTCGATAGCTACTGGATGCCCTTTACCGCCAACCGCCAGTTCAAGGCCAATCCCCGGCTGCTGACGAGTGCCGAGGGCATGTATTACACCAGCAATGACGGCCGCCAGGTTCTCGACGGCACGGCAGGACTTTGGTGCGTCAATGCCGGCCATGGCCGCCAGCAGATTGCCTCCGCCGTCAAGCATCAGCTTTCGACCTTGGATTACGCACCATCCTTCCAGATGGGCCATCCAGTCGCGTTTGAATTTGCCGAACGGCTGGCGGAAATCGCGCCCGGGCCGGAAGGCGGCAAGCTCGACCGTGTGTTCTACACCGGGTCCGGTTCGGAATCGGTCGATACGGCGCTGAAGATCGCCATCGCCTATCAGCGCGCCATCGGTCAGGGCACCCGCAGCCGCCTCATCGGTCGTGAGCGCGGTTATCACGGCGTCGGTTTCGGCGGCATCTCCGTCGGCGGCCTCGTCAACAACCGTCGGGTTTTCCCGCAGATTCCCGCCGATCATCTGCGCCATACCCATGATCTTGCCAGAAACAGCTTCGTGAAGGGTCAGCCCGAGCACGGCGCGGAGCTTGCCGACGATCTGGAGCGGCTGGTCGCGCTGCATGGCGCGGAAACCATCGCCGCCTGCATCGTGGAACCCGTGGCCGGCTCCACCGGCGTTCTGGTGCCGCCGAAGGGTTATCTGGAGCGCCTGCGTGCCATTTGTGACAAGCACGGCATCCTGCTGATCTTCGATGAGGTCATCACCGGTTTCGGTCGCATGGGCTCTTCCTTCGCCAGCAACTATTTCGGCGTTACGCCTGATATCGTCACCACGGCCAAGGGCCTGACCAATGGCGCCATCCCCATGGGTGCCGTCTTCACCAGCCGCAAGGTACATGATGCCTTGATGCACGGCCCGGAAAACCAGATCGAACTGTTCCACGGCTATACCTATTCCGGCCACCCGGTCGCCTGCGCCGCCGGCATTGCGACCCTTGATATCTACCGCGATGAGGGTCTATTTACCCGCGCCGCCGAATTGCAGGATGCCTGGCACGACGCCATCCATTCGCTGAAGAGCGCGGCGAATGTCATCGACATCCGTACCATCGGTTTCATTGCCGGCATTGAACTGCAGTCGCGGGAAGGTGCTGTCGGCGCACGCGCCTATGATGTCTTTGTGGATTGCTTCGAGCGCGGCCTGCTCATCCGCGTCACCGGCGACATCATCGCCCTGTCGCCGCCGCTGATCGCCGAGAAATCCCATTTCGACGATATCGTATCCATTCTGGGCGACGCGCTGAACCGCGCCGTTTAGAATAGGCAAACCTAATAAAGAAAAGGCTGCAATAGAATTTGCAGCCTTTTTTTGACATCAATCAAAAAACAAGAGAAATAGACTATTTATTAAAGATGATAAACTATCTTTCCGCAGTATAACCATCCAAGCGGGAACGTCCACATGGCATCGATTAACAAAAAGATCATATTTGTAAGTGCCGCGATATTTTCTTTATCGGGAAGCGCAGTGGGCATCGGCATATGGGCCGCGGACACGCTCAATACCAACAGCGCCGAGGTATCGCGTTCCGCCGAAATCCTTCACAACCACATGCGCGCCGACATGATGCATGACGCGTTGCGGTCGGATGTGTTGGCGGCAATATTGTCGGCAAACGACAAAGTCGGCATCTCCTACGAGGCCGTAAAGACAGACCTTGCGGAACATGAAGCGATCTTCCTCGGGGCGCTGAAGGACAACGAAGTTTTGTCCGAGGGGACGGCGGCCAAAGAGGTTATCGAGGGCGTAGAGAAACCGCTGCTGTCTTATATCGACATCGCGAAAAAGGTTGTTTCTCTTGCAAACACCGATCCAGATGCTGCGGTCAAGCTGGTGCCGGACTTCGTGCGGCAATTCAGCGCTCTCGAAACGACGATGGAAAAAGCCAGCGAACAGATCGATGCTCTTTCAAGTGCAACTCTGGCCGAAAGTGAAAAGGCGAAAAGCAGTATCGATCTTCTTTTGAGAGGACTGTTGCTGCTCTCAACGCTTTTCTGTGTGGGTCTCTTCCTCCTCACCCGTAAATCGGTCATTACGCCTTTGCTGCACCTGTCGAAGAACATGGAAACGCTTGCTGGCGGCGACACGACGCAGGTTCCCTCCGGCACCGGTCGCAAAGACGAGATCGGGTTGATGTCCCGTGCCGTGGAGATTTTCCGGCAGGCGGCCATCGCAAATAAAGCGCTGGAAGCACAGGCTGAAGACGCCCGTCAACGGGCACAGGCGGATCAGGAAGCCGCAAGGCGCGAAGCGGAAGCCGACGCCGCGGAAAGACTGCGGGCCGCAACATCAGGACTTGCGGCAGGGCTGAAGCGCCTGGCGTCCGGAGACCTCGCCTTCCAGCTAGACCAACCCTTTTCTCCAGATTTCGAAGCGCTACGCCATGACTTCAACAGCTCAGTGAGGCAGCTCGCGGAGACCCTGGTTTCCATCTCGGCAGGTATTGGAACAATCGACAGTAACAGCCAGGAGATTGCGTCGGGTGCAGGCGAACTGTCCCGCCGTACCGAAAATCAGGCAGCCTCGCTTGAGCAGACGGCAGCTGCGCTTGAGGAAATCACGGTCAACGTGGCCAACGCAAATACACGCGCCACCGAAGCGCGACTGGCCGCCACCGACGCCAATCAGCGCGCATTGCGTTCGGTCGAGGTCGTCAGTCACGCTGAAGAGGCGATGCGCCGGATAGAAGATGCCTCAAAACAGATTGCTGGCATCATCAGCGTTATTGATGAAATCGCCTTCCAGACCAATCTTCTGGCACTGAATGCCGGTGTGGAGGCAGCGCGGGCGGGTGAGGCGGGCAAGGGTTTTGCCGTGGTGGCGCAGGAGGTCAGGGATCTCGCCCAGCGCTCTGCCAAGGCAGCCAGTGAAATTAGAGGGCACATCCGCCAGTCCAGTTCGGAAGTCGAAGGCGGGGTCAAACTCGTGCTCGATACGGGAGCGGCGCTCAAGGACATCAGCGAGCGGATCGCCGGCATAGACCGACACATGAATGCCATCGCCACCTCGGCATCCGAACAATCCACGGGTCTTGCCGAAATCAATGCAGCGGTGAATTCCATGGATCAAAGCACACAGCAGAACGCCGCAATGGTACAGCAATCGACCGACGCCTCGGCAATGCTCGCCAGCGAAACGGCCAAGCTGCGCGCGCTGGTTTCCCGGTTTCGCCTTGAAACCGAAGATGAAAGCCGCGGGCGGATGCGCCGTGTGGCGTAGCCGAAACATCAAAAGCCAGGCCTTTTTTGAAAGATCGGACCGGTAGATTTCCGGACCTTCACATAAAAATACCCCGGACATCGTCCGGGGTATTTTTATGTGTCGCGACCTGTCACGCATTCACGCGCCACCGCGTGATCAATAGCTTTGCACCGGTTGCGACAGGCCGTCGCCGATCACGCCATTGCCATATTGCGCCACCGGAACGCCCGCCTGCCCGATCGGCACGCCCTGCTGTGCCGGGCCGAGCGCCGTCACCACGATCGGCGTACCGTCAGGTACACGGCTATAGAGGTCGACGATATCCTGGTTCAACAGGCGTACGCAGCCTGACGATACCGACTTGCCGATGGTCCACCATTCCGGCGAGCCGTGCAGACGATAGATCGTGTCCTTGCCGTCCTTGAAGATATAGAGCGCACGCGCGCCGAGCGGGTTCTTGAGGCCCGGCTCCATGCCGCCATTGCGGCCGCTATAGGGTTCCAGTTCCGGCTGGCGGGCGATCATTTCGTCGGGCGGGGTCCAGCGCGGCCATTGCCGCTTGTACTGGATCACGCCGCGACCGGCCCATTCGAAACCGGCACGACCGAGACCGACGCCATAACGCATGGCCTGACCGTCTTCATAGGTCAGATAGAGGAAATGATTGGCCGTATCGACCACGATGACACCCGGACGCTCGCCGGTCGGGTTCGGCACCATCTGCCGCAGGAACTGGCGCGGAATGCGCTTATAGGGAATTTCCGGCAACGGGAACTGCTCGTCCGGCTTGGGGCCGTACATCAGCGCATACATCGGGTCATCGGCAGGTGCAGCAGGCTTCGTGGCCTCACGCGCCGTGGTGTTGCAGCCTGCAAGGCCGGCAAGCGCCAATCCACCTGCTCCAAGCAGGAAACCCCGCCGGGTCGTTGTCGTCTCGTTCAATTGAAAAACCTCATTTACATCATCTCACACTGGCAAAGGGGTCTGCCAGCGCCGCCTCAGGACGGCTGATAGGGTACTTCGTGCCGGAAACCTGCGATGCCATGACCTTGGCGCCGCTGGATTTCAGGAGGGCCCGGAAGCTCGGATGCATGCCGCCGTCTACATACGCGCTGAGCGGGGCGGAAGTTCCCTCGCTCATCGCCGCGGCAAGTTTTTGTTGCTCTTCAGCCAGTTTCGACGCCACTGCCGGGTCGGGCTGATTGACGGCGGGTGGGCAGGCAGCCAGCGGGTCAGTGGGCTCGCCGCCGTCAAATTCACTGTTGAAGACATAACGGCGACCGCAGACGGAAACCTTGGGCTGGCGGCGCGTCACCTCGAAATAATCGTAACCTTCCTTCAGCGTCTTCCAGAACGGCATGTTGGGATCGTCTCGGTGCGCCACCATGTTGCGGGCGCTCATGCGGAAGGGATAGGCCTGGACCTGAAAGCGATCCTGCCCGCCCTGCAACGCCCGCGCGACGATGGCGTAGATCTCGCCAACCTGCTGGTCGGTCATGGCGTAGCAGCCGGAAGACGAGCAGGCGCCATGCACCATCAGCGCCTCACCGGTGTAACCAAGTGCTGATTCCAGCCGGTTGGGATAACCGAGATTGAAGGAAACGTAATATTGCGAGTTCGGATTGAGCATGCCGGCAGAGACATGATAAAAACCTTCAGGCGCCTGCCGGTCGCCCGTCTTCATCTTGGGGCCGAGCTTTCCCGACCACCGGCACATAGGATATGCCTTGAGCAGGGCGTAATTTCCCGTCTTGTCGACCTTCCAGACCTCTAGCTCGCTCTCCTGCTTGAAAATGCGAACGAGAACCGGGCTTTCGGGACGCATGCTCTTGGCCGACATCTGCGCCATCATCTTGGACGACAGCTTCGGCGGGTCCTTCTTGACGCTATCGAGGCCCATAGACGTACATGCAACAAGGCTGCCGCCGATCGCGACGACCGCAGCCATTCTTACCCCTGCGCTAATCTTTTGCCGCAACCCCGCAACCGCGAAATCCAGCAATGCCTGCATGCCCATGGATCGTTTTACCCGCCTGATTTGCCCGCCTTTACGGCAGACGCTTAACTACCGAAGGTGGCCACAACACGGCAACCTCGCCATGGACAAAGTGTCGTGAACAGACGTTACCCTTTCGTTAATCATAGGCACACAAGCCCGTGATGCCGAGGCGGCTGGCTGAGGGTGGATTATCGGAGAAGGCCCTGACCGCCGTCGATCCATACCGGTGTGCCGGTAATGTGACGCGATGCATCCGAGGCGAGAAAACCGATGAGTTCGGCGACATCCTCGCTCGTCCCGGCGACACCGCCCGTCACCGGAATGTCGCCCGCCGGAAAACGAACCGGCACTTCGGTCCTTTCCCTCCCGCGGATGTCGGTGTTCTCATTGATTGCCGTTTCGATCTCGCCCGGGCACACCGCATTGACGCGGATCCGGTGGCGGCCAAGCTCCAGCGCCAGTTGCTGGGCCATGGCAAGCTGTCCCGCCTTTGTCACGGAATAGGCGGTCGCACCGGGCGAGGTAAACGTGCGGGTGCCGTTGATGGACGACACGATAACGATGGACCCGCCGCCGGCCGCTTTCAGATGCGGCACGCTGGCGTGGACGGTGAGATAGGTGCCGCGCAGGTTGATGCGGATCGTGTCGTCCCAGTCGGAAGGCTTCAACTCATCGATGGGCGCCCAGACTCCGTTCACCCCGGCATTCGCCACCACGACATCCAGCCGACCGAAATCGTCCACAAGCGTTGCTACCGCATGACGCATGGCCGCCTCATCCGAGACATCGGCGAGAAGAAGTCTCGAAGAGCCGGATGCGGCCTCTATCTCAGCAGCCACGGTCTGCAATTCGGATTCGGTGCGCCCGAGCAGGCCAACCGAAAAGCCTGCCGCGGCCAGATGGAGGGCGGCGGCGCGACCGATACCGGAACCTGCACCGGTGACGAGAGCAACTTTGCGATAAGCCAATGTCACAGCCCGCCTTTTCTGGACGCTATCGAGGTGACGGTGGCTGAGACCGGATCGCTGGCTGGAAAGCTATCTTCCAGCCCCTCGTCCAATTCCTCCTCCAGAATAGCACTATCCTTTGCGGTGCGGGCGCTTGCCTGACCATGCGGACCATCATCCTGCGCCGTTCCAAGCGCGGAAAACTGCGACGATGCATCAGCGCCATGCCGGGTGCCGAAAGCCGTCAGCTGCACCATAACCGCACTGGCGCGCTTGATGGCCTCCGCATCATCGATCCCTTCCAGTCCATCTGCGAGACGGACGGAGACCTGGTCGCCGTCGCTGCCGACGAACTCGACGGATATGACGCCGTTATTGCGTTTTACATAGGTCGTGGAAAGTTGCATGACATGCCCTCCGATTTGAGAAACATCGGCTAGCCATCCGATGCGGTAATACTGAAACCTGAATTCACAACGATGGCAGAGCGGAAGGGGTTCCCGATGAATCAGTCCTTTAGCCCGGAAGTGCCGCAGAGTTTCTTCCAGCGCGACGCACTGGATGTGGCCCGCGCACTCATCGGTGCGGAATTTCGCGTCGGCAAAGCCGGCGGCATTATTGTTGAAACCGAAGCCTACCATCCCGACGATCCGGCATCCCACGCCTTCAATGGGCAGACCCCACGCAACAGGGCAATGTTCGGCCCTGCCGGCCATCTCTATGTCTACCGGTCCTACGGCATCCACTGGTGCGCCAACTTCGTCTGTGCCCCCGGCTCCGCCGTGCTTCTGCGCGCCATCGAGCCGCTGACCGGTATAGATATGATGAAACTGCGCCGGGGAACCGATAAGCTCAAACTTCTCTGCTCGGGCCCGGGCAAGTTGTGCCAGGCGATGGCGATTACCGGAGAGATGGATGGAGCACCGCTCAACGCACCACCATTTCTGCTGCGTCTGCCAAAGGAAGCCGCCGCGATCAGCACCGGCAGGCGCATCGGTATCAGCCGTGCAGTGGATTATCCCTGGCGTTTCGGGCTGGAAGGCTCAGCTTTCGTCAGCAAGAAGTTCGAGCCAGACCAGCGCTAGGGCCACACCAGCGCTAGGGAAAGAACGGCTGCGCCGGACTTCTAAAGGACTCTCGGCGGCCCGTCATTTTCATCGGGGTTGGGCGTCGGCAGTTCATCCGGCAAACGGTCGGGTTCCGGCTCTTTCACCGGTGGAATATCCGGCTGCGGCGGCACAGGCATCGGCGGCTCGGGATAGGGTTCAACGGGAACGGTCGACATTGCGGGCTCCTAACATGAGCGCCCCTGTCCATTGCGGCGCCGCTAAATCTCTCGGGACAACGCGCTTACGCCGTCACCATTTAGGCGGCGCAACACCCAATTCGCCCATCGGTCGAATGCCGGTAAGGTCCTTTCGGTATAGGTTGCGCCGCCCTGCGGATCGTATAGGAAAACGCGGGGACGGCAGGTACGTTCCGTTTTTCAGGAAGGTTTTTGCGGCAGATCAGACGAAACCGAGCGCACTGCGGGAAATATCGCGGTTTTCGCAATAATCGCGGGAATGGGCTTCATGACCATGCTCGCGAGCGGTCGAACGGGTGAGTTCCGGGCTTGGAACGTTGAGAAGCGCATCGGCATAAGTGCCGGTCGCCTCGACGTCGTCGATCACAGTCTGCTGTTGCGGCTTTAAAAATTCAAACATCCGTCATCCTCCTTCAATGCATCCCCTCAACGCGCCGGCACGGGACCTGTTCCATTAAACCCGTGACTGCTCCGATTATACACGAGACCGGCTTAACGAATAGACGATGAAAGGCGAACGCTATCAAATGACGTTCACAAAATGGAGTGGAATCAGTGAGCTAGGGCAACGGGCTTAGGCCAGACCGACCGATTCCCGCAAGATCAGCTCGACCGGCCACAATTCCTGAACTTCGCGGACAGGTCGGCCACCGACGATCTGCAAAAGCAGGTCCGTGACGCGCATGCCGGCCATACGCATCGACGAGCGGGTGGTGGAAAGCGGCGGCATCATGCTTTCCGGAGTGAGATAGGGAAACACGTCGTCATGGGCGATGACGGAGACATCCTTGCCAATCACCAGTCCCAGCTGGGTTGCCGCGCGATAAACGCCCTGGGCTGTCATCATCGCACCGGCGACAAAGGCCGTCGGGCGCGGGGTCTGCTCCAGCAGCGAGCGAGCGAAACGGAAAGCGGCATCTTCGCTGAAATGCTCGCTCATCATGAAACGCGGATCAGGCGTGATCCCATGGGTCGCCAGCGCCTCGCGAAAACCCTGTTCACGATCCTGCACGAAGGTGCGGCCGACAGGACCGTTGATAAGGGCGATACGGCGATGGCCGCGCTCCAGAAAATGGATCGTCGGACGATAGGTCACATCGTGATTGTCGATATCGAGCCAGGCATGTTCAAAAGCCGTCTTTGAGCGACCATGCACGATGAAGGGCACACCCAGCCGGTTGAGTAGCGCAATGCGCTCATCCTCCGGTCTTGGCGAATGCACAATGATGCCATCGACCCGGCCGCTCGCCGCCAGCCGGCTGAAGATCGCCAATTCCTCGTCAAGATTATTATCAACTGTGACGCTGACGAGGATATCGGTCTCCTCGTTTTCAAGCCGCGTGGCCATGCCGCCCATGAATTCAGAAAAGAAATGCCCGCCGCCCGAACGGCCCATGACGACGCCGATGGCGCCAGCCCTGCCCGTTGCCAACCGCACCGCGTTTGCATTTGGCCGATAGCCATATTTCAGCGCAGCCTCCATCACCCGCTGGCGCGTTTCTTCGCGCACCTCGGGATAGCCGCCAAGCGCCCGGCTGACGGTGGTGGGCGAGAGCCCGACCTTTGCTGCGAATTCCTTGAGCTTCATGTTTTTTGCCAATTTGCCCCTGCATGCGTCGCCGCCACGGATTTTTCAAGCCGACAAAAATTGAAAACGATTTCAATTTTCCTCCACCTGAAACCGTACAGTTGATCACTTCGAAAGGCAAACACCGAAAAATTGCAGACAAAAACACCCAATTTTCGCTCAGTTAGAAAGAGTATTGACAGATTGTTCAGCTTTTGCGAGCCTTCCTTCAGTCAAAAGCGCTTTCAATTTTGAGGACAATCGGGAGCGTCAACGGAGGAGTTTGACAATGAATATTTCCATGAAGACTTTGTTCCTGTGCGGAGTCGCGTTTTCCGCCGCCATTTCGGCTGAGGCGGCCGAACTTTCCATTGCCGCAAATTCGACCGGCAAGAACGTCGCGTTTTTCCGCGAACGCATCGCCGCTTTCGAGAAAGAGACCGGTCACAAGGTCAATCTCGTCACCATGCCGTCTTCTTCCAGCGAACAGTTCAGCCAGTACCGGCTGTGGCTTGCCGCCGGCAACAAGGATGTCGACGTTTACCAGACGGACGTGATCTGGGCCCCGCAGCTAGCCGAACAATTCGTGGATTTGACCGCAGCGACCAAGGATGTCATCGGGGATCATTTCCCTTCTATCGTCGCCTCACAGACGGTGGACGGCAAGCTCGTCGCCATGCCGATGTTCACCGACGCGCCGGCGCTGTTTTACCGCAAGGACCTTCTGGAAAAATATGGCAAGCAGCCGCCGAAAACCTGGAAGGAACTGAGCGAGACCGCCAAGGAGGTTCAGGACAAGGAACGCGCGGCCGGCCAGAAGGACCTCTGGGGCTTCGTTTTTCAGGGCAGCGCCTATGAAGGTCTGACCTGCAACGCTCTGGAATGGATCGCATCCGCGGGCGGTGGCCATATCGTTGAAACCAACGGCGATATCTCCATCAATAACGAGAAGGCGGCAGCTGCAATCGAAACCGCCAAAGGCTGGGTCGGCACCATCGCACCGCAGGGCGTTCTCGCTTACAAGGAAGAGGAAGCACGCGGTGTCTGGCAGACCGGCAATTCCGTCTTCATGCGCAACTGGCCCTATGCCTATGCGCTTGGAAATGGTGCCGACAGCGCGATCAAGGACAAGTTCGGCGTCACGCCGCTGCCGGCAGGTGAAGAAGGCGCAGCCCCCGCTTCCACACTCGGCGGCTGGAACCTTGCTGTTTCGAAATATTCCGACGATCAGGAAGCGGCTATCCAGCTGGTAAAATTCCTGGCATCAAAGGATACCCAGAAGCTGCGCGCGATCCAGCTGTCCAACATGCCGACGATCGCTTCGCTTTACGACGACAAGGATGTCGCGGCCGCACAGCCCTTCATGCCGACGTGGAAGCCGATCTTCGAGACCGCCGTTCCGCGTCCTTCCGCCTCGGCCAAGGTGAAATATAACGAGGTTTCGGCCAAGTTCTGGGGCGCCGTGCACAACACGCTCTCCGGCAATGGTACGGCGGCGGAAAATCTCGAACTTCTCGAGGTTGAACTGACCGATCTCAAAGGCAACGGCTGGTAACCCGGCCCGCGCGGGAAGCGGTCTCGCCTGATCGTTTCCCGCGCCCCAACCGCGAGATATCCCATGAACGACATCGCCCTTCAAAGACCGGTCGCGGCCGCCAGCACCGGCTCCGACCTGCAGTCGGAACGACTGAAATCCGCCTGGCTGTTTCTTGCCCCCACATTTCTGGTGCTGGCTCTGGTGGCTGGCTGGCCGCTGGTGCGCACCGTCTGGTTCAGCTTCACCGACGCATCGCTGACCAATCTCGACGGTGCGCAGTTCGTCGGCCTAAAGAACTACCTTACCTGGATCACGCTGAGCAGCGGTCGCACCATCTATCGCGGCCTGCTCGCCGATCCCGCCTGGTGGGGCGCGGTTCTCAACACGCTGAAATTCACCATTCTCTCGGTCAGCTTCGAAACCGTGCTCGGCCTCATCGTCGCGCTGGTGCTGAATGCCGAATTTAAAGGGCGCGGCTTCGTGCGCGCCGCCATCCTTGTGCCATGGGCCATTCCCACTATCGTCTCGGCGCAGATGTGGGCGTGGATGCTGAACGACCAGTTCGGTATCTTGAACGATCTTTTCCTCAATCTCGGACTGATCTCCAACAAGATCGCCTGGACCGCCAATCCGGATACCGCCATGGTCGCCGTCCTGATTGTGGATATCTGGAAGACGACGCCGTTCATGGCGCTGCTCATTCTCGCCGGCCTGCAGATGGTGCCGAAGGACATGTATGAGGCGGCCAAGGTGGACGGCATCCACCCCGTCAAGGTGTTCTTTCGCGTCACCCTGCCGATGATCCGTCCCGCACTGATGGTCGCTGTCATCTTCCGGATGCTGGATGCGATGCGCGTTTTCGATCTCATCTACATCCTGACGCCGAACAATGCACAGACCCGCACTATGTCGGTGCTGGCGCGCGAGAACCTGTTCGATTTCGACAAGTTTGCTTACGGCGCGGCGGCCTCGACCATGCTGTTCCTCATCATCGCTTCGATCACGGTCATCTACATGTGGCTTGGGCGCGTCAATACCGATGGAGGCGCACGATGACTCTGCCAGGCATCCTGAAAACCACCGCCTTTTATGCGCTGGTCGCCATCATCATGGTAATTTCGGTATTCCCGTTCTACTACGCGATCCTGACCAGCCTGAAATCCGGCTCGGCGCTGTTCCAGGTCAATTATTGGCCGCGTGACTTCTCGCTGACCAATTACAGCTTCGTCATCGGCAACGGCACTTTCCTGCGCAATCTCGGCAATTCGCTGCTGGTGGCCTCCTCGGTTGTCGTGCTGTCGCTGTTTCTGGCGGTTACCGCATCATATGCTCTGGCCCGTGTCCGATTTCGGGGCCGCTCGCTGCTTCTGCTCACCATCCTGTCGGTCTCGATGTTTCCGCAGATCGCCGTTCTCGCCGGCCTGTTCGAACTGATCCGCTGGGCCGGCATCTTCAACACGCCGCTCGCGCTGATCTTTTCCTACATGATCTTCACCCTGCCCTTCACGGTCTGGGTGCTGACAACTTTCATGCGCGATCTGCCGATCGAGATCGAGGAAGCGGCCATCGTTGATGGTGCAACGCCCTGGGTCATCATCACCCAGGTCTTCATGCCGCTGATGTGGCCGGCGCTCGTCACCACAGGGCTCCTCGCCTTCATCGCAGCGTGGAACGAGTTCCTCTTCGCGCTCACGTTCACCTCATCGAACGAGCAGCGCACGGTGCCGGTCGCCATCGCGCTTCTCTCGGGCGGCTCGCAGTTCGAAATCCCCTGGGGAACGATCATGGCGGCCTCCGTCATCGTCACCGCCCCGCTCGTCGTCCTCGTTCTGATCTTCCAGCGACGCATCATCTCCGGCCTCACCGCCGGCGGCGTCAAAGGCTAGGAGAAAACTCATGACTACCATTCAATTGCGCGATCTTCGCAAATCCTTCGGCGCCTTCGATGTCATCAAGGGCATCGACATGGACATCCGCTCCGGCGAATTCATGGTCTTCGTCGGTCCCTCCGGGTGCGGCAAGTCCACGCTGTTGCGCCTCATCTGCGGGCTGGAGGAAATCACCGGCGGCACGCTCTCTTTCGACGGCGAGACGGTCAACCGCCTGCCGCCCGCCAAACGCGGCGTCGCCATGGTCTTCCAATCCTATGCGCTCTATCCGCATATGACCGTGTTCGAGAACATGGCTTTCGGCATGAAACTATCGGGCGCCGACAAGGAGCAACGCAGGAAGCGTGTCGAAGCAGCAGCCGAGATGCTGCAGCTCACGCCCTATCTGGAACGGCTACCGAAGCAGCTTTCCGGCGGCCAGCGCCAGCGCGTCGCCATCGGCCGTGCCATCGTGCGCGATCCGAAGGTCTTCCTGTTCGACGAACCGCTCTCCAACCTCGATGCGGCGCTGCGCGTTGCCACCCGTCTGGAAATCGCCAAGCTGCACCGCGAGATGCATGACACGACGATGATCTACGTCACCCACGACCAGGTGGAGGCGATGACGCTCGCCGACCGCATCTGCGTGCTGCGCGACGGTCGCGTCGAGCAGATCGGCACGCCGCTGGAGCTCTACGAAAGCCCAGTCAACACCTTCGTCGCCGGCTTCATCGGCTCGCCGAAGATGAACTTCCTTGCTGGCAAATATGCCGAGGCGGAAGGGGCAGCGACCATCGGCATCCGCCCCGAGCACATCACCGTCACCACCGGCGAGAACGGCTGGAGCGGCGAGATTGTGCATTCGGAAATGCTCGGATCGGACAGCTTCATCTATGTCGAGATCGGCGCCGGCGAACCCATTGTCGTTCGTGAAGAAGGCGTGACCGACCGCAAGGCTGGCGAGCGCATCACGCTCGTAGCCGATGCGGCGCAGATTCACCGTTTCGACGCACAAGGCCAGGCGCTGGCTCGCAATCCCGTGCGCGGAGCGGCCTGAAACTTCAACTTCCGCCGGGATCACCCAAGGTCCCGGCTTTCACCGAGGAGCATGACAATGACCATCAACACCGTTGTATGGGGCGAAAATATCCACGAACACATCAATGAGACGGTGCGTTCGATCTATCCGAACGGCATGCACAACACTATTGCCGACGCGCTGAACCAGAACCCTGAGATCAATGCCACCACCGCTACACTGCAGGAGCCGGAGCACGGCCTTTCGCAGGATCGTCTCGACAAGACCGACGTTCTTGTCTGGTGGGGCCACAAGGACCACGGCGCGGTGCAGGACGAGATCGTCGAGCGCGTCGCCAAGCGCGTCTGGGAAGGCATGGGCCTTATCGTCCTGCATTCCGGCCACTTCTCCAAGCCGTTCAAACGCCTGATGGGCACGCCCTGCGCGCTGAAATGGCGTGAGGCGGGCGAACGCGAGCGTCTGTGGACGATCAATCCGCGCCACCCTATTGCCGCCGGCCTGCCCGAGCATTTCGAGCTGGAAAACGAGGAGATGTATGGCGAGCAGTTCTCCGTGCCGGAGCCGCTGGAAACCGTATTCATCTCGTGGTTCCAAGGCGGCGAGGTCTTTCGTTCGGGCCTCACCTGGCGTCGTGGTGCCGGCAACATCTTCTATTTCCGCCCCGGCCACGAAACCTATCCGACCTATCACGACGCCAATGTCCAGAAGGTCATCAGCAATTCGGTGAAATGGGCCTATAATCCCGCCGGCGCGCTGAAAAGCATTCATGACGCCCCCAATGTTCCCGTCGACAAGGCGCTGGAGCCGATCGAGGAACGCGGCCCCAAGCTGCATCAGGCCGGCGAAGCAGGTTACAGGTAAAAAGCCATGAGACTTCTCATTCTCGGAACTGGCGGCATGGCCAACAACCATGCCACTTATTTTGCGCAAATCCCCGGCGTCGAACTCGTCGCGGCGGTGGATGTGGACGATGTGGTGGTGCGCGGCTTTGCGCTCCGCCACAACATCCCGCTCTCCTTCACCTCACTGGATGACGCCATTGCCTGGGGCGAATTCGACGCGGCGGCGAATGTCACGCCGGATGCCATCCACCACCCGACCAGCCTGAAGTTGCTGGCGGCCGGCAAACACGTCTTCTGCGAAAAGCCGCTGGCGGAAAACTACGCCAAGGCCGCCGAAATGGCCGATGCCGCCGAAAAAGCGGGTCTCGTTGCCATGGTCAACCTCACCTATCGCAATGTCGCCCCCTTGCAGGCGGCGCGCGAGATGGTGCTGGCTGGAAAAATCGGCAAAGTTCGCCATCTGGAAGCCTCCTATCTCCAGAGCTGGCTGGTTTCCAAGGCCTGGGGCGACTGGATGACGGAGAGCAAGTGGCTGTGGCGGCTTTCCACCAAGCATGGCTCCAACGGCGTGCTGGGTGATGTCGGCATCCACATTCTCGACTTCGCCTCTTATGGCGCGGGCAGCGATGTGGAGCGCATCTTCACGCGGCTGAAGACCTTCGACAAATACGAAGGGAATAAAATTGGCGTCTACGACCTCGACGCCAATGACAGCTTCACCATGACCGCCGAGCTGGAAAACGGCGCCATGGGCGTCATCCACGCCAGCCGCTGGGCAACGGGCCACCTCAACGAACTGCGCCTGCGCATCCATGGCGACAAGGGTGCTCTGGAAGTCATCCACACGCCTGACTATTCCAGCCTGCGGGCCTGCATTGGCGACGATGTGGAAAAGGCGATCTGGAAGACGATCGATGTCGGTCCGGTGCCGACGAATTACGAAAAATTCGCCAAGGCGGTCATGGAAGGCGGCCCCGCCGACCCGGACTTCCGCCACGCAGCCAATCTGCAGAAGGTGCTCGATCTTTCGATCATCGCGGATAGGGAGAGGCGCGAGGTGGCCGTTTCGGCTTGAGTTGCAGGAAAGCGGCGGCGCGGGCCGCCGCTTTCACACCCCACGCTTATTCCCCCACAACAGCACATGCAGCTGCGGCAACACGCGCGCTGAAAACCAGCGGTCTTCACTGATCTTCTCCACCAGCCACAACATTCGGTCCATGACCCCATCGATATCCACCCGCGCATCGTCATCATCCGGCGGCGGCGGAGTGTGATTGCCCGGCTGGAGATAGACCGGCAGATGCGGAAAACGCGCGGATGCCGCCTTGGCATAGGCATAGTCCGCATCATCGAAGATTACGACCTTCAGAGCCACCTGCGGACCATCGCCGGCGGCGGCGAGACAGTCTTCGAATGCCTGCCAGTCCGTTTCCATACCGCTCGATGGCGGTTTCGGGCTCAGCACCAGATGATCTAGATCGGCAAACCAGTCTTTCGCGATACTGCCCTGCGTTTCCAGTGCGAAACGATACCCTTCGCCTTGCCCCTTCGCGATCAAAGTGCCGAGCGGCTGGATGGCGGGATTGCCGCCTGACAGTGACACCGTCAACGGCATGCCGCCGGAAAGCCCTAGCACCTCCTGCCATATCGCCTCGACGGACATCGGTTTCCACGTGTCGCGGTACTCACTGTCGACCGCATGCAGCGTATCGCACCAGGAGCAGCGGTAATCGCAGCCACCGGTACGCACAAAGACGGTTGGCAGGCCGATCAGCGGCCCCTCGCCCTGAATGGTCGGGCCGAAGATTTCGCTGATGCGGACCGTGGTTTCCCTCGCAGCAATATTCCGTGCAGCCTCCGTCATGGCCGGTATTCCGCCCAGGTCTTGGTGGTTTCACTCACTCGAACGGCGCTGGTTTCCGGCAGGCTGGTCTTGCACCAGTCGTAGAAATGCTTTGCCAGACATTCCGCCGTCACCTGGTCATGGCCGAGAACGTCGTTCAGGTGGCGATGGTCGAAATGATCGTCTATGTAGCGCTTCAGCGGCGCCAGCTCGTGATAATCGCGCACGAAACCATGCTCGTTCAGCTCTTCGCCTGATAGTTCCACTTCGACGATGTAATTGTGCCCGTGCAGGCGGTTGCACTGGTGATCTGACGGCAGGCTTTTCAGCTGATGCGAGGCGGAGAAGTGAAACTCCTTGGTGATGCGAAACATCAGTGCACCTCCTGCGCCGCATAGGCCTGCGTGGCCGCCACCCAGAAATCCGGGTCTTCGTATTCCGTGGGATCGGTGACTCCCGCCAGATGGAAGGCCTCGCGCCGCTCCACGCAGGTGCCGCAACGGCCGCAATGGCGCAAGCCTCCCTTGTAACAGGACCAGGTTTCGCCAAATGGCGTGCCGTATTTCACCGCGTCAGTCACAATCGCCGCTTTGGAGACGGTGACGTAGGGCGCAAACAGGGTAACGTCGGCGTAACCTTCCAGCGCATGGGCCTGCATGGCATTAAAGCTGCCGATGAAGCCCGGCCTGCAATCGGGATAGATGAAATGGTCGCCGCCATGCACGGCGATCGCCACCGCATCCGCCTGCTGGGCGGCGGCAAGGCCAAACGCGATGGTCAGCATGATGGCGTTGCGGTTTGGCACCACGGTGGAGCGCATGGTCTCTTCCGCATAATGGCCATCAGGCACGTCGATATCGTCCGTCAGCGCCGAACCGGTGAGGTGCGCGCCGATGGTTCCGATATCGATGAGATGATGCGGCACGCCGAGACGTTTTGCGCAGTCGGCGGCGAAATCCAGTTCCTTCTTGTGGCGCTGGCCATAATCGAAGGAGACGAGAGCGAGAAGTTCATGTTCCGCCGCGATTTTATGGGCAAGCGAAACGGAGTCCAATCCGCCGGAGCAGATCACGATGGTTTTCATAAGTTGGGATCCCTTGTTTTGACCGGGTGGGCTGCGACCGGATACGGCGCGGCTTTAAACCAAAAGGAAGGGATTGTGAAGGGTTGCGGTAAAAACACGAAAGCGGCGAAGTCCCCTCCGCCGCTTTCCGGATCATCCAAGCCTCAGCGCAGCAGCGCCTGCGCCTCCTCGATGCCAAGGGCTGCCGGCTGCGTGCAGGTCGTGTTCATCTCAATGAAACGGCCTTCTTCACCTGACTTCAGGATCGAGGTCATCACATCGATGCCGTGCAGCGAGCGCTCCAGCGAGCAGCGGGTATCGCGGCCCTCCAAAATCGCAATCGCCATATCGGCAAGGCCGGCCGTGCGGTAATTGGCGCGCGGGCCGTTCGGGCTTTCCTGATTGGCGATGCCGAAGGGATGCGCCCAGTCTTCCAGCGGCTGGATATTCTTGTCACGACCGCTGGCCTCCACCACCCCGCCGAAGAAGTTCGGGTCCGGCACGTAGATCGAGCCTTCGGTGCCATAGAGTTCCATATTGGCATGGCGGTGCGACCACACATCCCAGCTGGCCGAAAGCGTGATCGTCGCGCCATTCACGAATTCCAGCAGCGCATGGATATTGGTCGGTGTTTCCACCGGAATGATTTCGCCATTCATCGGCTGGCTGGTGACCGTGCGGGTGGGGTTTGCCATCGAGGTCAAAGCACCGACGCGTTTGACCGGCCCGATGAGGTTGATGAGATTGGCAACGTAATAGGGGCCAAGATCGAGGATCGGCCCACCGCCCTTCAGGAAGAAGAAGCCGGGATTGGGGTGCCACATCTCCATGCCGGGGCTCATCACATGGCAGGTGCCTGACGTGATCCGCCCGACCTTGCCGTCATCGATATATTGTCGGGCAAGCTGATGCGCGCCGCCGAGGAACGTATCCGGCGCGCAGCCGACGGACAGCTTTTTCTCGCGGGCGATGCGACGCAGCTCCTCGCCTTCCTCCAGCGAAAGCACCAAAGGTTTTTCCGAATAGACGTGCTTTCCCGCCTCGAGGGCTGCTTTCGACACCGGAAAATGCGCGGCAGGAACAGTAAGGTTCACCACCACGTCGATGTCCTTGTTGGCGAGCAGTTCCTCGATGGACTGCGCGGTAACGCCAAACTCTTCCGCCCTCAGCTCCGCCGCATTGCGGTTGAGGTCGGCGCAGGCCAGCACCTTGATGCCCTTGAAGAGCGGTGCCAGCGAGAAATATGCAGACGAGATATTGCCGCATCCGATGATGCCGACGCCAAGATCCCTGGTCATGATGAAACTCCGAAATGTGAGACTTAGTAGGTTTTGAAGGAAGCGATCGAGCGGGTGATCAGTCGATCTATGTCCTTGGGATTGTCGTGCTCGACCACGAAATGTTTCGTGGCGGATTTCGCCTTCAGCGCCGCCACAAGGCCCTTCCAGTCCACCGTGCCATGGCCAACATCGGCCCAGCCATCCTCATCCGCATTCTCGCCCGATGGTGCGATATCCTTCACATGCACGGCGGTGATGCGCTTGCCATAGCTTTCGATCCAGGCAAGCGGATCGGCTTTGCCGCGGATAATCCAGGCGATATCCGCTTCCCATTTCAGGTCCGGCCCGCCGGCAAAAATCTGCTCCTGCGGGGTGGAACCGTCGGCAAGCGCCTTGAACTCGAAATCGTGGTTGTGCCAGCCGAAGGTCAGGCCGGCATCTACGAAGGGTTTTCCGGCTTGCTGCAGGCGCTTGCCGAAAGCGAACCAGCCTGCGGCATCCGCCGGGCGCTGGTCAGGCATCAGATAAGGGCAATAGATCGCTTCAACGCCCAGAACCTTGGCAATATTGAGCGCCTTTTTCGGGTCGCCTTCAAGAAGATCAAGGCCGAAATGGCCGGTCGGCATGGTCAGGCCATTGGCGTCGAGTTCCGCGCGCAGGCCCTTCAGCCCGGCGTCATCAAGAGAGGCGTACATCGCGCCATAACCTTCGACCTGCTTGTAGCCGGCCGCCGAAAGCTTCTTCAGAATATCGGAAAAAGGCTGGAAATTGCGGGCGCTGTAAAGCTGGAAACCGAGTTCTGTCATTGTCTCCTCCATAGAGATTTGGGTCTTGGGATTGTGTGGGGGAATAGTTGCAGCGTCTAAAGCCGCTCCTCGCTCTCAGCGTCGAACAACGAGGCCATGGTCAGGTCGAGGCCGAGGCGAACCTTTGTGCCGGGCGAAAACCGCCTGTGGCCGCCGACGCGCACCGACATTGTGTGGCCGGCATGTTTCAGCCAGATCAGATTGTCAGCACCCATCGGCTCCTCGATATCGACGACAGCCTCATGCACCTCGCCACTGAGGATATCGGCATCGACACGCACATGTTCGGGACGCACGCCGAGAACGACGGCGCGACCGGCGGCAAGCGGCGTTTCCGGCTGATAGCCATCCAACGAAAAACTGACGCCATTGGTGGTGAAGACCACCTTGCCGTCTTTCTCGATCAATTCACCGCGCAGGAAATTCATCGACGGCGAGCCGATGAAACCGGCGACGAAGAGGTTCCGCGGCTTGTTATAGATGGTGACCGGGTCCGCCAATTGCTGGATGACGCCGCTTTTCATGATGGCGATGCGATCCGCCAGCGTCAGCGCCTCGATCTGGTCGTGCGTTACATAGATCATGGTGTTCTTCAGCGACTGGTGCAGCCGCTTGATTTCGACGCGCAGTTCCGAACGCAGTTTAGCGTCGAGGTTGGAGAGCGGTTCGTCAAACAGGAACACATCCACATCGCGCACCAGCGCCCGGCCGATCGCCACGCGCTGGCGCTGGCCGCCGGAAAGTTCGGCCGGCTTGCGCTTCAGCAGCGGCTCGATCTGCAGGATGCCGGCCGCCCTTTTCACACGCCGTTCGATTTCGTCCTTTGGGATCTTTGCGACCTGAAGGCCGAACGACAGGTTCTTCTCCACCGTCATCTGCGGATAAAGCGCATAGGACTGGAACACCATGCCGATGCCGCGGTCCTTCGGCTCCTCCCAGGTGACGTTGCGATCCTTGATGAAGATTTGCCCGTCGGTCGGCTCCAGAAGGCCGGCGATACAATTGAGAAGGGTCGACTTGCCGCAGCCGGAAGAGCCGAGCAGCACGAGAAATTCGCCGTCGTAAATATCGAGATTGAGGTCTTTCAGCACGGTGACGGCACCGAAGGACAGGGAAAGATCGCGGATGGAAACGCTTTTGTTCATATAGCTCAACCTTTTACTGCGCCTGCGGCAATGCCGCGGACGAAAAGCCTGCCGGAGACGAAATAAACGATCAGCGGCACTGCCCCGGTCAGAAGCGTGGCGGCCATGTTGACGTTGTATTCCTTCACGCCCTGCACCGAGTTGACGATATTATTGAGCTGCACCGTCATCGGGTAATATTCCGGCCGGGTGAACACCACACCGAACAGGAAGTCGTTCCAGATGCCGGTCACCTGCAGGATCATTGCCACAACAAAGATCGGCAGTGACATGGGCAACATGATGCGGAAATAGATCTGCCAGAAATTGGCGCCATCGATGCGCGCCGCCTTGAACAGTTCCTCCGGCAGAGAGGCGAAGTAATTGCGGAACAGCAGCGTCAGGATCGGCATGCCGAAGATGGTGTGCACGATGACAAGGCCGGTCAGCGTGCCATAAATGCCCATTTCACGCAGCACGATGACAATTGGATAGATCATCACCTGATAAGGAATGAAGGCACCGATGATCAGGATCGAGAAGAACAGTTCCGATCCCTTGAACTTCCAGTTGGCCATGGCGTAGCCGCTGACGGAAGCGACGACGATGGAAATGACGACGGAAGGCACGAGAATGCGCACCGAGTTCCAGAAGCCGCGCGAAAGTCCGTCGCAGTTCAGACCGGTGCAGGCATTTGCCCAGGCCTTTACCCAGGGCTCGAAGGTGATCTCCACCGGCGGTGCGAAAATGTTGCCGAGCCGGATTTCCGGCATGCCCTTCAGCGAGGTGACAACCATCACGTAAAGCGGCAGCAGGTAATAGGCGGCAGCCACGAACAGCGTGCCGTAAAGAATGATGTTGCGGCGGGAAAAGGTTTTCCTCGGCTTCCTGCCGCGCGGGCCGGAAAGGTCTTTGGCAACCGCATCGGTGGCGACGACGACCGTATTTAATGTGCTGATATTAGCCACGCTTCTTGCCTCCAAATTCGAGGTAGGCCCATGGAATGACGATGATCGCGACGGTCAGAAGCATCATGGTCGAGGCAGCAAAGCCCTGCCCCAGGTTCTGCGCCTGAAACATGTAGTCATAGACATATTTCGCCGGCACTTCGGACGCGATGCCCGGCCCGCCGCTGGTCTGCGCGACGACAAGATCGTAGACCTTGACGATGCCGCTCGCGATGATGACGAGGGTGGTGATGAAGACCGGCCGCATCATCGGAATGATGATGAGGATATAGGTCTTCCACATCGGAATGCCGTCGACGCGCGTCGCCTTCCAGATATCCTCGTCGATGCCGCGAAGACCGGCCAGCATCAAGCACATGACGAGCCCCGTGCCCTGCCAGAGCGCCGCGATCAGGATACCGTAGATGACGATCTGCGGATTATAGAGCGGATCGAAGGTGAAGCTTTCCCAGCCCATCGAACGGACCACGGACTGGATGCCGAATTCCGGGTTCAACAACCATTGCCAGACAAGGCCGGTAACGATGAACGACAAAGCGAAGGGATAAAGGAAAATGGTGCGGAAGGTGTTTTCGAAACGGATTTTCTGGTCCATCAGCGCCGCCAGCACAAAGCCGATGACGAGGCTGAAGATCAGCGACAAGATACCGTAGATCGCCAGATTCTGGATGGAGACGATCCAGCGTGGCGCCGCCCACAGTCGCTCATACTGGTCAAAACCGATGAAGCTCGCCCGCGGCAGAAGCTTGGAATTGGTGAAGGAATAAATCACCGTCCAGACCGTGCCGCCGAGGAAGATCACCATCGCGGTCAAGATCATGGGAATGGAGGCAATCTTGGAATTGAGATTGCGGAAAAGCTGATTGGGACGCCTGGAGCGCGTTTGACTTGCCATGTTACCTCCTCCTGTAACGTTACAGTCAACGGTCAGGCAAAAACCTCACCGCATGAAACCCCTGCCCTAGCTGGTGAATATTGCACGGACCGGACGTTGGAATGGGGAACGGTAAACCGCTCCCCAACCCGGAGAGATCACAATCAGTCAGCAGAACCGATAAGGTCCGCGAAGCGCTTCTGCCCATCTGCCGCCGACATCGAACCGGCGAAGAATTCGGCCATCAGGTCTTCCTTCTGTTTCTGCGTATCTGCGGAAATCAGCTGGTCGGTGCTGGTCAGCGCATTGCCCTTGGCCAGAATTGCCAGACCCTTCTTCATGCAGTCATTGGCTGCATTGAGGTCCACGTCGCCACGGATCGGCAACGAGCCCTTTTTCAGGTTGAAAGCAACCTGAGTCTTCGGATCGACGATGGTTTCGGCCAGCACATCCTGCGCCTTGGTCTTCGCTTCGTCTTTCAGAACAGGGAAATAAAAGGCGTCGCCACCGGTGGTGATATAGTCATTGAGGCCGAGACCCGGCAGGCAGGAATAATCCGTGCCGGCCTTCTGGTTGGCCAGCTGGAATTCGCCCTGCGCCCAGTCACCCATGATCTGGCCGCCCGCCTTACCTGTGATGACCATGTTGGTGGCCTGGTTCCAGTCTTGAACATTGGTGCCCTTGGCCATATCGCGCGCCTCGACGGCCGCCGCGAAAATCTTCGCCATATCGGGACCGGCTGCCGCCTCGGCATCCTTGTCGCCATAGACCTTCTGATAGAGGTCCTTGCCGCCGATCGAAAGCGTCAGCGTGTCGAACAGGCCGTTGGCCTGCCAGGCTTGCCCGCCAAGCGCCAGCGGCTGGATGCCGGCCTTTTTGAGCGCCGGTGCGGCTGCGACAAATTCCGTCCAGTTCTTCGGAACCTCGACACCCGCCTTCTTAAAGGCGGCGTTGGAAAGCCAGAGCCACTGCCAGGAATGGATATTCACCGGCGCACAATAGATTTTGCCGTCGATGGTGCAGCTGTCGAGCAGGCTTGCCGGTTTGATGACCTCTTTCCAGTTGCCCTTTGCGGCAACGTCGGACAGATCGCGCATCAGGCCGGCCTGCACCAGCTCTTCCGCCTGCCGGCCGTGGTTGAACTGGGTGGCGCCCATCGGGTCACCGCCAGTGATACGGCTGATCATGATCGGCCGGGCCGTGCCGCCCGAACCGGCAATCGCGCCGTCCACCCATTTATTGCCGGTCGCATCGAAAGCCTTGGCCAGCTCGGCCACCGCTGCGGCTTCGCCGCCCGATGTCCACCAATGGGTCACCTCAAGATCGGTGGCCCCGGCCATACCCGCCGGAATCATCACACTGGCCAAAAAGGCCGCAGAAATAACACGCATTCGCATGAGTCTCCTCCCTCACTGAAACGTTGCAGTAGGAACCTATGCGAAGATTTTTGATTAGGCAACCGCCTAGAATACGAATCTCGATGTGGCTATTTTGGACATCCCTTGCGACTGGAAACCGCGCAAATCTGCCACGGGCGGCATGCTGCGTCCTGTCGGCGGGTCCCTTCCATTCCTGCAATTTCTGCAAGGGGCGCGGCTGCCGCACCCCTATTTGGGTAGCGGCTGCTCGCCCTTAAAACACAAAGACGAGCCGGAACGCCTTCCGCCTCGCCTCTGTCGTGCTACCTCGAAACACTATCTACTATTGACGTTTGTAATCATCCTCGATGCGGATGACATCGTCCTCGCCGAGATAGGCGCCTGTCTGGATTTCCACAAGTTCGAGCGGAATTTGCCCCTCATTGGCCAGCCGGTGTGGCTGACCGATCGGGATGTAAACCGACTGGTTTTCCGTCAGCAGACGGGTCTCTTCGCCGATCGTCACCGTCGCTGTGCCCTTGACGACAATCCAGTGTTCAGAGCGGTGATAGTGTTTCTGGAAAGAAATGCGATGGCCGGGATCAACCGTGATGTGGCCGACCCTGTAACGCTGATCGACATACATGTGCTCGATGTAACCCCATGGGCGATAGACGCGCTTGTGGGTCTGGGTCTGCGGCGCATGGTCTCCGCCCTTCAGCGTGTCGACCAGCCCCTTTACATCCTGCACCCGGTTTTTCGGCACCACCAGAACCGCATCCTTGGTCGCCACCACCACCAGATCCTTCGCGCCCACCACCGTCGTCAGCAATTGCGTGGAATGGATCAGGCAACCCTCGGAATCGATGAAGACGCCATCGCCCTCGAGCGCGTTGTCATTGTCGTGCTTGTCGGCAATTTCCCAGATCGCGTCCCAGCTGCCTATATCGGACCAGCGGAAATGGCCGTGCACCACCGCCATACGCTTGGTCTTCTCGATCACAGCGTAGTCGATGGAATTCTTAGGCGAAGCCTCGAAGCTTGCCTGATGCAGGCGCACGAAACCAAGGTCGCTTTCATATTGTTCGACCGCCTGCGTCACCGCAGCCAGGATTTCCGGCGCGAAGGCCTTAAGCTCCGCGATCATCACATCGGAACGGAACAGGAAGTTGCCGGAGTTCCAGAGATAACCTTTTTCCAGATAGGAGATGGCCGTCGTCACATCAGGCTTTTCCACGAAGGCATCGACGGTGCTGAGGTCTTTTTCCCCGTCGATCGCGTCACCCGGCTTGATATAACCGTAGGAGGTGCGCGGCTCGGTCGGCACCAGGCCGAAAACGACGATATTGCCCTGATCGGCGGCTTTCGCACCAAGCTTCACGGCCTCGGAGAACTTGTCGACATCCAGCACCACATGGTCGGCGGCAAGAGCCAGCACAAGACATCCGGGTTCACGGCGTTCGGCCAGCACGGCGGCGGCGGCCATGGCGGCGGCGCTGTCGCGGCGGGCGGGTTCCAACACCACGGTCGCCGGCAGATCGATCTCTTCGGCCTGACGGCGGGCAAAAAAGCGGAAATCCTCGTTGGTGATGACCAGCGGCTCTGAATAAAGGCTCTTGTCGCCGACCCGCTTCAACGTCTGCTGATAGGTCGAAAGATTGCCGACCAGCGGCTGGAACTGCTTGGGCAACTGATCGCGCGACACCGGCCAGAGCCGCGAACCGGCACCGCCAGCAAGAAGAACCGGCGTGATCTTTCGAGATTGTTCGTTCACAACAAAACCTTTCCAACTCTAAAAAATTTCCCGGCGCGCCGGACAATATAGATATTTCCAAATACCGCCATCATCGGTTCACGGGCGGACAAGTTCAAGCTCATAAATTCGCCTTGTGAAAGCTTGGTGAATGGCGGTGTGTTGCCGGCGGGCCTGTTTTCCTAACGCGAGGATGATGGCGAGGTTCCGCACGAAAGTGCCGGTTATCCTGAACCCAAACAAAGAAAAACCCCGGAATCATCTCCCGGGGTTTCTTTTTCAAAGTGTTGAACCAAAAGGATCAGTTGGGCAATGCATAAGCGATGACGTAGTCGCCGCGATCGGGAGACTGGCGGGCACCGCCGGCCGAGATGACGACATATTGCTTGCCCGTCTTCGGAGACTTGTAGCTCATCGGTCCGCCCTGGCTGCCGACCGGAAGGCGGGCCTTCCAGACTTCCTTGCCGGTCGCCGTATCGAAGGCGCGCAGATAATAATCCTGCGTACCGGCGATGAAGACGAGGCCGCCCTGGGTGGCGAGCGTGCCGCCGAGCGTCGGCATGCCGATCGGGATCGGCAGACCCATCTTGATACCGAGCGGACCCGTATCCTCGACGGTGCCGACCGGCACCTGCCACTTGATCTGCTGCGTCTTCATGTCGATCGCGGTCATGGTGCCATAGGGCGGAGCCTGGCATGGGATGCCGAGAGCCGACAGGAAGCGGTTCTTGTTCACCGCATAGGGCGTGCCCTTCATCGGAACGACGCCCATGCCGGTATTGACGCTTTCGCCACCGCTGGCAACGGCCTTGGTGGGGGCGGCTTCCTTCATCTCGATCCAGAGACCGAGGCGCATATCGTTGACGAAGATAGTGTTGGTGGTCGGATCGGTCGACAGACCGCCCCAGTTCATGCCGCCGAGCGAACCCGGGAAGGCGAGCGAGAGGTCCGTGCCGGGCGCCGTATACAGCCCCTCATAACGCATGCCCTTGAAGGCGATGCGGCACAAAAGCTGGTCGAACGGGGTCGCACCCCACATATCGGCTTCCGTCAGCGTCTGCGCACCGATCTGCGGCATGCCGACGGAACGCGGCTGCGTGGGGGCGTAGGGCTCATTGGGAATATTGGCAGCCTTGACGGAAACCTCTTCCACCTTGGTCAGCGGCTGTCCCGTCGCGCGGTCGAGCACGTAGAGCTGCCCCGCCTTGGTGCCGAAGACCAGCGCCGGAACGCTGGTTCCGTCAGCCTTCGGGAAATCGACGAAGCTCGGCTGCATCGGCACGTCGAAGTCCCAGAGGTCGTTATGAACCGTCTGGTATACCCACTTTTCGCGGCCGGTCGTGGCATCGAGCGCCAGCATGGAGGCACCATATTTATGGTCGAGCGGCGTGCGTGTCGCGCCATAAAGATCGACCGAAGGGCTGCCGACGGGCATGAAGACCGTGTTCAGGTCCGGATCGTAGGACATGGATGCCCAGACGTTCGGCGTGGAACGTGTGTAAGTCTGGCCCGGAGGCGGCAGCTTGGTGATATCGGGATTGCCGGGGTCAAAAGCCCAGCGAAGCTCGCCCGTGACCACGTCGAAACCGCGCATCACACCGCCGGGCATGTCCACCTGCACGTTATCGGCGATACGGCCGCCGACAACGACGGTCGTGCCGGCCAGCGTGGGTGCCGAGGTCAGGACATATTGCGGGTCCGGTGCATCTCCCATACCGATCTTCAGATCGACGCGGCCATTTGTGCCGAAGTCAGGGCAAAACGCGCCCGTGTCCGCATCAAGCGCGATGAGTTCCGCATTGATGGTGTTCATCAGAATACGGCGCTGGCAAAGTGCGCCTTCGGCCACAACCGCGGCCGTGACGGGCGTGGAGCCCGGCGCAGTCGGTTGCTTCAGCGGCGCCTTGGCATCGAAATAGGCAAGGCCGCGGCAACGCATCCAGACGGAGGATTTCGAATTGATTTCCGCCTTCCACTTCTCGGTTCCGGTATCGGCATCGAGAGCGATGACATTGTTGTGCGGCGTGCACAGGAACACGGTGTCACCTACCTGCAGCGGCGTCTGCTGGTCTTCCGCACCGTTGGCGCCGGGGCTGATCGGGGTATCGCCGGTGTGGTAGGTCCAGGCGACTTCGAGGTTCTTGATGTTGTCTCGGGTAATTTCATCAAGCGCCACGAAACGGCTGCCGCCGGACGTATTGCCGTAATGTTCCCAGTTCTTCTGCTCCGTTTCCGGCTTGACCGGCGTCAGCGCCGCCGGCTCGCCATTGAAGGCAACGGTCGGATGCGCCACGAACATGCCGGCAAAACCGGCCCCGGAAGCGATGGCGAGAACAGCGGCTACCGCGAAAGAAGAGCCATATGCCGGCGTTTTGCCGGCTGCACGGCGCAGCAGCGGGTATGACAGGGCAACGACGGTTGCGCCAACCCCGATGGCCAGCAGACGGGAAATCAGCGGCCAGAAATGAAGGCCCGCTTCCCATACAGCCCAGACGCCGGTGAGGATGAAAACAAGACCGAAAAGAAGCGCGCCTGCCGGCTTGCGCAGCAGGATCAGCAGGCCCGAAACGATGAGCGAAAGACCTGCGATGATGAAATAGGGGCTGCCACCGAGGGCGACGAGCTGCCAGCCGCCAATGGCAAAGAACAGGCCCGCAGCGATGATGACCGCGCCGAGCGCCAACAGCCATAATCTGGCCGGGAGCGACAATGAAGTTGCTGGATTACCCATGAATGAATGTCCGTTTAGAAGAGCCGCCCGAAAGGCTGAAGCCCGATGATCGTTCAGTGTCCGGCAAAGCCCGGACAGTTCGCCGCCGATAAGGCCGGGCGAAGATACGCCGGTGGCGGCGCGGCTGAACGGGGAACGATAGTGGGGAAGGCTTCGGTAGTGACCGTCATTTTTGACCCATTCGCTGCAGGTTATCGCCGGCCGAATGGACGACGGGACATATGCTTGAACAAATCCTCCCCGGCCCTGATCGCCCTCACCTGCAAGGGTGGGAAAGACGTTCCGGACGCTGGCTGCGGTATAACGTCGCCCGCGACAAGATGACAATGCGCAAGACGGGCAATTTTGATAAGCTAGGCTTATATCACGCCGCGCCCGATAACACAAAGACCTCTTCGACAATGGATACTCGCCAGCTCACCATATTTGTGGAGGCCGCCAAAGCCAGAAACTTCCGGGCCGCTGCCGTCCAGCTCGGCATCGCCCAGCCAGCCGTTACCCAGCGCATACGGCAGCTGGAAGAGAATCTGGGCTTCAAGCTCTTTCACCGCATTAATCGGGGTGTGGAACTCACCGCGGCGGGGCAATCCATGCTCATCGAGGCGGAGGAAATCCTTGCCCGCACCAAAGGCGCGCTTGAAAAGGCGCAGCAGATCCGGCGCGGTGAACTCGGCACGCTGCGCATCGGTTACGGCACCAGTGTGATGGCCGAACGGAAGCTGCCGGCGCTGATCACCCGCTATGGTGATGAGCACAGGGATGTGACGCTGGAACTATTGCCCGGCATGACGATGGAACAGCTGATCGAGCAGGTGGAAACGCGCAAGACCGATGTCGCCTTCATCCGCGCGCCCCTTCCCCGGCTGCCACAGACCCTGAGGGCCATGCCTTTCGACCGCTCGAAACTGTGCGTTGCCCTGTCGGACAGTCATCCGCTGGCCTCCAGCCGCAGAATATCGGTTGGCGATATCGTGCAGGAAAAACTGCTGCTGCCGATCGATGAGATCGGCCTCGGCCTCAGCAGCAGCGCGCTCACGCTTTTCGAGGATGCCGGTTGCGAACCGCAAATCGGCATGCGTATCGCCAACATCAATACCATCCTTGCCTTAGTGGAAGCGGGTGCGGGCATTTCCATCCTGCCGGAAAACACCGTGCGTTCCACCCGCGGTATTACCGGCGTACCGCTCGACAGCGCCGACGCATGGTCGGACTGCGTGCTGGTAGTCAGACGCGGCCCGCTTGCCCTCCACGTCGATGCCTTCGTGAATATGGCCCGCCAGGCTTACCAGCCAAGCCTTTGACAACAAACATACGGACTTAATCGATTGAATCGGCCGTAAATTTCATCACGCTTAAATTTGCTGCACTGAACAACATTCAAGGCTTGGCAGGCGTGCAAAAAATACCATAACAACAACGAATATTTTTATACTGATAACGACAGGAAAGCACGCTCAGCCCATGTCCGACACGACGAAAACCGCCAGCACAAGAACATCGGTTACGGATCAGGAAGCCCTGGATTTCCACGCGCAGGGCAGGCCGGGCAAACTGGAAATCACCCCGACCAAGCCGATGGCAACGCAGCGGGATCTGTCGCTTGCCTATTCGCCCGGTGTTGCTGTGCCGGTGAAAGCCATCGCCGAAAATCCGGCGACCGCTTACGATTATACCACCCGCGGCAACATGGTGGCCGTCATCTCGAACGGCACCGCCATCCTCGGGCTCGGCAATCTCGGCGCGCTCGCCTCCAAGCCGGTCATGGAAGGCAAGTCGGTCCTCTTCAAGCGTTTCGCCGATGTCGATTCCATCGATCTCGAGGTCGATACCGAGGACGCCGATGAATTCATAAATTGCGTGCGCTACCTTGGCCCCTCCTTCGGCGGTATCAATCTCGAAGACATCAAGGCGCCGGAATGTTTCATCATCGAAAGCCGCCTGCGCGAGCTGATGGACATTCCCGTCTTCCATGACGACCAGCACGGCACCGCCATCATCGCCGCCGCCGGCCTCATCAACGCCATCGAACTTACCGGCCGCGACTTCAAGACGACAAAGCTCGTCTGCAATGGCGCAGGCGCTGCCGCGATTGCCTGCATGGACCTCATCAAGGCCATGGGTTTCAACCCGGAAAACATCACGCTCTGCGATACCAAGGGCGTGATCTATCAGGGCCGCACCGAAGGCATGAACCAGTGGAAATCCGCCCATGCGGTGAAGACCGACAGACGGACGCTGACGGAGGCGATGAACGGTGCGGATGTGGTGTTCGGCCTGTCGCAGAAGGGCGCTTTCACTGAAGAGATGATCCGCTCTATGGCGCCGAAGCCGATCATTTTCGCCATGGCCAACCCGGATCCGGAAATCACGCCGGAAGAAGTCTCGCGCATCCGCGACGACGCGATCATGGCGACCGGGCGTTCTGACTACCCGAACCAGGTCAACAACGTCCTCGGTTTCCCCTATATCTTCCGCGGCGCGCTCGACGTGCGTGCCCGCCAGATCAACGACGCGATGAAGATTGCCGCCGCACAGGCGCTGGCCGATCTTGCCCGCGAAGATGTGCCTGACGACGTGGCCGCCGCCTATCAGGGCAACCGCCCGCGCTTCGGGTCGCAATACATCATTCCGGTTCCCTTCGATCCGCGCCTGATCTCGGCCATTCCGGTGGCCGTGGCCAAAGCCGCCATCGAAACCGGCGTCGCCCAGCGCGAAATACCCGATCTCGACGCCTATGCCCGCGAGCTTTCCGCCCGCCGCGACCCGATGGCCTCTACGACGCAGCGCCTTTACGAGCGTGTGCGCCGTTCGCCCAAGCGCGTGGTCTTTGCCGAAGCGGAAGAAGAGCAGGTCATGCGCGCGGCGATTTCGTTCACGGCGCAGGGTCTCGGCACAGCCATCCTGCTCGGCCGTGACGATATCATTAAGGCCAATGCAGAACGCGCGGGCATCGATCTCGACCGCGCCAATATCGAAATCACCAATGCCCGTCTCTCCAGCCGCGTCGATGCCTATGTCGATTATCTCTATGCGCGTCTGCAGCGCGGCGGTTTCCTGCTGCGCGACGTGCAGCGTCTCATCCATAACGACCGCAACCATTTCGCCGCCTGCATGGTGGCGATGGGCGATGCGGATGCCGTGGTGACCGGCGTTACCCGCAATTATTCCACCGCGCTGGAGGATATCCGCCGCTGTATCAACACCAAGCCTGGCCATCGCGTCATCGGCGTTTCGCTTGTTGTCTCCCGAAATCGCACCGTCTTCGTCGCTGATACCGCCGTGCACGACATGCCGAATGCGGAAGACCTTGCCGATATCGCGGAAGAGGCGGCCCACCTCGCCCGCCGTTTCGGTTATGAGCCACGCGTCGCCATGCTTGCCTATTCCACCTTCGGCCAGCCGGTCGGTGAACGCTCCGACAAGGTGCGCGAAGCGGTGAAAATCCTCGACAAGCGCAATGTCAATTTCGAGGTGGACGGCGAGATGTCGGCGGATGTGGCGCTGAACCATCAGCGCATGCAGAGCCAGTATCCCTTTGCCCGCCTTTCCGGTGCGGCCAACGTGCTGGTCATGCCCGCCATCCATTCCGCCTCCATCTCCACCAAGATGCTGCAGGAACTGGGCGGCGCGACCGTCATCGGTCCGCTTCTCGTCGGCCTCGACAAATCGGTGCAGATCACCTCCATGGGTGCCAAGGACAGCGATATCGTCAACATGGCGGCCATCGCAGCCTATAACGCCGGCCGATGACGTCGCCATGTATTTCTTCTCCCCGCCGGGGAGAAGAAACAAGCGGCAATCGATCGCCTCATATCTGGCGAACCGGTCAGCAGGCAGCGAAACCAAAGAACAAGATTCTACGATTTCCCATTAGTAGAATATTTTTTCGCATAAGAAGCTTTATTGGAACGCGATTTTATTCATACTATTTTTTGCGCAATGCCAATTCTCGCTCTCGGCGGGTGCCTCATGTAGTTTCCACTCACACTCAAAAGGAAATACCCATGGCCCTCTCTTTCTCCAGATTTGCCGCAAAACTCATTGCCGGAACCGTCGTCATCGCTTCGATGGCCACTGCGGCGCACGCGGATGCAACGCTTGACCGCATCAAGGGTCGCGGCAAGCTCACCGTCGGCGTCATCCTGTCTGGTGCACCTTTCGGCTTCATCGATCCGAAGACGCAGGAGCAAAAGGGCCTCAACATCGATGTTGCCAAGGCACTGGCCGCCGGTCTCGGCGTAGACCTGGTCACCGAAACCGTGACCCCGCCCAACCGCGTGCAGTTCCTGCAGCAGGGCAAGGTCGATATTCTCATCGCCAACATGCAATACACCGAAGAACGCGCCAAAACGCTTGATTACGTGCCGACCCCCTATGACCGTCAGGGTGGCGCCGCCATCGGCCGCAAGGATTCGGGCATCAAGGACTGGTCGGACCTGAAGGGCAAGATCGCCTGCGTTTCGCAGGGCTCGAACTACACCCAGCCGCTCATCGAGCAGTACGGCGCACAGGTCAAGGCGCTGCCGAGCCAGCCGGAATCGCTCTTGGCGCTGAAGGGCGGCAATTGCGATGTTTCCGTTCACGTCAACGGCACGCTGAGCCTGATGCTTCAGGACCGCGCCGACGAGTGGAAGGATTACGGCATCCTCATCCCCACCGATCTCATCCCGTCGGATTCCGTCATCTGGCTGCGCAAGGGTGAAGCCGACACACAGGCCGCGCTCGACAAGATCGTCAAGGACTTGCACGCCTCCGGCAAGATGATCGAATTCGCCAAGGCCAACCGCCTGCCGAGCATCGGCTACATGGAAGAGCAGAAGAAGAAGCTTTCCGCCGCGCAATAAGGCGTGGGGCAATCTGGTTCGTCCCCTCACCTTCGCGTGACGGAGAGCCCCTGTCACGGAGGCGTTTTGCGCCAACCCTCAAGAACGGCCGGTTTCGCCTGCCGTTCTTTTCTGCTTTATAACAAGGCAGGCCATTCTGGCGACGCCCGTCCGGCAGCACCCGCAATAACAGCATGGATTTCCGATGCAGGATTCGTTTACAGCGCGCTTCATTGAACTCGCCGCGCATCTCGGCCTCAACTATGATTTTCTGAACAGCGGTTACGAGGTTCAGATCTGGCTTGATGGCATGAAGATGACGCTCATCCTCGTCGCCGTTACCTTGCCGCTCAGCCTCGTTTTCGGCTTCATTTTCGCGGCCATGCTCACGTCAGGCAAAGTCTGGCTCGCCGGTCCCGTGCGCGCCTATGTCGAACTGACACGCAACACGCCGACGCTGGTACAGCTGATGTGCGGTTTCCTCGTGCTCAACATGCTGATTTCCAATGCGCTGGGCGGTGCGCAGAACAATCCGCTGACACCTTTTTTCTGGGTTGTTGCCATCACCTGCCTGCACGTTGCCGCCTTCCATGCGGAAGCGTTGCGTGGCGGTATCGAGGCGGTGCCGACCACCACCATCGAGGCGGCGCGCGCCATCGGTTTCAGTTCGCTGGAGATTTTGCGTTACGTCGAGTTTCCGCTGGCAATCCGCACGGCGCTCCCCTCGATCATCAACAATCTCGTCAACCTGGTGAAGCTCACAACGGTCGGTTCGGCGATTGCGGTGGGTGAAATCACCTATGCCTCGATCCTGATCTGGACGCAGCGCGACAATGTGGTCGAGTTGATGCTCGTCATCCTCATCTTCTTCAGCGTCATCAATTTCATCGTCGCAAGGGCCGGTCTCTGGCTTGAACGACGCCTTGCGGTTCCGGGGTTCGGCCAATGAGCGCGGTGGTTTCTCAAACGCGGGTGGCAAAGAAGCTTCCCTTCGGCACCATTCTGCTGCTCGGCGTGGTGATATCAGTCGTTCTGTGGCTGATCCTCGACCCCTCGCTCGGTCAGGTGCTGCTGCAATGGCTGCCCTATCTGGCGAAGGGTTTCGCCATGAATGTGCTGATCAGCATTCTGGCGATCGCCATCGGTACCTTCATCGGTGTCGTGCTCGGCATCATGGAGCTTGCGCCTTACCGCATCGTGCGCGCACCGGCGCTCACCTACGTGCAAATCTTCCGCAACGCCCCGCATCTGGTGCTGATATTTGCCGCGACCTACATCTTTCCTTTCGAGATCGTCGCCTTCGGCAACTACATTCCCTTCCCGGACTGGATCAAGGCCGTCGTCGGTCTTGCCATTCCGGCGAGCGCCCATATTGCCGAAATCACTCGCGGCGCCATCCAGTCCATCCCGACCGCCCAATGGGAAGCGGCGCAAGGACTGGGCTTTTCCCGTAACCAGACACTGCGCTGGATCATCCTACCGCAATGCGTGAAACGCTCGCTGCCGCCATGGATGAACCTCTATTCCTCGATCACCATGGGCACGGCGCTTGCCTCGCTGGTTGGCGTGCATGAGCTTTTGCACGCCGCCACAGATGCCAGCACCGCCGTGCAGCGCAACGATTTCACTGTCGTGGTCTATCTCACCGTGCTGATGGCGTTCTTCCTGTTCTGCTATCCCGTCTCCCGTTTCACGCAGCGCCTCGAGCGGCGCTTCGCTTCCCGCTGATTGGAACACGCCATGTCCGCACCCGCACCACAAAACGCCGCCCAAGCCCCTGTCACCAAAGCGCTTGTCGAACTGGAAGGGATTCATCTCTCCTTCGGTGACAATCAGGTCCTGAAAGGCATCGACCTCACGGTCAACAAGGGCGACGCCGTCTCCATCATCGGCCCTTCCGGCTCGGGAAAATCCACGATCCTGCGCTGCATCAACGGCCTGCTCATTCCGCAATCCGGCAAGATCACCGTCGGCGGCACCCGGGTAGACCAGTTGAAAACCGAGGCAGAGCGCATCGCGCTGCGCAAGCGCATCGGCATCGTGTTCCAGCAGTTCAATCTCTTCCCGCATCTGACGGTCATGGAAAACATCACCATCGCGCCGATCAAAATTCTCGGCACGCCGAAGGCGGAAGCCGAGCGTCATGCCCGCGAATTGCTGGAGAAGGTCCGTCTTTCCCAGAAGGTCGATGCCTATCCCGGCCAGCTTTCCGGTGGCCAGCAGCAGCGCGTGGCCATTGCCCGTGCGCTCGCCATGCGGCCGGAGCTGGTGCTGTTCGACGAAGTCACCTCGGCGCTCGACCCGGAAACCGTGGGCGAAGTGCTCGCCGTCATCCGCGATCTCGTCAATGACGGCATGACCAGCATTCTCGTCACCCACGAAATGCGCTTTGCCGAAGAAATCAGCGATAAGATCGTCTTTACCGAAAACGGCCTGATCGTCGATCAGGGCACGCCGGAACATATCTTCTACAGGTCGACCAACCCGCGCATCAACGCCTTCGTCAAGGGTCTTGGCGGGCAGGTGGCGCGGGTGACCGACGGCGAAGGGATCTGACGCCATGGCCGCCGACGAAAAACTAACCCTCCATCTTGCCGAAGCCATCGCCGCTTCCGATCCGTTACGCGATGAAGAGGCGGTCACAATCGCCCGCACGGCTCTGATCGATTTTTTCGCCTGCCAGCTGGGTGGCGCTGCCGACAGAAGCGCGAAAATCCTGATCGATACCTTCACGTCAGGAACGCAAGGCACGGCCGGAATCATCGGCCACGATCTGCGCACCGATGCCTTTACCGCCGCCCTCATAAACGGCCACGCCGGGCATGTGCTTGATTATGACGACGTCCATGGCAGCGTGCGTGGCCACCCCACTGTCGCCATCATTCCAGCCCTTTTGGCTGTTGCGGTCGAGGAAAACTCTACAGCGGATGCCTTCATCGCCGCCTATATCGTCGGGCTGGAGACCATGGCGCGGATTGGCCTGTCGCTCGGCACCAAGCACTACGAAAATGGCTTCCACGCCACCGCCACACTCGGCCCCATCGGCGCTGCGGCAGCCATTGCCCATCTCCTGAAATTCGATCCGCAGACCACGGCCACGGCACTCGGCCTTGCCGCCACGCAATCGGCCGGGCTTCGCCTGCAGTTCGGCTTCGATGCCAAGCCGCTGCATGCAGGGCTTGCCACACGCGCCGGCCTTACCGCCGCGCGACTGGCACGATCAGGTTTTCAGGGCGCTCCGGATTTTCTGGAAAACCCCATCGGCTTTTATTCCGCTTTCGCCTTCGGCGCCGAGCAGCCAAAACGCGTTCTCTCCGGCTGGGGCGCACCCTGGCAGATCGTCTCGCCCGGATTGACGCTCAAGGCCTTTCCCTGCTGCACTGCCGCCCACCCCGTCGCCGTCGGCGCGCTTGCGCTGCGCAGCGCCCATGATCTGACACCGAACGAGATTGAAACAGTCGTTATCACCTTCCCCCCGGGTGGCGACGCTGCCCTCGTCGGCTCAGCCACACCCGCAACCGGCATCGATGCGCGCTTCAGCCCCGAATATGTCTTTGCTGCCGCGCTGACCGACGGAGCAATCGGCATCGGCCATTTCGACGAACGCCCGGCGCGTGCCGATCTGCTCGCACTTTCAGCAAGGGTCTCGCGCCGGCACGATGAGACCGCCCGCCGCCTCTCCCCCGATCCGACCACCCGTTTCGTGGTCATCGATGTGACGAAAAAGGACGGCTCGGTTCTCTCGCGCCGCATAGACGGTCTTCCTGGCATTGACGATCCAACGGAGAAATTCGCCGACGCCACCGGCGGCAATGAAAAATTCGCCGGGATTCCGGCGCTGGTGCGGAGCATGAAGACCGCAGCCGACCTAAGGAAGCTCGAAACGCTTCTGGCAACCGCAATATAACTCGACCGACATGAAGGCATGACCCCATGACCAATACGACCCGCAAAAGACAGATGCATCTCGGCCTTTTCCTGCAGGGCGCCGGGCACCACGTTTCCGGCTGGCGTCACCCCGATGCGGAGGCCGGCAGCGAGAACTTCGATCTGCTCACCCGCGTCACGAAAATGGCGGAAGCCGCAAAATTCGACATGGTCTTCCTCGCCGATGGCCTGACCAGCGGTGTCGACGCCCATCCGTCGATGATCGCCCGTTTCGAGCCGCTGACGTTGCTGGCAGCGCTGGCCATGGTGACCGACAAGATCGGTCTGGCCGCCACCGCCTCCACCACCTATGGCGAGCCCTATCACACCGCCCGCGCCTTCGCGTCCATCGACCATCTGAGCCACGGCCGCGCGGCGTGGAACATCGTCACCACCTCCTATGCCCGCACGGCGGCGAATTTTTCCAAGAGCCATCCCGAGCATGACGAGCGTTATGCCGTGGCGGAAGAATATGTAAACGTCGTGCGCGGCCTGTGGGACAGCTGGGACGACGATGCCTTTGTCAAGGACAAGCAGGCTGGGCGTTATGTCGATCCGGAAAAGGTCCATATCCTCGACCACGAAGGCAAATATTTCACGGTCAAAGGCCCACTCAACATTCCGCGCTCGCCGCAGGGGCACCCCGTTCTCATTCAGGCGGGCTCTTCGGGACCGGGACAGGACCTCGCCGCCCGCACCGCCGATATCGTCTTCACTGCCCAGCAGGCAATTTCCGAAGCGCAGGCCTTCTATACCAGCCTCAAGGCGCGGGTGGCTAAATTCGGTCGCGATCCGGCAAGCGTCGCCGTGATGCCGGGCTTTATGCCGATCATCGGCCGGAGCTTCGAAGAGGCCGGCGAAAAGCTGAAGGAACTGAACCGCTGGACCGACATCAAAAACGCCATGCCGCTGCTTGAAGAACGTATCGGCCACAGCCTTGCCGATTACGATCTCGACGGCCCGCTGCCAGACCTGCCGATCTCCGACCAGCTGCGCAGCCGCGCTGAACTCCTGACGGAGCTCGCACGCCGCGAAAAGCTGACAATCCGGGAACTGGCACTGCGCGTTGCCGCGGGCCGTGGTCACCACATTGTCATGGGAACGGCGAAAGAGGTGGCGGACCGGATGCAGCAATGGTTCGAAAACGGTGCGGCTGACGGTTTCAACGTCATGCCGCCCTTCTTCCCCGGCGGGCTGGAGGAATTCAATCGCGAGGTTGTGCCACTCCTGCAGGAGCGCGGCCTGTTCCGCAAGGATTATGAGGGTTCGACGCTGCGTGACCACCTCGGTATCGCGCGACCGGCCGTGCGGGCATAACGGCATGCGGATGCCCGATCAAAGGTATCCGCATCCACCAAATCCTGTTCATGAAAAGCGGCCCCGGGGCCGCTTCCTTTATGCGGCCGCCCTTGCGGAGGTCTGATCGCGCCGGACGGTGTTTGAAGTATCGGGGCGCATGGACGATCCGTCGTCGCGCTGAGCCGTGCGGCGGTTCAGCTTGAACAGGCTGACAAGCTGAGCCAGCGCATCGGCGCCCTGTGCCAGCGTCGTGCTGATGACCGTGGTGCGGGCGCTCATCGCCGCATTTTCCTGCGTCATCCGGTCCAACCGGTTAACGGCTTTGTTGATCTCGCTGATACCGGCGGCCTGCTCGTCCGCCGCTTTGGAGATCGTGTCAACATTGCCGTCAATATGCCGGACCAGTGAATCGATCTGCTTCAGCGCCTCACCGGTCTCGCCGACCAGCCTGACGCCCTCAAGAACCTCGGTGCCGGAATTGTTGATCAGCGCCTTGATTTCCTTGGCGGCACTTGCGGAACGTTGTGCAAGTTCACGCACTTCCTGCGCCACCACCGCAAAGCCCTTGCCAGCATCGCCCGCCCGCGCGGCTTCCACACCGGCGTTCAGTGCCAGTAGGTTGGTCTGGAAGGCAATTTCATCGATCACGCCAATGATCTGACTGATTTCCCGCGATGCCGTTTCGATACGCTGCATGGCATCGACCGTGCGCTCCACGACTTCGGTGGAAGCAACGGTGGAGGCCCGCGCGCTCTGCACGAGTTTGCGCGTCTCTTTCATATTTTCCGTCGATGAGCGAACGGTCGCGGTGATTTCTTCGAGCGCCGCCGAGGTTTCCTCAAGCGCCACCGCCTGCTCACGCGACCGTTCGGCGAGATTGACGGAGGCTTCGCTGACTTCCTGGCTGCTGCGGGTCAGGTCACCAGTCTGGCCGAGAACATTCTCCAGCGTCTTCTGGAATTCGGCGATGGATTTGTTGAAATCCTGCCGCAGCCTTTCGAATTCGCCGACGAAGGGTTTGTCCAGCGTGACTCGGATATTGCATTGAGACAGCCGCTCGAGCGCAGCCCCAAGTTCCTCGACCGCATGCACCCTGTCCGTCACATCAAAAGCAAATTTCACCACCTTGAAGACGCGACCCCGGTCATCAATGATCGGATTATAGGAAGCCTGAATAAAGACCCGCTTGTTATCCTTGCCAAGCCGCATGAACTGCCCGGTCGAGAAATGACCTCTGCCAAGTTCCTTCCAGAAATCCCGGTAGTCCTGGGATTGGGCATAGGCCGGCTCACAGAAGATCGAATGATGTTTGCCGATGATTTCTTCCGCCGTGTAATCAAGCGTCGTGAGGAAATTTTCGTTGGCGCCGAGGATTTTTCCGTCTGGCGTAAATTCGATCATGGCCTGCGCCCGGGAGAGCGCGGCGAGTTTGCCGTCATCTTCGGCGCTCTTGCGCTTGATCACGGTGATATCGGTTGCGATCTTGACCACCTTGTAAGGTTTGCCGAAACGGAACACTGGATTGTAGGAGGCTTCGATCCAGATTTCATCGCCATTTTTGGCCTGGCGCCGATACTGACCCTGATCATATTCGCCGCGCGACAGCTTTGCCCAGAATGCCTTGTATTCCGGCGAGGCGGCGTCTTCGGAAGACAGGAATATGCTGTGGGTGCGCCCGACGATTTCAGACGGCTGATAGCCGACAGCCTTGCAGAAATTATCGTTCGCTTTCAAAATTTTTCCGGTCAGGTCGAACTCGATGATGGCCTGTGAACGGCTGAGCGCGTCCAGCACTGCAGAAGCGTCCAGACCAAATTTGGAAAAGTGAGACATATGCTTGAAACCCCAACAGTAACCAATATGCGGACCGCTTCACCCCTGAAATATAAAGATGAAAACGGTCAGCCTGCCTGCACGCGAAACTAGCCGGGTACGGTTAAATAGCGATTAATGATGACTTATAACTATCAATCCGAAGCGTCGATTAACTGCCGACATGCTTTGCCGCCGAAATATTCGCCTTGTCTATTTCGAACCGCTTATTTGCCACAGTGCTGATATTTCTGCGTCAACGACGCGATGCGGCCTTTCATCCAAACGGCATTCATTGTTATGGCGGGGTGAAAGACTAGTTTGCAGGAGCGCCGATGACCAAGACCCTGAAATGCGATGTGCTGGTGATCGGCACCGGCATCATCGGTTCCATGGCGGCGCTTTATCTGCAGAATGCCGGGCGCGACGTCGTGCTTCTGGAGCGGGGCGAGGTTGCCCGCGGCGCGAGTTCCGGCAATGCCGGCATTCTGGCCTTTCCCGAGATCATTCCCATCCCAGCGCCGGGCATCATGAAAAAAGCGCCCCGCTGGCTGTTCGATCCGCTGGGCCCGCTCAGCGTGCCGCCGGCCTATGCGCCCAAGATTGCGCCCTGGTTATGGCGTTTCTGGCGCGCCAGCGCCGAGCGGAACTTCCGTCACGGGCTGAAGTCGCTTACGGAAATCAACCGACTGGCAGCCGTGGAAATGGCCCATGTTGCCGCCATGCCGGAACTATCGCACCTCGTTTCAAAAACCGGAACGCTCGATCTCTATGACAGCGAGGCAAACCTCAACGCCGCTCGCAGGGACTGGGAAGAAAAACAAAGCGCCGGCTTCGCCTTTGAGCGTGTCGGCCGCAATGAAATCGATGCGTTGCAGCCGGGTCTCGCACCGCAGTTCCGCCACGCGATATTCTCTGCCGATGGCCTGCAGGTCTCCGACCCCTATGATTTCACACGCGCCATTTTCGATCTGGTGGTTGCCCGTGGCGCCAGCCTGCGCAAGGGTGAAGCCGAGCGCATCGATGCCGTCGGCGAAAGCACGATCGTGACGCTCGAAAACGGCGACAAGATCGACGCCGACAAAGTGGTGATTGCCGGCGGCGCCTGGTCGAAAAAGCTTGCCGAAACGCTTGGCAACATCGTGCCGCTGGAGACCGAACGCGGTTACAACACCACCCTGCCCGCTGGAGCCTTCGACCTGACCCGCCAGCTTTATTTCAATGATCATGGCTTCGTCGTCACCCCGCTGTCGACGGGCATCCGCGTCGGCGGTGCCGTCGAACTCGGCGGGCTCGAACTGAAACCGAATTTCCGCCGCGCCGAAGCGATGCTGAAGAAGGCCGGGCGTTTCCTGCCCGGACTGAAGCTGGAAGGTGGGCAGCAATGGATGGGGTTCCGCCCGTCCATGCCGGACTGTCTGCCCGTCATCGGCACGGCCCGCGCCACGCCTTCCGTGATCTATGCCTTCGGCCATGGCCATCTGGGGCTGACACAATCGGCAGCCACGGCCCGGCTGGTGACGCAGTTGGCCAGCGGCAAGGAGACGGCAATCTCGGTCGACCCGTTCCGGCCGGGGCGCTTTTCCTGAACGAACAGGCCTCGCCTATTTCACCTGCTGCATGGAATCGTCCGGAAACGTCACCTCGGCGAAGGACGGATAGACTTTGCGCAGGATAGTGACCTGCTGCTGGTCGCTCACCCTCAGTAGATACCACTGCGCACCATCCATCAGTGCCAGCGTATGGGATTTCGCCTCGATCGTCTGGCCACCGGTTTCCATGACCGTTTTCGTCGGAACAAGCGCATAGGGCGTTCCGTCAGGTGTTTTCGCGAGGCTGATCGCCTGCGTATCCATGGTGAATTCGGTGATCTTGACCGCCGCGAGCGCCATCTGCATCTGCGCCGTCAAGGCGCCGCGCAATTGCTCCACGGTGATACCGGCCTCGCTTGCGATGAATTCAAAGACTTTCGGCGGCACCGTCTTGCTGACAGTTCCAAAATCCTGCGCATTCAAAGCCGTACTGAACCGCTCGATCTGCGTGCGAAGACCATCCTGCTCGGCAGGCGAAAGATCGCGCGACCAGACAGGATGGGCAATCGCCACCAGCAGGAACAGGCAATATACCAGACGCTTCATGGCTTGGCCTTTCCGGTTATCCGGCATCGCCCGGTTCCCGGACCGGGAACCGCTCATGAACGAAATTGCTCAGCGCAGCAGAACGAAACCCGCAGCCGAAAGCGCGACGAAGACAATCAGACCGCCAAGGAAGCCCGCGGATGTGAAGAAACCTGCGACCATGGCCAGCATCAGCACGCATAGCAGCATGGTGCCATACTTCGTCATGGCCAGAAAACCGTTATAGGTCTTTTCATGCTCGGCGTAGTTCATCTCGGCACCAACTTCGACCGGACCCGTGTGATGTTCGCTCATTCCGCTTCCCCTTTGCTCCATCCGCCATGCCTGTCGCACGAGACGATTTACCCGCGGACGATCGCAGGTCCATGCCGGATTCTCCGAAGCCAGACGTAACATGAAGTCGCCGAAAAGCGCAATGCGTTCTGCGCGAAAGAGCGGCAACGACATGCACCATGACTGCTCCGCCGGGCAAAGTATGCCATAGGGCAACATTCTTTCGCAAACGGTTGAAAAGCGGGCTTCGCCGCGCCGTTTCATGGCGGTTTTGGTTGCTTTTCGAACCGCCTGACCATACACGGGATTCTGTGGGGAGGAACTCTGGAACCTGTGGCAACGGATGCGCGTGGAGGCGCGGCCGCCGTGGGGATACCGGACTTTGCTCTCCGCCATAAACCCGCAAAGGGCCCGCAAAAGGGAAGAGGGGAAAGTAATGAAATCGCTTTTAAAACTAAGCGCGCTGATAGACCTTGTGAGCGAAGCTCTGGGCAAGGTTGCCGGTTATCTCGTGCTCATCTGCTGCCTCGTCAGCGCCGGCAATGCCATGGTCCGTTACGCCCTGAACTATAGTTCAAACGGCTGGCTGGAAATCCAGTGGTATATGTTCGCCTTCATCGTGCTGATCGGCGCATCCTACACGCTGCGCATGAATGAACATGTGCGGGTCGACATCATCTATGGTGCCATCTCTCCGCGCAGCCGCCTGTGGGTGGACATCATCGGCATCGTGCTGTTTCTGATACCCGCCTGCTTTTACCTCGCCTGGCTGTCCTGGCCCATGTTCACGCTGTCCTGGCATCAGGGTGAAATGTCCTCGAATGCCGGCGGTCTCATCCGCTGGCCCGTGAAACTCGTCATCTTCGCCGGTTTCGCCCTGCTGGTTCTTCAGGGATTTTCCGAACTCATCAAGCGCGTCGGCGCCCTCAACGGGCTTTATGCGCTGGATACGAAATACGAAAAGCCCCTGCAATGATCGCGCCGATCTGAACCTTCAGGATATTTCCCATGTTTGAATATGGTATTCTTCCACCACTGATGTTCCTCGGCATGATCATCTTCATGCTTTACGGATTCCCGGTTGCCTTCTCTCTTGCCACCGTCGGCCTCGTTTTCGGCGTCATCGGCATTTTCACCGAGCATTTTTCGCCGGCCTTTCTTCAGGCCCTGCCGCTGCGCATCTTCGGCATCATCTCGAATGACCTGCTGCTCGCCATTCCCTTCTTCACCTTCATGGGCGCGATCCTGGAGCGATGTGGCCTTGCGGAGGACCTGCTTGAGGGAACCGGCAAGCTGTTCGGCGCTATTCCCGGCGGCCTCGCCTATGCCGTCATCATCGTCGGCGCGATCCTTGGCGCCATCACCGGCACGGTTGCGGCTTCCGTCATCACCATGGGCGTCATCTCGCTGCCGATCATGCTGAAATACGGTTATAATCCGCGGCTTGCCACCGGCGTCATCGCCGCATCGGGAACGATCACCCAGGTCATTCCACCCTCCCTCGTCCTCATCGTTCTCGCCGACCAGCTCGGCAAATCCGTGGGCGACATGTATCTCGGCGCGATCGGCCCCTCGATCCTGCAGGTGACGATCTTCATGCTGTTCATCCTGCTGATGTCGATCGTGCGGCCGAAGGACCTGCCGGCGCTGCCGCCGGAAGCGCGCGGCGAGCTCAACCGGGCGCTGGTATTCCGCGTGCTGGCGGGCATGATCCCCTCCATCGTGCTGATCTTCCTGGTGCTCGGCACCATCTTCCTCGGGCTGGCAACACCCACCGAAGCGGGTGCGCTCGGTGTCGTCGGCGCCATGGTGTTGGCCGCGGCACACCGTCGTCTCAGCTGGGACCTTGTCAAGCAGGGCATGCATTCCACCATGCACATCACATCGATGGTGGTGTTCATTCTGGTCGGCGCCACCTGCTTCTCCCTTGTCTTCCAGGGCATGGATGGTTCACTGTGGATCGAACACATGTTGTCGGGCATTCCGGGCGGCCCGATCGGCTTCCTGATCTTCGTCAACATCTTCATCTTCTTCCTCGCCTTCTTCCTCGATTTCTTCGAGATCGCCTTCATCGTCATTCCGATGCTGGCGCCGATCGCCCAGTCGCTCGGCATCGATCTGATCTGGTTCGGCGTGCTGATCTGCATCAACATGCAGACGAGCTTCATGCATCCTCCTTTCGGATTTGCGCTGTTCTACCTGCGCTCCATCGCACCGCGCTCGGTCAAGACATCGGATATCTACATGGGCGCCATCCCATGGCTAGGCATGCAGCTCATCCTCGTCGCCATCGTGATCTTCTGGCCGGAATCCGTCACCTATTGGCTCGACAAGGCACCCGACGTCGATCTGAACTCCATCAAGATCGAGATTCCCGCCTTCGGCAATCAGGGCGGCAACACCATGCCCAATTTCGGCCAGCCGGGCGGGTTGCCGGGCATGCCTAATCTCGGCGAACCGCCGAAGGTCGGGCCGTAAGTGGCGTCTTGTAAGGGCTGGGCGAAACGCTTATAGTTGCGGAGTGGAAGACAGGGTTCCAGCCCTGCCTTCCGTTTGTTTATCGTTTGAAATGAAGCCGGACAGTCACTGACCAGCCTGTCCGGTTTTTCCTAATGACAAACGCAATGCTCAGTGGTTTCCACATCGCATCACCTCCACAGTTGAGAGTAAGGCCTTTGCCGAGGTCGGCGTGGCCAATCCTCGCCGACACTCCGGCTGGTATCGGAACCTACTGCTTTTGCGCACAACAGAAATGATCGTAAATCATCCTTTCTTGTCGGGCGCGTGAAGGCATAGGCACACAACAAAAACCCCGGAGACCGAAGTCTCCGAGGTCTTTGCCCGGTCCGCCGCCGTTACCGAATAATCAGAGCTTGCCGTTACGCTGCTGGATCATCATGAACGTATCGAAAGTGTATTCCGCAAGCTGCATCCAGAGATAGCCCTCGCGCTTGAACGCGACCTGGTCCTCGTAGATCTTCTTGAAGTCCGGGTTGGATGCCGAGATGTTGGCGTAAACTTCCAGCGCAGCCTTGTAGCAGGCTTCGAGGATTTCCTGGCTGAAGGGCCGGAGCACCGCGCCCTCCGACACCAGTTGCTTGATGGCGATCGGGTTTTTTGCGTCGTATTTCGCCATCATGCTGGTGTTGGCAAAAGCGCAGGCATCCTGCAACACCATCTGGTAGTTCTTCGGCAGGCTGTTCCACTTGTCCAGATTGACGAAGGAATGGATGACCGGGCCGCCTTCCCAGAAGGCCGGATAATAATAATACTTCGCGACCTTCTGGAAGCCGAGCTTGTGGTCGTCATAAGGGCCGACCCATTCAGCCGCATCGATGGTGCCTTTTTCAAGCGCCGGATAGATATCGCCGCCGGCGATCTGCTGTGGCACGACACCAAGCTTCTCCACCACCTTGCCGGCGAGACCGGCAATGCGCATCTTCACGCCCTTGAAATCGTCGACGGTATTGATTTCCTTGCGGAACCAGCCGCCCATCTGGGCACCGGTATTGCCTGAGATCATCCCGTAGAGATTGTGCTTGGCGTAAAACTCGTTGAGCAGCTTGTTGCCGTTGCCTTCATAGAACCAGGAATTGGTCAGGCGGGCATTAAGGCCGAAGGGTATCGCCGTGCCGATGGCGAAGGTCGGATCCTTGCCGACGTAATAATAGGAGCAGGTGTGGCACATTTCGACGGTGCCGGATGACACGGCATCGGCCGCCTGCAGGCCGGGCACGATTTCACCAGCGGCAAAGGGCTGAATGGTGAAATTGCCGTCGGTTGCTGCCGCGACGTGCTTGGCAATATCCTCTGCACCGCCATAGATAGTGTCGAGTGATTTCGGAAACGACGACGTCAGGCGCCAGTTTATCTTGGTATTTTGCTGTGCAATGGCAGGCGCGGCCAAGGCTGTCGCAGCAGCCCCCGCAAGCGCGCCTTTTTTCATAAAGGAACGGCGATCCATCTATATCCTCCCAGATATGAACGCTGCCCGCAGCTTTGAATTCCCCTCGTCGCTGTTCAGGCATCGTAGCGAAGTAAGCACGGTTCCAGCCCGGCTGACAAGCACCCGTTCCAAGAATTAATCGCGGAAAAACCGGCGGTTTCGAGAATTTTCTCGACTTCTCCTCCGTATTTTATTTGCAACTGAAATATCCGAGCGACGCCTTATACTTTAGATGCATATATGACCGATAGAACGCAAAACACACGCTTGACTTGGCCCACCGGCAGTCGCACAAATTTCGAAGATTCGTCCCGGAGCCACCATGCCAAAACCCATCATCGCCGTTCCCGCCGACATCAGGCATTTTGCCGGAGCCGACTGGCACGCCGCGCAGAACCAGTATCTTTCCGCCGCTTTGAAGGTGGCGGGCGTCATGTCCTTCATCGTCCCGGCCTTCGAGGATGGTAACGAGGTGGACGCCATTCTCGACCGGGTGGATGGCCTGCTCGTGTCCGGTTCCGCCACCAATGTGCACCCTTCCCTCTACGGCAAAGAGGCGCAGGAAAGCGATGGTCCCTTCGACCCTGCCCGCGACGCCACCAGCCTGCCACTGATACGTCGGGCGCTGGAACGCGGCATTCCGATGCTTGCCATCTGTCGCGGTATTCAGGAACTGAATGTGGCGCTGGGCGGCACGCTGGCTTCCGAAATTCAGGAACAGCCCGGAACGTGGGATCACCGCAAGCCTGAACATGACGACCGTGACGTCGCCTTCGCCATCCGCCAGCCGGTGCATGTGCGCGAGGGCTCCTGCATTGCGCAACATCTCGGCATGTCGGGCGAAATCCAGATCAATTCGCTGCACCGACAGGCGATTGCCGAGACAGCACCGCGCTTGCAGGTGGAAGCGACCGCCGCGGATGGCACCATCGAGGCCGTCTCCGTCATCGACGCCAAGGGCTTTGCCGTCGGCGTGCAGTGGCATCCGGAATATTGGGCCGAGACGGATGCGCCATCGCGCGCGCTGTTCGAGGCATTCGGCAAGGCTGTTCACGCGTACCGTAACAGCAAGGCCTGATCTTTGCCGATCCCCTCATTCATTCGCCCATAAAAAAGGGGCAAGCTCTGAAAGCTTGCCCCAAGTCCGGGAGGAGGAGTGTTCAGCGCTTTGCGCGTTTCTTCTGGCGGTAAACGTCGGCAACAACGGCGGCCACGATGATCAGGCCCTTGACGATCTCCTGGTAATAGGCGTCGACCCTGAGGAACGTGAAGCCTGAAGTCATGACGCCAAGAATGATGGTGCCGATGACAGTTCCGGTAATCCGGCCAGCGCCGCCGGCGAGCGATGTGCCTCCGATGACGGCCGCAGCGATGGCGTCAAGTTCATACATCACACCCATGCCGGCCTGCGCTGTCTGTGCACGGGCGGCGGTGACGACGCCGGCGAGACCGGCCAGCAGACCGGCAATGGCATAGACCTTGATCAGATGCGCTTCGATATTGATACCGGAAACGCGGGCCGCCTGCTGGTTGGCGCCGATGGCGTAGGTGAACTTGCCATAACGCGTATAACGCAGCGCGACGTGGAAAATGATGGCGACGACGAGGAACACCACGACCGGCCAGACACCTGTACCGATGAAGGTGAAACCGTCAGTCAGACCGGAAATCGGCTGGCCCTTGGTGTACCATTTGGAAAGGCCACGCGCCGTCACCATCATACCGAGGGTTGCGATGAAGGGCGGGATTTTCGTGCGCGCTATAAGTTGCCCGTTGATAAAGCCGGCCAATGCGCCAGCCAGAATGCCGACAGCCAGCGGAATGAAGAAGGGCAGATCAGTCAGCCCCGGATAAAGCGCCCGCGGCCATGTGGATGATTGCCCCACGCTGGCGGCCAACATCGCCGTCAGGCCGACGACGGAGCCGGAGGAAAGATCGATACCGCCGGTGATGATGACCTGGGTCACGCCAACGGCGATTATGCCGATCACCGATACCTGCAGGATCATGATCGTCAGGCGCTGCTGGTTAAGCAAAAAGCTCTGGCCGATGAAAATCCAGCCGAGAATTTCATAAACTAGCGCAATGCCGATCAGCACGAAAAAGATATTGGCCTCGGGCGGGATGCGCCGGTGCGGCTTGCGTCCGGATTTTGCGTCCAACTGTGCGTTGGCGGCGTTCGTAGTCATAATCGTTCCTCCTCGAGAAATCCCGGCGCGCCTCACCGCGATGCGAGATCCATCACCTTCACCTGCGTGGCTTCACTTCTAGCAAGGAAACCCGTCACCCGACCTTCATGCATGACCATGACACGGTCGCTCATACCCAGAACCTCCGGCATTTCGGAGGAAATCATAATGACGGCGACGCCCTGGCGCGCCATCTCGCAAACCAGCTTGTGAATTTCCGCCTTGGCCCCGACATCAATGCCGCGCGTCGGTTCATCGAGAATGAGAATGCGCGGCTTGGTCAGCATCCAGCGTCCGATCAGTACCTTCTGCTGGTTGCCGCCTGACAGGTTCTCGATGCGCTCGTAAAGATGCGGCGTCTTGACGCGGAGCTTGCGGCACATTTCTTCGCAGGCTTCCGACAGCGCGTTTTCCTGCACGAAGCCGTTGGCGACATATTTGTCCTGCAGCACCGCGATCTGCATATTCTCGAGAATATTGAGGATGAGCAGGCACCCGGTATCCTTGCGGTCCTCCGTCAGGAACGCCATGCGGTGACTGATAGCCGTTGTCGGGCTGTCGATCGAAACCGGCTTGCCGTCGATCGAAATCGTACCCGAGGAAGCGGGCGTCACGCCAAATACCGTTTCCGCCACATTGGAGCGTCCGGAGCCGACGAGGCCCGCGACGCCGAGAATTTCACCGGCGCGGACATCGAAAGAGACGTCATGGAAGACACCGTCCAGATTCAGGTTCTTGACCGACAGCACTACGTCACCGATCGGAACCTCTTCCTTCGGGAACATCTGGGTGATTTCTCGGCCTACCATCATGCGGATGATGTCGTCACGCGTCACATCGGTGGACGCGTGGGTGCCGATATATTTGCCGTCGCGGAAAACGGAGAACTCGTCGGCGATCTCGAACAGCTCGTTCATCTTGTGAGTGATGTAAACGATGCCGATACCTCGTTCCCTCAGATCGCGGATGATGCGGAAGAGATGCTCGACCTCGCGCTCCGTCAAAGCCGATGTCGGCTCATCCATGATGAGAACGTCTGAATTGTAGGAAACCGCCTTGGCGATTTCGACCATCTGACGGCTGGCGACGGAAAGCTCGCCGACACGCGTTTCCGGATCGAGATCGATGCCCAACCGTTCCAGCAGCGTTTCCGTGCGGCGATACATTTCGCCATGATCGATGAAGCCCAGCCGGTTTTTCGGCTCGCGGCGAATCCAGATATTTTCGGCTACCGTCATATAAGCCATCAGGTTCAGTTCCTGATGGATCATGGCAATGCCGTTTTCCAGCGCGTCGAGCGGGGAATCGAGACGTATCGGCGCGCCCTTCAGGCGGATTTCTCCGTTATCCGGCTGGTAGATGCCGGCGAGAATCTTCATAAGCGTCGATTTGCCGGCGCCATTCTCACCCATCAGCGCATGCACGGTACCGCGCTTGAGGTGGAACTGCACATCGTCGAGCGCCACAACGCCTGGAAATTCCTTGCGTATGCCATCCGCCGCGAGAAGAAATTCCGCATTCGGCACGGCTCCGCTGGCGCGCACGGCGGCCATTGTCGATGGACTGACGACCATCTCATCCTCCACAATAGACAAAAATACCGGCGACAGGCTCGCCATAAGGCGCCTCGCCTCCGGGGAGGCTTACAGCGCCATGTCGGTCACGACAAAAAGGGCGCTGTAATAGTTTGAATTCACTGAAATTCAATCCTGGCCCGCGTAGGCGCCGAAGCAATTACTCCAGCGCCGTCGAGAACCGGCATCCGCCCGTCATATAAAAAACGGGCGTAGATGCCGGAACGCGGACGTTAGTTCTTGGCCACGTAGTCCTTGACGTTTTCAGGCGTGACGAGCTGGAAGGGAATGTAGACCTTCTTCTCGATCTTGTCGCCCTTGACGAGCTTCAGCGCGGCATCGAGCGCACCCTTGCCCTGCCCTGCAGCGTCCTGGAACACCGTCACATCCAGATCGCCGGCCTGCATGGCCGCGAGAGCATCCTGCGTGGCGTCGACACCGGCGACCACATAGCTCTTCATGTCCTTGCCGGCAGCCTTCAGGGCCTGGATCGCGCCAATCGCCATTTCATCGTTGTTGGCAATGACGGCGTTGAATTCGATGCCGCTGGAGAGCCAGTTGGTTACAAGGTCGGAACCCTGCGTGCGCTGCCAGTTCGCGGTCTGCTCTTCAACCACGGAAATGCCCTTGCACTCGTCGGTCTTCAAAACATCCTTCGCAGACTGTGTGCGCATACGCGCCGCCTGGTTGGAAAGCTCACCCATCATGATGACCGCGTTGCCCTTGCCACCGAGAAGACGGCAAACTTCTTTCGCTTCAAGCGTGCCGGCAACCGTCTCGTCGGAGGCGACGAATGCCTGGCCGTCCGGCAGGCTATCGACGTTCACCGGCTGGCGGTTGACGTAAACCAGCGGGATCTTGGCGTCGGCAGCAAGCTTCGACATGGCCGCCGTCGCATCCGTATCAACGGGATTGACGATGATCGCATCGACCTTGGAGGCGATGAAATTCTGGATCTGGCTCTGCTGCTTGGCAACGTCGTTCTGAGCGTCCTCGACCTGCAGGGTCACACCCTTCAGTTCCTTGGAATAATCCAGCATGCCGTTGCGCAGCACGGTCAGGAAGTTGTCGTCGAACAGCGCCATCGAGACACCGACCGTCTCCGCATGTGCTGCTGTGCCGAGAAGCACAGACATGGCTGCGCCAATGATAAATTTCTTCATTGCGTTTTCTCCTCCATGGCGTCCGGTGCCGCCTCTCCCAACCGGAGGCGAACCCGAAAGCCCGCCGCAACCTCCTCAGTTTCAGAAAACGGAATAATGAAACCGATTTTCTGTCTGTTCGATATATTTATTCCATTTTTGGTTCGAACGTCAATGCTTTCTTCGCAGCCCCACTACAAAGCGGCACACAAGGCAGTGATAAAGGGAAATTCCAGAAGAGCCGCGTTCCAGACCGGATTGCCAACGGCAATATCAAAACTCCATCGGCCTCATTCTCGCCCTTGAGGCGGAGAGCCATAAGCCGTTGAAATTGCGAACTCCCGGTTCAAAGCACGGGATGAGGTCTACTATGATGGAAGATTTATTCCACGCCAGAATCCGTCAGCCCTCTCGTCAGAGGGCCGCCGGAACATCCTGTCTCTTCAGCTGGAACGTCTATGCGATTCACCACGCCGCCGGTAAAAATCTCGCGGCAAACGGATCTGTTGACGAGCGGGCGTGATGGGCGCACAGCGTCTTACAGGTGGGAACCGGGCATGACATCGGGGGGAATCGGGCAGACATATCTGCTGCCTTCGGTCTTTTCCTGCCACTCCTTTTTGGCATTGGCGAGCAGTTCCGGCGAGGTCATCAGCGCAAGACCTGTCGATGCCATTGCCTTGGCGGCATGTGCCATGGCCTTGTGTGCGGCAGGGGCCTTACCCTGTGCCACCACCTGCCAGGTATGCGGATTGGTGCCAATCGCCCAGGCGGGCGTCCAGCATTGTGCCGTCGGCGTCACCCAACTGACATCACCGACATCGGTGGAACCCGCCCGGAAATGGGACTGGCCCTCGAAATCGCGCAGGCCGAGATGCAGGGGCGTCGAACCATCGATCTTCCGGTTGGAAAAAACATCGCCCTTTATCTGGTAGAGCCGAATGCTGCTTTTGATCGCCTCGTCAGTAAAGGTGTCCTGAATGCTCTTTGCGAAAGCGATATCCGCTTCGTCGAAGGCGACAGGGCCAAGCGTCACCATGTTTTCATGCATCGCCGTTTCCAGCGTGATGTTGGGCAGGAGATTGGTGGAGGCGGTATCGAAGACGATCTCCACCTCCGTTTCGGTCATCATGGCAGCACCACGCGCCACCTTGTCCACCCGCGCGGCAAGATCGAGCGCCTGACGTATTTCCGGGGCGCGGATCAGGTAAAGCACTTCGGCCTTCGCCTGCACCACATTCGCCGCCTTGCCGCCGGTATCGGTGATTGCATAATGCACCCGGCAATCCTGCGGCATGTGTTCGCGCAGGAAATTAACGCCGACATTCATGAGTTCGACAGCATCGAGCGCCGAGCGACCGAGATGGGCGGCGTTGGAGGCGTGGGCCGCAACACCCTTGAAACGGTAGAAATATTCCAGCACGGCAAGATTATTGGTGGAACGCACACCGTTGAAGGGTGCCGGATGCCAGGTCAAAGCCGCATCGGCATCATCGAACAGGCCGGCCCGCACCATGAAGGTCTTGCCGGAACCGCCCTCTTCACCGGGGCAACCATAATAACGCACCGTGCCGGGAAGGTTATTGCCTTTCAGATGCCGGGCGAGAGCAATGGCCCCCATCAGCGACCCGACGCCGAGTAGATTATGGCCGCAGCCATGACCAGTGGCATCGGGTTCAAGCGGTTTTGCCTCGGCCACACCGGCCACCTGGCTCATGCCGGCAAGCGCGTCAAATTCGCCAAGGAAGGCAATAATCGGGTTGCCCTGACCAAATTCGCCGATGAAGGCCGTGTCCATGCCGGCTACACCGCGGCGGACCACAAAGCCGTTTTCCTCAAGCGCGTTTGCCAGAACCCTGGCGGATTGCCTCTCCTCGAATTTGAGTTCGGCAAAGTCCCAGATGCTGTCGCTCAAGGTGGTGAAATCGGGCTTCATTGCCTCGATTTCGGCGGCAATCGACATCACGGCGTCACGGTTCATGGCTTGTCCTCGCATTCCTGCCCTCAAGGGCACGCGCAAACGCTTCGGCGGATGGGCCGCCAAATCATTACGGTCTATGATGGAAATGCCCGCGCCGGGGTCCGCCTCCGGCGCGGGCGCTAGTGGATCAGTTGTCGACAGAGACTTCCCAGAGACGGGCGTTCGACTGCCACACCGGCTGGCCCTTGAGCTTTTTCGTCGCGCCCCAGACATCAACCATGTCGTAGAGGAAGATGCCCGGCATTTCCTTCAGCATCAGCTCGTGGAACTCATCGAAAACCCTCTGGCGCTTCGCCTGATCGGCCTCGACATAAGCGGCCTTCATCAGCTCGATCGCCTTCGGATCATCCCACATCAGGGAGGCGTTCTTGTCCTTGTTGCCGACGTAGAAGGCATACATCAGGGCCGGGTCGAGACGCGGGGCGACCGACTGCGAGATCACCTGATAATTGCCGGAACGGCGGCGGTCCACCTGCGTGGCGTAATCCAGCACCTCGATCTGCACATTGAGACCCGCCTGCTGCATCATGGCCTGCGCCATGACGGCGGCCGGGAAGCTCGGCACGTTGCCACGCTTGTTGGCGATGATGGAGATCGGCTCGCCCTTGTAACCGGCTGCCTCAAGTTCCTTCTTCGCGGCCTCGACATCATAGGCCGGGCGCCTCTTCTGGGTCTCGTCATAATAGACCGAGTCCTGCGAGACCATCGAGCCATTGGCCTCGCCCGTGCCGTTCGATGCGGCAGCGACCAGCTCGTCGAGATCAAGCGCCATCGCCATGGCGCGGCGCACGCCGGGATTGCTCAGCACCTTGTCGCGGGTCTGGATGTAGAACAGGTTCTTGCCGTTGTTACGAGACACGATGAGCTGCATCTTGTCATTGGTCTTGAACTCCGGAATGAGATCGGGAGAAATCTCAGCCGTATCGAGCACGCCGGATTCCAGCCCGGCCTTCACGGTGGAAGCATCCGGAATGACCATGAACTTGATGCCGTCAGCGAGCGGCCGCTTGGAGCCGACCATGCCATCAGGCTTGCCGTCATTTGCCGGCGAAATATAATCGGCAAATTTGGCAAGACGGATATACTCGCCCTTCTTCCACTCATCCCACTGGAACGGGCCGGTGCCGATGGGTTTGACGAAGCTGCCGTCAGCGGCGACTGATTCCGGCGAGATCATGCCGGTATAACCGCATTCGGGCCGCGACATGAGGCCGAGGAAAACACCGGAGGGTTTTTCAAGGGTGATCTGAACCGTCGATGCATCCGTGGCCTTGACGGCGGTAACGTGTGCTGCCCCACCCTCCGCGAAATCGTTGAGGCAGGCCCATTTGGTTTCCGGCTTCAGGTAACGTGTCCAGTTCCAGACGACATCCTCTGCAGTGAGCGGCTTGCCATTGTGGAATTTCACATCCTTGCGCAGCTTGAACGTATAGGCGAGGCCGTCAGGTGCAACCTCGACGCTTTCGGCGAGAAGCGGCTTCACCTCACCGGCATTGTTATAACCAACGAGGCCTTCGACGATGTGCAGGATCACCCCGTCCGTATTGCCGTCGCGGTTTACGCCCGGATTGCTGCTACGCAGATCGGAGCTTTGCGCGATGGTGATGTCGCGTGCTGCGGCAAAATTGGCGGTCACGAGCAGGGCAACGCCTGCAAGAAGAAGTTTTTTCACTGTTCTACCCTCTTTGTTGTCGTTGATTGTCATTGCTTAAAGCCGTCCCAGCAGGCTTGCGCCAGCCGGCCGATCGTTTCGAGCGCGATGGTGTATCCCGGCGTGCCATCGGGCATTACCTGCGGTACTTCGTCGGTATAGGTGGTGATGATGAAGGACGGCGCGCCGTTTCTGTAGACGATGCCGGCATCCATACGCCCGCGTTTGCCACGACCGCTCTTGCTGGCCACCATGGCCTCGAAAGGCAGGCGGGAGCGAATTCCGTACCGCAAAATCTGGTTTTTCAGCGTCTGCATGGCCCACTCACACAATTGCGGGCTGCAACCGAGTTTCGCCTGCGCTTCCGGCGACGACTGCGCATCAAGAATGGTCTGAAGCAACAGCACCTGGTCCGCCGCCGAGGTGGTGGTGACGGTCTTCAACGGATGGTCAGCTGCCAGCGCCAGCGGCGGAATGAGGAAACGGTGGTGGGTGTTGGCCATGCCAAGCGATTTGCAATAGCCGTCCACCTCTTCCAGCGTCAGCCTCTCCAGCACCATCTTGGTGCAGACATTGTCGCTCAGCACCATCATACCGGCGATCGCATCGCGGAGCGAAATGACGATGCCCGGCGTCATATAGCGGAACATGCCGCTGGCAACCTCTTCCGCCAGCCGCTTTTCATAGGTGACGGGCTGGTCGAGATCTATCCGCCCTTCGCTGGCAGCCTTGAGCACGGCCATCATGATCGACGTCTTGCGAGTGCTGCCCGATGGCGTCTCCTCGTTTTCTCCCCGACCGATCTCTTCGCCGGTCAGGAGATTGCGCACCATGAAGCGCGTCACGAAAGGCTGTACATCACAGATAGCATTCAGTTGTTCAGCCACGGTCATTGTCATCTTCCTGTTAAGCTTCATCTTCGAGACGCCATTTGAGTGTCACGCCGCCTTTTTCATTCTGGTCCAGGGCGGGAATGGCCGAGAGAAGCCGGCGCGTATAGGCCTCCCTCGGGCTGTCGAAAATCGTATCGCGGTCGCCCTCTTCGATGATGCGGCCGTCCTGCATGACGACGACACGGTCGGCCACCTGTTCGACCACACCGAGGTCGTGGCTGATGAACAGGCAGGAAAAGCCGTAGCGTTTCTGCAGATCGGAAAAGAGATCGAGCACCTGCGCCCGCACCGTCACATCGAGCGCCGAAACCGGTTCGTCGGCGATCAGGAAACGTGGGCGGCGGGCAATGGCGCGGGCAATCGCCACGCGCTGGCGCTGGCCGCCGGAAAGTTCGTGCGGGTACCGGCCAGCATAGTCCACGCCAAGTCCTACCTCTTCCAGCGTTTCCAGCGCCCGCTTGCGCTTGGCCGCCTGATCGAGACCGGGCACGAGGCGCAGCGCCTCTTCCACCAGAGCCTGAATGGTCATGCGCGGATCGAGCGAGGAATAGGGGTCCTGAAACACCATCTGGCAATTCAGGCGATAGTCATTCCAGTCCTCGTTGCGCTCCCGGCCCTGAAAGCGGATATGCCCTTCGCTTTCTTTGACGAGACCGGCGATGGTGCGCCCCAGCGTCGTCTTGCCGGAGCCGGAACCGCCGACCAGCGCCACGACCTCGCCCTCATGAATGTCGATACTGACGCCATGCAGCGCCCGCTTCGGTTTGGCTTTCTTCAGCAAGGATTTGCGGCCGGCATAATCGACAACGATACCGCGGGCCGAAACCATCGGCGCCTTGGAGGTGTCGATACTGCGCGGCTCGCCGCGGAATGGCAGGGAGGAAAGCAGCTTTTTCGTATAGGGGTGCCGCGGCGCGTCGAGCAGGTCTTCGGTGCGGCCCTGCTCGACAATCGCGCCCTTCTCCATAACAACGATGCGACTTGTATAACGCGCCACCATCGGCAGATCGTGGCTGATGAGGAGAACGGCCGTCCCTTCGGCGCGTGTCAGTTCGACCATCAGTTCCATGACGTCACGCTGGATGACGGCATCGAGCGCCGTGGTCGGCTCGTCGGCGATCAGCAAGGCCGGTTTCAAAAGCATGACCGAAGCCAGCATGATGCGCTGGCGCATACCGCCGGAAAACTCATGCGGATAGGCAGCAAGCGCGCCTTCGGGATCGCGGATGCCGACCCGTCTCAGCATCTCGAGAATTTTTTCACGACGCTCTTCCGGCGACAATTTGGTGTGAAGGATCAGGCCTTCTTCCAGCTGCCGGCCAATCGTCATTGATGGATTGAGAGATGTCATCGGCTCCTGGAATACGACGCCGATCTCCGCGCCGCGCAGGCGGCGAAGCTCCCTTGCTGGCAGGGACATTACGTCCTGTCCCTTGTAGATGACCGATCCGCCGGTAACGGCGATTGCCGGGGGCAGAAGCGAGATGAGCGCGCGGGTGGCGAGCGTCTTTCCCGATCCGCTTTCGCCGACGATGCCGAAGATTTCGCCAGGCGCAATATCGAAGGAGACGTCCTTGACTACCCGGTGGCCGCTGCCTGCGACCTCCAGCGAAAGGCCGCGCACGGTGAGAAGTGTATTATCAGTCATTTGAGACCTCTCATGCGCGGGTCAAGCCTGTCACGAAGGGCATCGCCCAGAAGATTGATGCCGAGCAGCGTCAGCGCGATGCAGAGACCGGGGAACAGCCCGAGCCAGACGGCCTGCTGAATGAAAGGCCGGCCGGCGGCCAGCATGTTGCCCCAGGTGGGGGCCGGCGGCGGCACGCCAAGGCCGAGGAAGGAGAGCGCGCTTTCCGAGAGGATGGCCCAGCCGAACATGGAGGTGGCAAGCACCGTGATCGGCGCTATGCAGTTGGGCAGGATGTGGCGGAACATGGTGTAAATCTCGCCATTGCCCATTACCAGCGATGCCTCGATGAACTCGCGCTCCCGCAGCGACAGCACTGCCCCGCGCACCACGCGGGCCATGGACGGCGTGTAGGCGATGCCAAGCGCAAAGATGATGCCGTACTGGTTGGCGCCGAACACCGCGAGAAGACCAAGCGCCAGCAGAATTCCCGGAAAGGCGAGAAGCGCGTTGTTGATCGCCATGATGACGCCATCCACCCAGCCGCGTGCATAACCGCTGACAAGACCTATCAGAGTGCCGCAGATCGTCGCGAAGCTCACCGTCAGGAAACCGATCCAGACGCTGGCGCGCGCGCCGACCATCAGGCGGCTGAGAACATCTCGCCCGAACTCGTCGGTGCCGAGAAGATGGCCCGCACCTGGGGCAGCCAGACGCGAGGCGAAACCGAGCTTCATCGGATCATAGGGCGTCCAGAACAGGCCGGTAATGGCGGTGATGAGCAGGAGGGCGATGAGAATGCCGCCGATAAGCCCGTTGAGTGTGAACTTTTTCATTCGGCAACCACGCGCGGATCGAAGAGGGGATAAAGCAGGTCGACGAAGAGGTTGACCAGCACGTAAGACAGGGAAACGAACAGCAGGCAGCCCTGGATCACGGGATAGTCGCGGGCGAAAATACTGTCGACCATCAGCCGTCCCAGCCCCGGAATGGTGAACACCGTCTCGATGACGGCGATGCCGCCGAGAAGATTGCCGAGGATGAGGCCGATCATCGTCCATGTCGGGCCAAAGGCGTTCTTGAAGGCGTGCCGCCAGAGCACTGCGCTTTCCGAAAGGCCTTTTGCGCGGGCGTGAGTGATGTAATCCAGCCGCAGCACTTCCAGCGTGGAGGCACGCGCCATGCGGATCAGAACGCCCATTTCGTGGATGACAAGCGTCATCACAGGCAGGACGAGATACAGCATGCCGCCAACGAGATTGTCGCTGATCGACACATATCCCAGCACCGGCAACCAGCCAAGCTTGAGGCCGAAGAACAGCAGCAACAGAAGGCCCAGCCAGAATGTCGGGATGGACAGGAGCAGGGTCGCCGTTCCCACCAGCGCAAGATCGGTCAGGCTGTTCTGTTTCCAGGCAGCGATCACACCCGCCGGTACCGCAATCAGGCTGGCGAGCAGCACGGCAACCACGACGATCTCGGCGCTGACGAGAAAGCGCGAGACGACCAGCGGCAACACCGCCTCGTCGTTGACGATGGACCGGCCGAAATCCCCCTGCACCACATTGCCCGCCCAGATGACGAATTGTTGCAGCATGGACTTGTCGAGGCCGAGTTCAGTCCTCATCGCCTCGATCTGTTCCGGTTGCGCCATATCGCCCAGCATCAGGGCGGCCGGATCACCCGGAATGAAGCGGATGAGCGCAAAGACCGTGATCGACACGAATGCGATCGTCGGCAGCGCCATCAACAGACGGCTCAGTATGAATCTTATCATCGGTTCCCCACGATTGATGGCCGGGAATGACATCCCGCCTCTATCGGTTTCGTTGCTGGTGACTATGACGGATCGAGAAATATCGCGCAATATTATGCATAAACGTCATATAGCTATGCAGAATGACGGCGTGTTTCATCCTGATGACGACAATGAGATTTCCCGCCCAAAATCCCGTTTTCAGTCGATTTTTTGCGAAAGCTGAATTTCCCGCTTCAACGCATTGCTAAGCGCCTGCGCAGCGATGGACAACGGTGCACCGGAGGCGCGAGCTAGACCGAATTCCTGCGTCGCCTGCGGGACGAATGGTCGGGCAACGACGGGAAGATGCCGGTAGAGATTCGCATAAAAACTGCTGATGATCGTTACCCCTAGCCCGTGGGCGACATAAGCGCATGCGGAACTGTTGGTATGGGTCTCGATCTTCACCATCGGCTTGACGCCAGCCTTCTTGAACACTTGATCGAGCGCCATACGGTTCGGCCGCTGGCGACCAATGAGGATCAGCGGAATGTTGCGAAGGTCTTTGACGGTGATCTCTTGAAGGTCGGCCAGCGGATGATCTTCCCGGACCACGCAGACGCTTTTGCCGGTGGCAACGCGCTCGACATCGATGCCCGGTCCGATCTCGCCTTCCATCCGCAGGAAACCCAGATCGATCACCCGTTCCCCCACAAGCTTGTTGATGGCCGTCGTCGTTTCGAAAAAAGTCTCGATGCGCACGCCAGGAAAATCCCGGACGTAATCAATCAGCATGGCTGGCGCGAAATTTTCCCACATGCTGCTCGGCAGGCCGATGCGGACGATTTCGGGACCCGCCGCACCATTGCGCAAATCTTCGGCGTGGCCGGACATACGATCAACTGCCAGCAGCACATTTTCCGCATCACGGGCAAGAAGTGCAGCCTCCGGCGTCGGAATGAGCCTCCCCTTGTCACGGGCAAACAGCGTCAGCGACAGATCCGCCTCCAGCTGCGCCAAGAGCCGGCTGATACCGGATTGGCTCAGCCCCATGGCCTTGGCGGTGGCGATGGTCGAGCCGGTGGAAAGAAGCGTTCGCAGGACTTCGAGCTGCTTGATGTTCATAAGGCCAGCACCAATGGATGAAAAACGAGCGGGTATCGGTTCAAACCTTTTGCCGCCGATAGTGCTTCGTGTCACCGGTTTTTTATCCCAAGCTCGATAGCCGCCGACAATTTCACGTCCTAGACCGTGTCATGCGTGGCGATGCCTACATCGCCCGATACGTCACCGCCATATTGCTATGACGGCATCGGACGGGCAAAAAAGGTCGCTACTCCTCGCGGAAGGCCCGGCTGATCTGATCGGTCAGTGGTTTGGCGATATAGGACAGCGCCGTCCTTTCACTGGTCTGGATGAAGGCCTCGGCAGGCATGCCCGGCACCAGCGGCGCATTGTTCAGCTTTTCCCGCTCGGAGACCGGTACGGAAATCCGCGCCAGATAATAGGAAAGACCGGTGCGCTGATCGGTGGTGATGTCAGCCGCGATGCGGCTGACATGACCCTCCAGTTCCGGCGTGACCCGCTGGTTGAAGGCGGTCATGCGCAGCATGGCCTTTTGCCCCACCTGCAGCTGGTCGATATCCTTCGGCACGATCTGCACCTCCAGCGCCAGCTCGTCTCCATCAGGCACGATCAGCATGATCGGATCGGCGGGCGTCACCACGCCGCCGACCGTATGCACGGCCATTTCATGCACCATGCCGGATTGCGGCGCGACGATATCGATGCGCTTCAACTCATCTTCGGCGGCGACCTTGCGCTCGACGAACTCGCCCATCTGAGCCTGTATCTCGCGCAGTTCCCGGCCGACCTCGGTGCGCAACTCCTGATCGATCTGCAGGATCTGAAGCTTCGTTTCGGTGATGCGCCCCGCCGTCTGCGCCTGATAGGCAATTTTTTCACCACGCTCGCCGCCAAAGGTCGCGGCCTGTGTCTGCAGGCTGTTCAGCCGCTGCACGGACACGACGCCCTGTTCACGCAGGGATTTCTGCGACGTGATTTCCGCTTCCAGTACCGCAAGGCCGTTATCATAAGCGACTTCCTGCGCCTTCAGCCCTTCGATTTCATGCTCGAACTGAGTGATGCGTTCGGCAAGCTGCGCCTTGCGGCCCTCACGGTAGGATTTGCGGAATTCGAAAAGTTTCGTTTCGCTGCGCATGGCGGAGGCGACATCGGGATCGTCCCTGCGCGCTATCAGAGCCTGTGGAAAGATGAGTTCGGCAAGGTCGTCGCGCTCCGCTTCCAGCCTTGCCATGCGCGCGCCAAGCTCATCCAGACGCTTGGTGACGATGGCGAGATTGGCGCGGGTCTGGGTCGCGTCAAGACGCATGACCACGTCACCCGCCTTCACCCTCTCTCCCTCATTCACCAGGATTTCGCCGACGACACCACCCTTAGGATGCTGCACCTTCTTCGTATAGGAATCCACCACCAGGTGACCGGAAGCGACCACCGCTCCGGCAAGATTGGTCGTCGCGGCCCAGCCGCCGACACCAGCCAGTAATGCTGCGCCTGCGGCAAGACCGGCAAGAAGATGTTTGCGGATGGAGCGGGAGACTTGGGTTCGCTGATCAATGTTTGGCATCCGCATCTCCTTCCTGGCTCTCCTCATCCTGAACATCGTCCACCAGCGCGGGTTTGGGTTGGACATTGGCAACGACACGTAGCGGCGAGACGGTCTGGGCGGATGCGGCAAATCCCTTGGCCGCCTGCGCCTGCGGAACGCGGAGCACCTTCGACAGCACCTCGTCACGAGGACCGAAAGCCTTCATTCGCCCGTCTTCCATCATCAAAATGTAATCGACGGCGCCAATCGCGCTCGGCCGGTGGGCAACGACAACGGCAATGCCGCCCCGCGCTTTGACCGATGTAATGGCCTTGACCACAGCCGCCTCGCCTTCGGCATCGAGATTGGCGTTCGGCTCGTCCAGCACCACGATAAAGGGATCGCCGTAAAGCGCCCGGGCAAGACCTATACGCTGGCGTTGTCCGGCCGAAAGTGTAGAACCCGCCTCGCCGATATCGCTGTCATAACCTTTTTCAAAGCGCAGGATCAGTTCATGTGCACCGGCCGCCCTGGCCGCTGCAATGATGGCCTCCGGATCCGGATTGTCGTCGAAACGGGAGATATTCTCGCCGATCGTGCCATCGAACAGCTCCACCCCTTGCGGCAGATAACCGATATGGCGGCCAAGTGTTTCGCGATCCCATTGATCGAAGCTCGCGCCATCCAGCCGCACCTTGCCGGCGGCGGGCATCCAGGCGCCGGTGAGAATGCGCGCGAGCGTGGATTTGCCCGAGCCGGAAGGACCGATGATACCGAGCGCGTTTCCGGCGGTTACGACAAAACCAAGCCCGGTGACGGTGGGTTTTCTTTCTCCCGGCGGAACGATGGTGACATTCTCGACCCGCAGTTCCTTTTCAGGCTTTGGCAGGGCCATGGCGGCGGCATTGGCCGGCATCTGCGCAAACAGCTCTCTCAGCCGCGCCCAGCTCTGCCGGGCGGCCACGAAGGACTTCCAGTTGGAAATGGCGAGATCGACGGGCGCCAATGCCCGGCCCATCATGATCGAGCTGGCGATCATCACGCCGCCCGAGGCTTCCTGCCTGATGACCAGCCAGGCGCCAACCGCCAGAATCGCCGATTGCAACACGACCCGCAGCGATTTTGCGAGATTGCCGAGACCACCGGCCACGTCACCTGCCTTGCGGTTGGCCGCGAGATAGGCCTCGTTAGAACTCTGCCAGCGTTTGCCGAGCCGGCGGCCAAGCCCCATCGCCTGCACGACCTCGGCATTGCGGCGCGAAGCTTCCAGCTGCCGGTTGCGGGCCATGTTTTCCACCATGGTGTCGCGGATCGGCTTTTGTGAAAAGATGTTCGTGAGGATCGTGAGCGATACCAGCAGTACAGCGCCGGCGAGCGCGGTCACGCCGATCCAGACATGAAACAGAAAACATAGGCCGAGATAAAGCGGCATCCACGGCAGATCGAAAAAGGCCGTCGGTCCGGTGCCGGAAAGAAAACCGCGCACATTGTCGAGATCACGCAGCGGCTGCAGCCCGTCGCCCGGCATGCGGTTGACGAGCGGCAGGCGCACCACCGCGTCGTGCACTCTCCCGGAATAACGCATGTCGAAATCTTCGCCGATGCGGATCAAAACACGTGCGCGAATGATATCAAGCAGGCACTGGAAACCGTAAAGGCCAAGCGCAAGCAGTGCGAGCCCAACCAGTGTCGGCAGGCTGCCGCTGGCCAGCACCCGGTCATAGACCTGCAGCATGAACAGAGGCGACGTCAGCGCCAGTATATTGACCACGCCGCTGACGAGCGCGACGCCGAGAAACGTGCTTTTAAGGGGCGAAACAACCGCCGCAGTGAGGGACTGCGGCGGTGTCTGCTGGTGGTTTTGAAAGCCCACAGCCTGTTTTTCCTTTACGCGGCAAGCGCCAATGCGCTGGCGAAAATGAAGTCCGATGCGTCGAGTACATTTGCATCGACGCCATTCAGCGTGATGGAGACGGACGTGTCTGTTGCGGAAAGGATAACGGCATTTCCGTTATCATTATACCACAACAAATCGTCCACCGAAGTTGCGCCCCAGGCCGAGACATCAAGCGTATCCGTGCCGTCCTGATAGCCGTAGGTTCCGGTCGGTCCGGCCTGCACGACATCGTTGCCGCCGGAGAATACGAAGGTATCCGCGCCGGCAAAGCCGGTCAGGGTGTTGGAGGCAGCCGTATCCTCGATCACCGTGCCGGTGGCCGCGAAATAATCATAGAAGCCGGCCAGCGAGCCGAAACGGGCAAGCTGGTAGACGGCGAGATCGAGAAGATCGCGGGCACCGGCCAGCGAATAGGCGCTGTCAGGGTCGATCAGCAGTTCCTGCTGGCTGACCGCGATGCCGCTGGTGGACTGGCTGTAGCCGGTGCCCAGAACGATGCTGTCGACCGAACCCGTCAGGTTGCCCTGGGAGTATTGCAGAGCGCCGCTCATGACGATGCCCTTGCCGCCGGAGCTGCCATCGCCCCACGCCTCATAGGTCGTGTTCGGATCGATGGTGGTGGTGGCGAGAGAGCTGGTCTGAGCGTCGTAGAACGCACCATAGGTCGAACCGAAACCGCTCGTCCAACCGTTGAGGTAACCGATCAGGTCGGAGGAAGACTGCGTCAGTTGAATTGTGGTAGCCATAGGTGTACTCCTTTACTGGCCTATAGAGGTACCTTCGTCCTGTAGCGAAGGCGTTTCATCTCCGGGACGGGCTGCAACCCAGCCCGGAGAATTCTTCCGCGTTTCAGAACTTCACGTTCATCGTCGCGATAAAGGTGCGGCCCGGCGCCGTGTAGGCGCTTGCGGCCGGGATATATTTGCGGTCCGTCAGGTTGTTGACGGCGAAACGAAGCGTGGCCTTGTCGTTGAAGGCATAGGAACCGTAGAGGTCCACCGTCGTATAAGGATCGGTTATCTCGCGCAGATTGCCCTCCGTATCCAGCGTGCGCGACTGGGTCGGCGTGACGTGGTTGAGCCTTGCGCCCAGCGAGAATTTTTCATCGAAGAAACGCATGCCGCCATCGAGCGTCAGTTTCATCTTGGGCGCGACATCGCCGGGCCAGGCCACGATTTCACCTGACGTGGTGGTCGTGCTGTTGGAAAAAACCTGTGTCTTTTCAGGCCATTCCGTTTTCAGAACCGTCGCCGAACCGCCAATCCAGAAACTGCGGGCATCATAATTGCCCTCCAATTCCAGCCCGCGCATATAGGTCGTGCCATCCAGATTGACGAAGCTGGTATAGGTGCGGTCGAAGACCTGATCCGTGACGAGATAACCGAGAGCGATGTAGTCCTTCACCTCCCGGCGAAAGGCGGCCATTTTGATGCGCAGGGTATCATCGTCCAGCAGCACGCCGTCGAAACTCATATTCGCGCCAATTTCGTAGGTCGTCGCTTTTTCGGCGCGTAGAGACTGGTTCGGAGCGTATTCGTATCCGGCGCTATCCCCCGGGCGCGCACCGGCGAAAAATGTCTCGAGAATTGTCGGCGGGCGCAGGCTCTGGGAATAGCTCACATAGGGGCGGAACCAGTCGACGGGTTTGAATTCGATGGTGGCGGAGGGCAACCAGGCGCTGTAAGTCCGGTCGATATCGACCTCATGCGACGGGTATTCGGTGACCGGTGTCTTGGTGGTTATACCGGTGCCCGGCATGCAATTGGCCGATGTCCGCGGCCAGATGCTGGCGAGAAAAACGTTATAGCGGGATGCCCATACGGGGAGATTTGCAGGCAGAAAGACCTGATTGAAGTATTCCAGGGCCGTATAGTGATTGCGAACAAGATCGCAAGGCACACTTGTCGTTACTATCGATTCCTTGAAACTATAATAGGTCGCAGATCCTTTCAGGCGCGACCAGTCGTAACGCACCCCGCCACTCAGAGTGATCCAATCGGCCGGCTCCAGTTCACCGTTTAAAAACAGACTGGCCACATCGCGCCGCCCTGCAGGGCTGAAAGACGTGTAGCTGCTTGCAAAGGAGGGATTTTGCGCAATTGTGGCACTCGTCGCAACGGATGTCGCAATGTCCCGAAAGGCTTCGGCTCCGTAGTTCAAGCTGAGCGCACCAGCCCTGGTGTCAAAACGACTGGTATTTTCCAGACTGCCGCCGAAACTGCGCAGGCCCATGTCAAGATTCGTCTCTACCGCATAAGTGCGCGCCGCCCGCAATTCATGCGTCATATTATCGTTCAGCCACAACGACGACTTGAAGTCGATGAGTTCGCTTTCCGGGTCCCAGTCCAGCTTCGCGACGATGCTGTCATTTCGCACGCCTTCCCGATCGACCACCGTGGAAGCACCCTGCACGAAATCATTCTGCTGGTGCATCCACGAAAGCGACGTCTGCACATCCCCGAAGTCGCCTTCACTCTTGAAAAAGGTCGACCAGCCGTCACGGCCCAGAAGGTCTTTCATCGTTAACGCGGTGCTCAGGGCCTCGCCTTTTGTTCCAATCTTGTATTCATCCATGATCGTGCGGCTATAACCTGCGACGAAAGAGAGAGGGCCGTCCGGTTCGCGAACCGCGGCCAGAACGGAACCCTGGAAATCGTAACCATTGCTGCCGCGGGAGACATTTACCTCTGCACCTTTATTTGCACCTTCGGGTATCAGATCGGCGGCGCTGACGGTGCGGAACTCGACCTTGCCGCCCAGTGAACCGGCATTGCCGGAAGTGGCACTGGTCATTTTTTCGACTTCGACGGCGCGAATAAAGGCCGCGTCTACATAGGCTTGACCGTTATTGGCGGAATAAATAGAAGCGCCGCCGGTGCTGTAGCCCCGTTGCGCGTTCTGCCGCGCACCATCGATGGAGACGACCACGCGGCCACTTTCCTGCAAGCCGCGCACATTGGGCGAAACGGTCGGGAAGCTGCCATTGCCCTCGCCGGCATAAACCCCGGAGACCCGGTTGAAGACATCGCGCGTGTTGCGCACGCCGGCCGACTGGATCGCCTCGCGGCTGACCACGCTGACGCTGGCGGGCGTGTCGTAAACCCAGTCAGGCGTTCCCTGATAACCGGCGCCGGCAAGGGAGTTGCGCCCGCTCTTACCGGTCACGGTGATGGTTTCGAGAACCGTGGTACCCGCCGCCTCGGAAAAATCGACGGTGGATTCCCCCGTGCCGATGATCACCGTTCTGCCATTCCCGGCAATGCGGAAATTGACACCCGTGCCGGCCAGAAGTCGCGACAGGGCCTCCCGCACCGTAAAACTGCCGGCGACGGCATTGGTGCGCACATTACCGGCCGCCGGCGTGGCAAGCGTGACCTGAAGGTCGGATTGCCGACCGAAAGCACTCACGACTGACGAAAGTGACTGGGCGGGAATATTGAATGGGCGCGTCGCCCCCTGCTCACCGCCCGGTTGCCTGGAATTTGCGGCATCCGCTCCAGTCTGGGCAAGAACAGGCGGTGCGAATGAAATGGCGATCGCTGTTGTCGCCAGCAACACGGCCCTGCGGGTCTGCCCTGCGGTTTTTTCCCCTGAACCGGTCCTGCATATCTGGAGGCGCATAATGCTTCTGTCTTCCTGTCTTTCGCTCCGGACATATCTTGACCGGATTACTCAACAAAAAGACGATTGCCACGGCGATTTTTTTCAGGCTTTTGGAAGAAATTTTATAAACGACTGAAAGTAAATAATATTTTTTGCTTCTGACCGTTTCAGAAGCGGGTGATAATGCGGGCCGATCCGCCAATCGCATGCACCTTGCCGCTATAGGGTTCCACAAGGGCTTCCAGCGCCCGGTCAGGGTCTCGCAGATCGTAAAATCCCGTCACCTTCTGCTCGGCCAGCCGCTTGTCGGCCATGGTCAGCCATGCGGGATGGTAACGCTGGATCTGCTCCACCACCGAGCCTATCGTTGCGTCGACCACATAGAGTTCGCCCTTGCGCCAGCCGCCAATATCTTCGACCGGGACATTCTCTTTGCGGATCGCACCGGCGGCGTCGACGACCAGCATCTCGCCCGGCACAAGCCGCGTTGGCGGCGCGTTGCGGAAGGAGGCTTCCACGGAACCATGGGCAAGTGCGACCTGCGTCACCCCATCCGTCAAGTCGACATCAAATGCCGTCCCCAGCACCTGAACGGTGACGTTCTTTGCCTCCACGACAAAGGGGCGGGCTTTATCCGGCACGACATCGAAAAAGGCTTCGCCCTTCAGCACCTTCACGGTGCGGCGGCCATCCCTGAAATCCGCAGAAAGCGCACTTGCCGCGGCAAGCTCCACCGTGCTGCCGTCTTCGAGGGTGATGGTGCGCATTTCGGCCGTGCTGGTCTGATAATCCGCTTCAAGGCGAACAGAAAATGTCGGGATGAACAGCACCACAAGACAGAGCGATGCCGCCGCCACGGCGGCACCCGCATAATGTCTGACGGACCAGCGCCGCCGCGTTGGATTTATTGCAGCCTTGCCCGGCAGATGGGCAGCATCTTCCCAAAGGTTCTTGAATTCCGGTTCGACCAGGCCGAGGTTCCGCCAAATCTTGCATGTCCGTTCCCAGGCAAGGCGATTTTCCTGCGAGGCAGCCAGCCATCGCTCGAACTCCGCCTTCAATCGCGGTTCCGTCGCGCCCCCCTGCAGCCGCAGCAGCCAGTCGGCCGCCTCTTCCGCCTTCCCGGTCGGCAACTCAATCTTGTTATCGGGATCAACAGTCATTGAACCGGGCCAGTTCCTTTGCGGGGCAGACGGGAAGGGTCGTCTCTCTCAATTGCTATAAAGACGTTTGACGACGGGATTTTTTTCACAAGACAGGACAATAAGGCTATTTTACTTCATTTCTCTGGTAATCGCGACAATGCTGCCCTTTATGAGACGGTGGGCGCCGGCCACCGACACGCCGAGATGACGCGCGATCTCTTCCATATTGTAACCGCCGAATCTGTGCATTTCCAATGCCACCCGTGCCTGAACCGGCAGGCCGGCCAAAATAGTCTGCATCTGCCGGACTTCATCGCAGAAAAGCGCATGTTCCTCCGGGGTGCCATTATCCTGCGGCATGCCCCAGAAAGGCGTATCGTCCGGCCGTTCCCGAAGGTCCTGCCGGCTGCGTCGGCGATTATCAAGGGCAAGATTGCGAACGATGCGGAAAAGATAGGATTTGAGATTGGTGGGATTGCCGGAGCCTTCGGGAACGAATTTCAGGAAGGCTTCCTGAACCACGTCCTCCGCATCCGCGCGTGACCCCAGAATAAGGGTGGCGTATTTGATCAGGTCGACCCTATGCGCGACGTAAGCGTTATAACGCTTGTCATCTTCCCGTATGCCCATGTCTCAACCGAGAGAAATTCGAGGGATCGACGAAACCCACCGGGGCCTGATTGGCCGCGCAGTTTTGCCGTTCATAGCTCTAACATCCAAAAGCGGCATCGAACAGATATTTCATGACAATTATTATCAAGAATTATGCCGGTAGCGGTCTATGCTTGACGACGTGCCGGCGACGGGAACCCGGCCACAGATGCGGCCGGGTCTTGCTCTCTCAGATAGCGCCGTCGACGATAACCATCGGCCTGCCCTGCGAACAGGGCTCGATGCGGGCATCGATGCGATAGATATCGCGCAGCATGGCGGGGGTGATCACCGCTTCGGTACTGCCGCTCACCACCATTTCACCGCGCGCAATCACCATCGTATTTTCGCAATAACGAAGCGCATGGTTGAGGTCATGCAGGGCGATCAACACGATCATGCCGGTTTTCTGCGCGAGATCGGAGACGAACCCCAAAACCTCGATCTGCCGGTGAAGATCGAGTGCGGAGGTCGGCTCGTCCATCAGCAGCACTTCCGGTTTGCGGGCGAGCGCCTGCGCCAGCGACACAAGCTGCCGCTGGCCGCCGGACAGTTCGCCGAGGCCGCGAAAGGCGAGGTCGTGGATTTTCAGCGCCTTGAGAATGGCGTCGATCTCGAACAACTCATTGTCATGAACGCGCCAGCCGCCGCCCTGCTTGGCCGAAAGAAGCACGGACTCATAAACCGTCAGCACGGCGTTGGCGCCGGTATCCTGCGGCATGTAGCAGATGGCGCGCTTGCCGCGGGCCGTGTCGGACAACTCAACTAGGCCGGGGCCGGAAATGAGGCTGGCGATACGCTTGAAAAGCGTCGACTTGCCGGCGGCGTTGGGGCCGATCACGGCCGTAACGCTGCCGCTTTCCAGCGTATCGATGCCGACCTTGGAGAGAACGGTGGTGCGGCCATAGGCGGCCCCGACATCCTTCAGTGCGAGCATTACCATGCGCGTCTCCTGTTGCCGAAAATAAGCGCGAAGAAGAAAGGTACGCCAACAAGCGCCGTGATGACGCCGATCGGCAGGATCGCACCGGGAATGAGGATCTTGCTGATGACCGAGGTTGCCGACAGAAGCAGCGCGCCGCAGATGATCGAGCCGGGCAGGAAGAAACGCTGGTCTTCACCCACCACCATGCGGGCGATATGCGGCCCGACCAGACCGACAAAGCCGATGGTGCCAACGAAGGAAACCGGAATGGCGGCGAGAAGGCTGACCGTCAGCATGGTCGTCAGCCGCAGCCGGCGCACATTGATGCCCATGCTGGCCGCCTTGTCGTCGCCAAGCCTGAGTGCCGTCAGTGCCCAGGCTTGGCGCATGAACAGCGGTACGGTGACGACGAGAATGGCGGCGGTGATATAGACCTTGTCCCAGGTCGCCTTGGTCAGACTGCCCATGGTCCAGAAAACCACAGCGGCAAGCGCCTGTTCGGAAGCCAGATATTCGAGCAGCGACAGCGCCGCATTAAAGGTGAAAACCAGCGCGATGCCGAGGAGCACGATGGTTTCGACCGTCACGCCGCGCATCGTCGAGGCAAAATGGATGAAGAGCGCCGCAATCATCGCCATGATGAAGGCGTTGATCGGCACCATGTAATGCACCGCCCCCGGAAAGATCGCCACGCCGCCGACAAGCGCCAGCGCCGCGCCGAAGCTTGCAGCCGCCGAAATACCGAGCGTAAAGGGGCTGGCAAGCGGGTTGGACAGGATGGTCTGCATCTGCGCGCCCGCAACCGAAAGTGAGGCACCAACGGTAACCGCCATCAGCGCGATCGGCATGCGGATATCCCAGATCACCACCCGAAGCTGGTTTCCGACGGCCGCCGGATCGGCAATGGTCGCCAGAACTTCCGACAGCGTATAACGTGCCGGGCCGAGCGCCATGTCTGCGGCCATGCTGAAACACAGGGCAAGGAAAAGGCCGACGAGGATAAGGATCCTGCGTGCGGCAAGGGCGCGATATTGATCGCGCCCGCTGACGCCATCGGCGCTTTCATTCAGCGAAGTCATTGGTTCAAACCTTTTTCGAGCGAGGCGAAATAGCCCGGCTTATAGGTGACGGGGAGGAATTTCCGGTGGAATTCCTCAAAATTCTTTTCCGGATCGAGATCGGCGAAGAGATCGGGGTGGAACCACTTGGCAAATTGCTGGATCGGGAAGAACTCGTAAGGCGCGCCGTAGAACTGGTGCCAGACGGCATGGACATTGCCACGCTTCACGGCATTCAGTTCCGGAAACGGCGTGCGCTTCATCAGATTGGCAAGCCTTTCGCGGGAAAGGGCCATATCGGCGCCGCGTCCGACGGGAACGAATTGGTTGATGTCGGATTCCGCCGCCCAGTTGGAGCCGGTGACGATGACATAATCAGGGTCGGCAATCACCAGCTGCTCGGGATTGAGATCACCGAAGGTCGTCTTGATGATGCCGTCGGCAATATTGTGGCCACCGGCGAGATCGACCATCGCGCCGAAATTGACCGGGCCGAAGGTGCGGCAGCAATTGTCCTCGCCGGAAATGCCGGGTGCACGCTCGATGAAGACCTTCGGGCGTTTCAGATCCTTGACGCCGGCAAGGCGGTCGGTCACGCGGGCGATTTCAGCCCTTCGATAGGCGATGAATTCCTTGGCGCGCTCTTCGGCGCCGAAGAGCTTGCCGAGGATTTCGATGGAAGCTTCGCTGTTCTTTTCGGGATCGATGCGGAAATCGAGATAGATGACCTTGATACCGGCAGCCGCGGCCTTGTCTTCGAAACCGCTTTCCTTCGCGGATTTTTCCGCTTCCAGATTGAGGGTAATCACATCAGGCGACAGGGTGATGGCCGTTTCCAGGCTGAAATCGCCCTGCGGCACATAACCGAAACGCGGCAGTTTTTCGATCTCAGGGAAACGCTCGACATAGGCAGCGTAGCTGTCCGGGTCCTTCTTGAGGAGATCGTCACGCCAGCCGACGATGGTATCGAAGGTGTGATCGCCCCTGAGTGCCGCGATGACATGGACCTGGCGGGCTTCGCCAACGATGACGCGCTTGGCAGGCAGGTCCAGCTCGACCTTGCGCCCGGTGACGTCGGTAATCTCCCCGGCCTGCGCCGCCGCGGCGAGAAGGGAGAAAGCCAGTACCGCAAGATGCCTGAGAGCGTTGGGCCGCATGAGAAATCCTCACTGAGTTCCTAAACAAAACGATGAAGCCGCAGGGCTGCGGCTTCATCCATCGATCGGACGGCGCTCCCCTTCACCGTCCCTGTCTTATTTCGCATCCTTCAGCGACACGAAGTAGCCGGACTTGTAGTCGAGCGGCAGGAAGCGGGCATGCAATTCCTTGAAGGTCGCCTCGGGGTCAAGGTCTTTGAACAGATCCGGGTGCAGCCACTTGGCAATTTCCTGAATGGCCACGAACTGATACGGGTTGTTGTAGAACTGGTGCCAGATGGCGTGGACATTGCCGTCCTTGACCGCCTGTACTCCGGTGAATGCCGGACGCTTGGTGAGGTTTTCGAGCTTGCGGTGGGCTTCCTTCAGATCCGCGCCATAACCGACACCGACCCAGTTGCCGCCAGGAACATAACCGTTCCAGTTGCCACCCGTGATGATGATCTGTTCCGGGTTGGAAGCGATGATCTGTTCCGGATTGACGTTGCCGAACGTGCCGGGAATGATGTCCTTGGCCATGTTGATGCCGCCGGCAAGTTCGACCATCTTGCCAAAATTCTCGTTGCCGAAGGACATGCAGCAATCGTCGGAATAACCGCCGGCGCGTTCGACGAACACGACGGGCTTCTTCGGATTGGCCTTTTCAAGTGTATCGGTGACCTTGGCAATGGAATCGGCGCGGAACTTGATGAAGTCTTCGGCGATTTTTTCCTTGCCGGTCAGCTTGCCCATCAGGCGCATGCTTGGTTCGGTATTTTCCATCGGCTTTTCGCGGAAGTCGACGTAAACGAGCGGGATGCCGACTTTTTCGAGCTTCTCGATGTAACCGGCTTCCTGCGTGGCGGTCTTCGCATCGATATTCATCAGGATAACGTCTGGCTTCAGCGAAATGGCCTGCTCGATATCGAAGGTGCCGTCCTTCATGCCGCCGAAAGTCGGCAGCTTGGCGATATCAGGATATTTTGCGAGATAGGCCGCATAGGTTTCCGGGTCGGCTTTCGCCAGGTCATCGCGCCAGCCGACAACGTGCTGGAACGGGTTTTCCTTGTCGAGCGCCGCCAGGAAATAGATCTGACGGCCTTCGCCGAGGATCACATGCGAAACGGGCACATTGACTTCCACGTCGCGGCCGGTCACATCCTTGACGGTGACCTTTTCGGCCATTGCAGGCCATGCGGCGGATACGAGAAGGCCAAGGGCAAGTGCCGCGGATTTGGCTGAGATGCGCATCGGATATTGCTCTCCAGTGTTGACTGGCGCGGCTGTATTATTTTCTGACTGTACTAGTCAAGTTTTATGTTTTAGAGCCATTCTTAACTGACCGGTATGTGAGCTGAAGACCGATGATAGACACTATGCAATATGGCAAAAACGACAGCCTGAGAGACGAGATAAAGGCCTATTGGTCCGGCCGCGCCGCGACTTTCGACCTTTCACCCGGGCACGAAATTTTCTCCGAAGACGAGCGCGCGGCCTGGCACGCGCTTATCCTGAAACATCTGGGCCGCGGTGAGGGCCGCAAGGCGCTCGATCTCGCCAGCGGAACCGGTGTCATCTCGCACCTGATGGACGATCTCGGCTTTCAGGTGACGGGCATGGACTGGTCCGAGACGATGCTGGGGCTTGCCCGGGAAAAGGCCAAAAGCCGTGGGCGCAATATCCGATTTTTCGTCGGCGACGCCGAAAATACGATGGAGCCGGACGAAAGCGCTGACGTCATCATCACCCGCCATCTGGTCTGGACGCTGGTGGACCCGCAGGCAAGTTTTGCCGAATGGTTCCGTGTTCTGAAACCCGGCGGGAAACTGCTGATCGTCGACGGCGATTTCGTGAATACCGGCTGGCGCGAAAGACTGGTGAAGAAACTCGCCGTCAGCCTGGAGAGCATCGGCCTCGTCAAAGCCGACCAGCCGCACAAGCCGGCGGACCCCGAAAACACATTCAACAGCATCCTCTCGCGGGTTTATTTTTCGAAAGGTGCGAGGGCCGGCGATGTCGCGACGATGCTGGGTGCGACCGGTTTCGAGCCTGTCTCAGTCGATCAGGAACTTCGGGCCATTCACCGCGCCCAGGCGAAAAACTTCAGCCTGCTGAAGGGCATCCTGCGCGGGCTGCAGCACCGTTATGCGGTCTGTGCGGTGAAGCCGGATACTTCTGTCAAGGGCTGAGGAAAGCCGCAGTCCCCTTCACTATCCGCATACACGACGTCATCCTCGGGCCTGTCCCGAGGATCCAATCACGTATCGCAAAATCAACGCGTTGCAGATGCTCGGGACAGGCCCGAGCATGACGGAAGCAACCTCCCGGACAATCCAGAACGCCAATCAAGACTTCCGCAGAATACTCATTTTCCCGCCTGCTCGAAAAGATCATCAAGCCGGGTCTTGGCACGACCGGGCACTTCGACTTCCCTGTAGCTTTGCGGCAAGGCCGCCTCTCCCACCTTGATCAGCATGACCATGCCCATGCCGTAATGCGGCGAGCATTTGATGCCGTAAAAGCCCGGTTTTTCGAACCCGGTCTCGAACTCGTCATTGATCCGGCTTTTGAACCCTTCGACACCTTCGGGAACCATGCCGTCGATGGTCGCGGCATTGTGGCTCTTGTGGGTCGGCACGAAGCGCACGCGGTCGCCAGGCCCGATCTCCAGGAAATCGGGCTCGAACACCATTGTCTCGGCCGAAGCATGAAGGGGAAACCCTGCGACTACCACGGCAATTGCGGCAGCGGCATAAAACCGTCTGGCCTTTGCAGCGGCGCTTACGAGCGTCGGCAATGTCATCATCGTGCCAGTACTTTCCTTGCTGGATCAGCCCGCCCATGGGCCGGCAGAAAACGAATATGGGAAAAACCGCCCTCATCCGTGGTGACCGCACATTTCACTCCGAAAACGTCGGCGATCGTTGCCGCCGTCAGGACCTCACGCGGCGGCCCGACCGCGATCATCTCGCCGCGATGCAGGATGGCGACGCGGTCACAGAACATGGCGGCATGATTGAGATCATGCAGCGCCGCCACGACCGTCAGCCCCTGCCGGCGCACCAGATCGAGCAAGCCGATCTGGTGGCCGATATCCAGATGATTGGTCGGTTCGTCCAGCAGCAGGATGTGCGGCTCCTGCGCCAAGGCTCGGGCAATATGCAGGCGCTGCCGTTCACCGCCGGAAAGGTGGTGCCAGCTGCGCTCCGCCTTGTCAGCCATGTCGACATTGGCAAGTGCTGCATCAACGACGGCATCGTCATTCTGCGACCAGGCAGAAAGCGGGCCGAGATAGGGCGTGCGCCCAAGCTCCACCGCCTGCCGCGCGGTAATGCGCTCGGTGGTTTCGGCCTGCTGCTCCACGAAGGCGAGCCGGCGGGCAAGGTCGCGCCGCCCCAATGAGCCAAGCGGCTCCTCGCCAAGCGTGACGTGACCCCGGCGCGGTTTGCGGATACCGGCGAGCATGGACAGAAGTGTGCTCTTGCCGGACCCGTTCGGGCCGATGATGCCGAGAAACTCCCCGGAACCAACATCAAACGAGACGCCTCGGACGATATCGATATTGCCGGCATGGAAATGCAGGTCGTGGGCGAATAATTTCATGACCGACCTCTCTTTTGCCCCAGGATGAAGGCGAAGGCGGGTGCGCCGACGAGCGCAGTGATGACCCCAATCGGCAGCACCTGGCCCGGAATGACGATGCGCGAGAGAATATCCGCGATGATCATGAAAACCGCGCCGGTCAGCGCCGTCACCGGTAGCAATATGCCATGGCGGACACCAACGAAGATGCGCGCGGCATGCGGAATGACGAGCCCGACAAAACCGATGGAACCGACCAGCGACACCATCGCAGCCGTCATGATTGCGGAAACGGAGATCAGCACCGCATAGACCCAGCGCACCGGAATACCAAGCGAGGCTGCCGCCTGACCACCGAAAGCGAAGGCATCGAGCGCCCGGGCATACCAGAGGCAGACGGCAAGGCCCGCAAGGCTGACCGGCAAGGCCAGCCAGACATCCGGCCAGCGCACGCCGGAAAGATTGCCGAGCAGCCAGAACATGATGCCGCGCGCCTGTTCGGCATTGGCGGATTTGGTGACGATGAAGGAGGTCATGGCGTTGAACAATTGCGAACCCGCAACGCCCGCCAGAATGATGGCGCTGTTACCATGCCCCGCCCGCACGGCCAGAAGGCTGACCAGCGAAAAAGCCACGAATGCGCCAATGAGCGCACCGGCCGGCATTGTCAGAAACCCTGCGCCGAAACCCAGAAGCGCCACGGCGACGGCACCGGTGGAGGCACCCGCGGAGATGCCGAGAATATAGGGATCGGCAAGGGGATTGCGCAAAAGCGATTGCAGCACCGCCCCGGCAAGCGCCAGCGACGCCCCGCAGCAGGCGGCAACGACCGCGCGGCTGAGGCGGTAACTCCAGACAATACCCTCATCCAGCGGCTCAAGCGGATAACCCGCATGGAAAACGCGGTTGGCAATCGTCTTTGCGACGACATCGAAAGGAATGGCGGTCTCGCCGATGGCCGCCCCGGCCATCAGCGCGACAAGCAGCAGGGCGAGTGCTGCAAATGCCAGCCCCGCCCTGCCAAGATGGGTGGAGAAACGGTTCACTTGGCGAGGCCAGCGGCCGAAATCGCCTCGGCCAGCGTTTCAATACCTTCGATGGTGCGAATGGTCGGGTTCATCGCCTGCGCATCCATGTCGAACACACGGCCTTGCTTGACGGCGGGCATGATGCTCGCCACGGGATCGGTTTCCAGGAACTTGCGCTTGACGGCGATATCGTCCGCCGGGAAGCGGCGGCGATCCATCTTGCCTGCTACGATCACGGTCGGATTGGCCTTGGCGATCGTCTCCCAGCCGACGGTTGGCCATTCCTCATCGCTTTCAATGACATTCTTTAAGCCCAGCGCGGACATGATGTAACCGGGAGCGCCGTTGCGGCCGGCGACATAGGGGTCGATATCCAGTTCGGCGCTGGAGAACCAGAAGACGGCGGAAAGCTTGCCATTCGCGGAGGCTATCTTGGCCCGTGCAGCTTCCTCGCGCTTCTTCAGGTCGGCAACGACCTCTTCACCGCGCCCCTGCACGTTGAAGATTTTGGCGAGGTCGCGGATTTCCTGATAGATCAGCTCCATGGTGAAGCCGGTATTGCGCACACCATCCCCGCCGCCGGAATTGTCCTTGCCGACGCAATCGGCAGGTGAGGTATAGACGGGAATGCCGAGTTCGGCGAATTGCGCCGGCGTGCCGACAACACCCTCGGGACCGATCTGCCACTGGAACTGCGTCGTGATGAGCTCCGGCCTCTTGCCGACAACCGTCTCGAAGCTAGGATCATTATCGGCCAGCCGTTCGACCTTGGCATTGGCCTCCTCATAACCTTTCAGAACCGGACCGATCCACAGCGCCGTGCCGACGACCCTGTCGGCAACGCCGAGCAGGTAAAGAACCTCAGTCGTGCTCTGGCCAACGGATACGGTGCGGGCGGGTGCCTGCTTGAAAGTGATCTCCTGACCGCAGCTGTTGATCGTCAGGGGATAGGTGGTTTCGGCGGCATTTGCACCGACAAAGGGCAAAGCCCAAAGCACGGCGGCCAGAAAGCCGGCATGAACCGGCAGGCGTCTAGAATGAAACATGTGTTCTCCAGTCGAAAGTAAAACTTATTCCAGAGCAGCAGGCGTCAGAACGCGCAGCAACAGCGGGACGTCTTGTACGGAGAACGGTTATAGGACGCAAACGAAATGTTATGAAATAACATTACAAATTCCTCCTCCGGGCTTCCCCGCCCGTAACGATGGTTTCCATTTTGACGGCAGGTCTCCTGGCTCACGGATTTGCGTCCCTCATCTGCCTTCCCGCATTCCGAAAAAAACAGTGGCATGACGCCTTCAAGCGTCACTGGGATGAACAACAATCCGCTTACAGTTGCGGGGGCAGCCAAGGCATTGGACGAAAAAGATCGCCCGCACCATGTTCCCTATTAATCCCTTCGCCTTTCGGCTGTAGGAACCGTCGCTTTCTCACATAAGGGGCAAGAGGCGGAGCGTCAATTGCGATCGTGTCGCAGCTCAGCACAAAGTCAGAACAGGGAAGGGCCCGCCAGCGCAAAAATTCTCGCCGTGCCGGACCCCATCGGCTGCGGCTCGTCTTTTGACATGGTCGTCAGCGTTTCGATCACTACCAAACCTGATTGCGCGAGAAAATCGGAAAAGGCGCCGCTGTCGCGCACGGCATCGAGACGGGCAAGCTGGTCTTCCAGATCGGCAAAATGCCGGCTGACAAGCATGATCGCATCCATTTCCTCCACGGCAACGACCGGACCGATGATGTGGCCCCGCCCCGCCGCCCGGCGAAAGGCAAAAGCGACAAGCCGGCCGGCCTCGAACAGGCCATAACCCGTCTTTTCCTTGAGAAGGCGCAACAGGACGCGGCGGCGCGAAATGCCAAAAGCTGCGCGGTCCATGTCAGCCACGTCGATAAGGTGGTCTTCTGACAGCAACTCGATTTTCTGTTTTCGGCCAGGCGGCATCTCGGCCGGACGTTGCACCTTTCCCCGAAAGAGATGCACTTTTTCCGTTTCTCCGGTGAACCCCAACCGGGCAAACAACCGCCTCGACTCGTCCGTGGCATTGATCCGGAGCGATATGACAGGGAACTTCGCCAAAAGCCGCCGCACCAGCCATGGCGCAACGCCCTGCCCCTGCAGGCGTGGGGAAACGATGACCATGCCGAGCGTTGCGAAACCCTCATCATAGGCAAACAGCATCGCGGTTGCGACGACGCGATCAATCTCATCGAGGGCAGCGAGGCCGACGCCGCACTGCCGCAGAAAACACCATTCATTCGCGTGATATTGCCACCCCACCGCCATGGAAAGCGCGTGCAGATGATCGGCCTCGACATCGGCGATATCCACGGTTCGCAACTCGAAACTATCGACTTTGAGCAGCTCCATAGCAAACGGCTCTCATTTCCTCCGGCGCGGAACCTTGATCCCGGCAGCCCAGCCCACGACATCCGAAGATAACCAGCCTTGCCAGCACGAATTTTCCGAAAGCACTGGAAGGACACAACAATCTACCGAAATCACCCGCATTTCAGCAGATAAACGCCATCAGCCACTTTAAGCTCTCGCCGTTGAAACGACGGAGACAGCCATGAACGCAATCGAAATTCTGGAGCGTCTTGTCGGCTTCCCATCGATCGTCGGAACCGCCAATGGCGATATCGCCGGATGGATCGCGGATTATCTGGAAAGCCACGGTGCGAAAGTGTCCATGCTTGCCGGCCCTGAAGGCGACCGCGCCAATCTTTTCGCGAGCTTCGGCCCGGCTGATGTCGCCGGATATATCCTCTCCGGCCATATGGATGTGGTGCCCGCCGGTGAGCCGGAATGGTCCTCCGATCCCTTCATGCTGAGAGCCAAAGGCGAGCGTCTTTACGGGCGCGGAACCACCGACATGAAGGGTTTTCTGGCCACGGTTCTCGCCGCAGCACCGGCATTTTCGCGCATGGCGCTGAAGCGGCCCGTGCATATTGCCTTTTCCTATGACGAAGAGGCGGGTTGCCGCGGTGTGCCGCACATGATCGCCCGATTGCCGGAACTATGCGCTCCGCCGGCGGGCGCGATCATCGGCGAGCCAAGTAATCTGCGCGCCGTGCGCGCTCACAAGGGCAAGGCCGCCGCGCGCATCACCATTCGCGGTCGATCTGGCCATTCGTCGCGGCCCGATCAGGGCGTCAACGCCATCCACCTGATGACCGGTATCATGGCAGAGGCGGTCGCGACAGCACAGGAGCTGACACAGGGGCCCTTCGAAACGACCTTCGAGCCGCCCTATTCCTCCCTGCAGATCGGCACGGTAAGGGGCGGGCAGGCGCTCAACATCATCCCCGATCATTGCGCCATCGAGCTGGAAGCGCGAGCGATTGCCGGCGTTTCGCCACTCGCGCTGCTTCAGCCGGTGCGCGATGGCGTGGAGGCGCTTGCCGCTGAGGGCATCGATATCGAATGGACGCCGATGAGCGACTATCCCGCATTGTCCCTTGCCGGCGATGCGCCGCTTGCAAAGCTTCTGGAAGACTTGACCGGCGCGCCCTGCATTCCCGCCGTCAGCTATGGCACGGAGGCTGGGCTTTTCCAGGCGGCGGGCGTTGACGCCATCATCTGCGGCCCGGGTGATATCGGCCGCGCTCACAAGCCGGATGAATATATCACCACCGGCGAACTTTCGGCCTGCCAGTCCATGCTGGAAACACTGGCAAACCGCTGCACGGCTTGAACCTTCGGAACACGGATTTCAGATGACGTTTTTCTTCAATTCCGACGCCAAGCGCGGCGAGATTTTCCGGCAGGCCCTGGCCCGCGACCTGCCGGACCTGCCCTTTTCGATGGATGCCGCGAGCGTCAATCCGGATGCTGTTCGATACCTCATCAGCTGGACGGTGCCCGAGGATATAGGCCGCTACCGCAATCTCGAAATCCTGTTCTCGATCGGCGCCGGTGTCGACCAGTTTCACATCGACGCAGTCCCTCCCCATGTGAAGGTCGTGCGCATGGTGGATGAGGGCATCACCCGCATGATGCAGGAATATGTCAGCCTCGGCGTGCTGGCGCTTCACCGCAATTTGCCCGCCTATTTGGGCCAGCAGCGCCAAGGACTGTGGAAGGCCGTGCCCCAGCGCCAGGCGGAAGAATGCCGGGTGGGCGTTCTCGGCCTTGGCATGCTGGGCGTTGCGGCGCTGGAACGGCTGAAACCCTTCGGTTTTCCGCTGTCCGGCTGGAGCCGCTCACCGCGCGAGATCGATGGCGTGACCTGCCATCATGGCGAGGCCGGATTGGCGAAGACCCTCACGACGAGCGATATTCTCGTCTGCCTGCTGCCGCTGACGGAGGAAACCACGGGTCTTTTGAACAGCGAACGTCTGGGGATGCTTCCCGAGGGCGCGGGGCTGGTTCACGCCGGACGCGGCAGGCAGCTCGATCACGATGCCCTCATCGACGCGCTGGATAGCGGCAGGCTTTCCGGCGCGGTGCTCGACGTCACCGAGCCCGAACCGCTGCCGGAAGACCATCGTTTCTGGGCACATCCGAAAATTCTGCTGACACCGCATGTCGCCAGCGTCACCCAGCCGCATTCGGCAGCGCGCACCGTTGTCGAAAACATCAAACGATACCAGTCCGGTCTCGAGCCGCTCGGCCTCGTCGATCGCAACCGCGGATATTAAACTACCCCGTTCCAGGAAAGGATACCCCATGTCGCTTCTCAAGACCATCGATAACAATCCCACCTTCGAGCCCAAGAAAACCAAGACCATGCCGGAACGCCTCGTCGAAGGTGATCCCTCCTACAAGACCTGGGCGCTGGACGAGGCCCGTGACGGCACCGTAAAAACGGGCATTTTTGAAGCAACGCCCGGTGCAAACCGCTCTATCAAAGGTGAGACCTTCGAGTTTTGCCACATCGTTTCAGGCGTGATCGAAATCACCCCCGAAGGCGGCGAACCGGTTCGTTACACGGCGGGCGACAGCTTCGTCATGAAGCCGGGTTTCGTCGGTGTGTGGAAGACCATCGAGACCGTGCGCAAGATCTACGTCACCGTGAACGGATGAGCCGATATCCTGCATTTCGGCATCGCCCTTGAAGGTTTGTGTCGGGAAAATGCCGGCGGACACACGCACCGAAGATTGCACTGTCCGCCGGCGGCAAAACAGGATTTTCGTTCACCGCCGCCGCCGCAGTCGGTCGATGCTGCTTGCCATCAGGGACTAGGTTTGAGGCATGTCCACAGAGGGTTTCCCATGACGCTCAGCTTCGATCCAGACAGCCTGACCTTGCCGATCGGCCATTTCATCGGCGGCCGGTTGATCCCGGCTCAAAACGGCATCGACATGCATCGCCCCTCGGACGGCGTCGAATATGCCGGCTGCCCCAGGGCGAATGCCGCGCTGGTCGATGAAGCGGTGCAGACCGCCAAGGCCGCCCTGAAAAGCAGCAACTGGGGTGGCGTGCGCCCGCGCGAACGCACGAAAATCCTGCAGCGCTGGGCAGACCTGATCGAGCAGGAAGCCGAGACGCTGGCGAAAATCGAGGCCCTGTCCTCTACGCGGCCCGTCGGCCAGCTGATCGCCGGCGACATCGCCGTGACCGCCGAACAGATCCGTTTCTTCGCCGAATTCGCCGACAAGGAAGGCGGCGATCTCGTGCCAACCGACGATGCCAGCCTCGGCATGATCATGACCGAACCCTATGGCGTAGTCGGCGCGATTACACCGTGGAATTTCCCCGTCTCGATGGCCGGCTGGAAACTCGGCCCGGCGCTCGCGGCCGGTAATGCCGTGGTGCTGAAACCATCGGAAATGACGCCTTTTTCCAGCATTTTCATGGCTGAACTGGCCATCAAGGCCGGCCTGCCCGCCGGCCTCATCAACGTCGTGCTCGGCGACGGTCCCGTGACGGGCAACGCCATCACCGGCCATCCCGAGATTTCCAAGGTCAGTTTTACCGGCTCTACCGCGGCGGGCGCCGCCATCATGGCCAATGTCGCCCGCACCGGCATCAAGCCCATGACGCTGGAATTGGGTGGCAAAAGCCCGCAACTGGTCTTTGCCGATGCCGATATCGAAAAGGCGGCAGCGGCGATCGCCGGCAATATTCTCTCAAATGCGGGACAGGCCTGTGTCGCCGGCTCGCGCATCATCGTTGAGGAAAGTGCGGCCGACGCCCTTTCCGCCGCGATCATCGCCCGCATGAAGACGGTAAAGCCCGGCCCTACTTGGGACGAGGCCACCCAATATTCGCCGATCATCTCCGAAGTGCAGCGCCAGCGTATAGACGGTATCGTGCAGGCAGCCGTCGCCCATGGCGGCGAATGCCTGACGGGTGGCGCAATCATGGATGGTCCCGGTTATTTCTACCAGCCGACGCTGATCGCCAATGTCGACCAGACCTCGCCCGCCGTCACCGAGGAAATCTTCGGGCCGGTGCTGACACTACAGACCTTCCGCACGGAAGAAGAGGCTCTGGCGCTTGCCGATCATCCGACATACGGTCTGGCGGCGGGTCTTTTCAGCCGGGACGTCTCGCGTGTCCTGCGCCTGTCGCGCGCTATCCAGGCGGGAACGATCTGGGTCAATCGCTATGGACGTTCGCGCGACCACATCCTGCCGACCGGCGGTTACAAGCGTTCCGGCATCGGCAAGGATCTTGGACGGGACGCCTATCTCGCCAACCGCAAGAGCAAAAGCGTCCTCATCGGACTGTAACAGGGGAATTCTCTTGAAAACGCATCGCATCGCACTCATCCCCGGGGACGGCATCGGCCAAAGCGTGACGGACGCGGCGTGGCAGGTCCTCAATGCCGTCGCCAAAACCTCCGGTTTTGTGCTCGAAGGAACCGAATTCCCCTGGTCCTGCGCCTTCTACAAGGAAACCGGGGCGATGATGCCGAAGGACGGCATCGAAACGCTGCGCGGATTCGACGCCATCATGCTCGGCGCGGTCGGGTGGCCGGCGGAGGTGCCTGACTCGGTGTCGCTGCACGGTCTGCTGCTGCCGATCCGCAAGGCTTTCGTGCAATATGCCAATATCCGCCCGCACCGGCTACTATCAGGCGTACAAGGGCCCTTGAAGGCCGACGGCTTCGATATTCTCTGCATCCGCGAAAACACGGAAGGCGAATATTCCGGCGCCGGCGGCCGCGTGCATCAAGGCACGGAGGACGAGGTGGCCGTCGAAACCTCGATCTTCACCCGCAAGGGCGTGGAGCGAATCTTGCGCTTCGGTTTCGAACAGGCGCAAAAACGTCGCGGCAAGCTCGCCTCCATCACCAAATCCAATGCCCAGAAATATTCGATGGTGTTCTGGGACGAAGTGACCCACAAGCTCGCGGCGGAATATCCTGACGTGGAGGTCTCAAGCTATCACATCGACGCCATGGCGGCACGTATGGTGATGGCGCCGGAAAGCCTCGATGTCGTCGTCGCTTCCAACCTCTTCGGCGATATTCTGACCGATCTCGGCGCCGCCATTCAGGGCGGCCTCGGTTTTGCCGCTTCCGCCAATATCAATCCCGACCGCAGCGCCCCCTCGATGTTCGAGCCGGTGCACGGCTCGGCACCTGACATCGCCCATCTCGGCATCGCCAACCCGATCGCCGCCATCTGGTCCGGCGCGATGATGTTCGAGCATCTCGGCGAAAAGGATGCAGCCGCGAAAATCATGGCGGCCCTGGAAACGGCGACCGGCCGCGGCATCGGCACCGTGCCGGGCAAGGACAAGACTGACACCATCACCGCCGCGGTTCTCGCGGCACTCGCCTAATTTCGGAGAATTATGATGCAGGGCTTGAAGGACAAGGAACTCTTTCGCCAGACCGGTTTGATCGGCGGCGCATGGAAAGCGGCGGCATCTGGCAAGGTGGTGGATGTCATCGATCCGGCGACACAGGCGGTTATCGGCACCGTGCCTGATATGGGCGGCGCGGAAACCCGCGCGGCAATCGAGGCGGCTAACGCCGCCTTCGGTCCATGGAAGAAAAAGACCCATGCGGAGCGCGCCGCCCTTCTCGAAAAATGGTTTGCGCTGATGATCGAGAACATCGATGATCTCCGCCTGATCCTGACCATCGAACAGGGCAAGCCGCTTGACGAAGCCAAGGGCGAAATCCGCTACGGTGCGTCCTTCGTCAAATGGTTTGCGGAAGAGGCCCGGCGCATCGGCGGCGGCACCATCCCCTCACCGACGCCGGACCGGCGGATCGTGGTGCTGAAGGAGCCGGTCGGCGTCTGCGGCATCATCACGCCGTGGAACTTCCCGAATGCGATGATTACCCGCAAGGTCGCGCCGGCGCTCGCCACCGGCTGCACCGTCGTCATCAAGCCTTCGGAATTCACGCCCTATTCGGCGCTGGCGCTTGGCGTGCTTGCCGAACGGGCGGGTATTCCCGCCGGCGTCATCAACATCGTCACCGGCATGCCGACTGAAATCGGCAATGAAATCATGGCCAACGAGACGGTGCGGAAAATTTCCTTCACAGGCTCCACCCGCGTCGGCTCGCTTCTGATGCGGGGTGCTGCCGACAGCGTCAAGCGGCTGTCGCTGGAACTCGGCGGCAATGCGCCCTTCATCGTTTTTGATGATGCCGATCTCGATCTCGCCATCGAAGGCGCAATCGTTTCGAAATTCCGCAATGGCGGCCAGACCTGCGTCTGCGCCAACCGTATTCTCGTGCAGTCGAGCGTTTACGACGCCTTCGCGAAAAAGCTGGCGGATCGCGTCGACGCCATGCGGGTCGGCCCTGGAACGGAAGCAGGCGTCTCCATCGGCCCGATGATCAACAAACCGGCCATTGCGAAAATCCGCGCCCATATCGACGACGCCGTTGCCAAGGGTGCAACGATCATCACCAGGCCGCGCGATCTGCCGGAAGGCCCGCAATATACCGCACCCGTGGTGCTAACGGGCGCGACGACGGCAATGCAGCTGGCTAGCGAAGAAACCTTCGGACCGGTTGCGCCGCTCTTCCGCTTCGAGACGGAGGAGGAGGCGCTCGCCATCGCCAATGGCACGCCCTTCGGCCTTGCCGCCTATTTCTACACCGAGAGCCTCAAGCGCGCCTGGCGCGTCGGTGAAGCGCTGGAATTCGGCATGGTCGGCCTCAACACCGGTGCGATCTCCACCGAGGTCGCTCCCTTCGGCGGCGTCAAGCAATCCGGTCTAGGCCGCGAAGGAGCGCAGGTCGGCATCGAAGAATATCTGGAAACGAAGACGTTCCACATCGGCGGACTTGCCTGACCCCTGTTTCTTTCTCCCCGCCTAAAGGGCCGCTCTGCGGCCCTTCTTTTTGTGCCGACGCAACAAAAACGGCCCGGAGGCCGCTTTGAATTACTGATACTTGTCGAGCATCTTGTAATAAAGGCCCACCAGAGGCAGGAACCAGGGCTTGCCAAAATGGCCCGGCACTGCCGGCCAGTCCAGCCCCTTCAGAGGGTTGGTATCCGGCCGTCCCATGATGGTGTCGGCCATGATCATGCCGAGATGGGTGGAAAGCTGCGCGCCGTGGCCGGAATAACCCATGGCGTACCAGACGCCGTCATGGAAACCGGCGCGCGGGTAACGGTCCTTGGTCATATCCACCAGCCCGCCCCAGCAATAATCGATCGGCACATGCGCAAGCTGCGGGAAGATGCGGTGCAGGGCATCCTTCAGAATCTCGCCGCTCTTGGCGTCGGAACGCTGGTCCGAGGTCGCGGAAAAACGGGCACGGCCGCCGAAGATCAAGCGATTGTCCGGCGCAAGACGGAAATAATTGCCGATATTCATGGAGTTGACATAGGTACGGTTGCCCGGAACCGATGCCTTGATCTCGGCGTCCGTCAGCGGCCGCGTGGCGATGATGAAGCTGCCAACGGCGATGATGCGGCGGCGGAAATAGCTGAATCCGGACGGCGTATAGGCGCCGGTTGCCACCAGCACATTATCGGCCGTCACCTTGCCGCGTGTGGTTTCCAGATCATGGAGCTTGCCGTTCTGGGTATGCTTCGTCACCGCAGCGTTTTCGAAAATCACCGCGCCATGCCGGCTGGCGGCTTCGGCAAGGCCGGCGACATAACGGCCCATATGCATCATGGCGCTTTTCTTAGAGAGCATCGCGCCGTAAAAAGGCGAGCCGATTTCCGCCTTCAGATCTGCCTCGGACAAAAGCGCCGTATCGGGATCCACCTCGGCGTGAACTGCTTCGAAATTCCTGGCAAGTCCTTCGAAATGCTGTGGTTTCGACGCCATTTTAAGCTTGCCCGCCCGGCGGAAATTGCAGTCGATCTTCTCCTCGGCAATAAGGCTTTCCAGCGTATCGATGCAAGCATCCAGCGCCTGGTATAGAGCGATGGCGCGTTCCTTGCCGAGTTCGGCCTTGGCGGAAAGATAGGAATGGGCAAGGCCATTATTGAGATGGCCGCCATTACGGCCAGAGGCACCCCAGCCGACACGCTGCCCTTCCAGAACGACGACACGCGCACCGGCTTTCGCAAGCTGGCGCGCGGCACCGAGACCCGTGAAGCCGCCACCGATGACGGCCACATCATAGTGGCCTTCGACAGGACCTTGCGCCGCCCCCGCAAACAGGGGCGCCGTGTCGTGCCAATAGGAGACGAGCTTCATGATCCAGTCCCTTTCTTACAGTCCGACAACGCCCGCAAGACCGGAAATATCCGAAATCTCCGTGTAACCATAATAGGGGTTTGCCGGCTCATGGCCGCGGTTGACCCAGACCTTGTTCTTGATGCCAAGATCATGCGCCGACATCAGATCGTAACGGAAGGAGGACGACACGTGCAGGATTTCCTCCGGGCCGCAACCGAGCATGTCGAACAGATATTCGAAAGCCTTGAAATGCGGTTTGTAGGCCTGTGCCTGTTCGGCCGTATAGACGGCATGGAACGGTGCGCCGAGTTTTGCGACATTCGACATGATCTGCGCGTTCATGGCGTTGGACAGAATAACCAGCGGGATCTCCTTGGCGACCTTTGACAGACCTGCCGGAACGTCCGCATGCGGCCCCCAGGTCGGAACCCGCTCGTAGACCATTGCCGCATCCTCGTCCTTGAAAGCAACACCATTGCGCTTGCAGGTGCGCGACAGAGCATTGTGAACGACGTCTGCGTAAGGCTTCCAGTCATGCATGACCTCATCCAGACGATAGGCGGAAAAATTCTTGATGAATTCCTCCATCTCCGCTTCTCCCAGACGATCACCGTAGAGATCGCGGGCAGCCTCTGCCATCTGGAAATGAATGAGCGTGCCGTGGCAATCGAAAGTGATGTATTTGGGGCGGAAGATGGTCATCTCGTCGTCATCCTTGCTTGGGGATTGGTGGTGGCTGCAATAATGAGATCATAGAGGCCTTTGTCCGATCGGCGCACCGCAATTGCTGCTCACGGAAGCAGATTGTTGCGTATGCGACTGCCAGTTTGGCAGAGAGTTGCGTTGAGGCTAACCGAAAGCCATGGCCCGCCCCGGGTCCACCGCCCGATGCCGACAAGCGGCGGCATAAGATGCGGCGGCGGATAAAAGCAACAGCGAAACATATCGAACCTTCCCATTTGTCGGGACAATCTTCTTCCCGCATCAGTCTATCAATGAATGACAAGAACAAACGGAGTTCCAGCATGCAGGCCAACCTCATCGATATCCAGGCATTTCAACCTGACCATCTCGACGCAGCGGTTGAATTATCCCGCCAGGCAGGGTGGCCGCACCGCAAGGACGACTGGGCGCTGGCCCTTTCCATCAGCAAGGGTTTCGTCGCGCTCGATAACGGGCGCGTCGTCGGGACCGCCATGGCGAGCCTTCTTGGCGACAGTTGCGCCACGGTGAATATGGTGATCGTTGATGAGGCCATGCGAGGCCGCGGCGTTGGTCGTCAGTTGATGCAGGCGGCGATGGCAGCAGCAGAAAATCGGGAATGCCGTTTGACGGCGACGTCCGATGGCTTGCCGCTTTACGAAAAAATGGGCTTTGTCGCCTGCGGCCAGGTGCTTCAATATCAGGCCGTCCCGCTCGCCACCGACCGGCCGGTCGGCGTTGCATGGGCAGATAAGGTCGAGCCAGCCGAACTTGCCGTGCTTGATGCCCAGGCCTTCGGCGCAGATCGAGGCAATCTCTTTGCCGTGCTTGCAGAACGCGCCCGTTTCGCACTCGTGCAGGAACAGGGCGTCATCAAGGGTTTTGCGGCCCTGCGCGCCTTCGGACGTGGTGAAGTCATTGGCCCGGTCGTTGCGGAAAACATTGAAATTGCAAAAGATTTGATTGCTTTCGTAATGTCCGAACGCGCCGGTGAATTCCTGCGCGTGGATACGACAGTGGATGCAGGCCTTGCCCCCTGGCTTGCAGAACGCGGCCTTGCCCATGTCGGCGGCGGCATCGCCATGCGCCGGCCGAAAGCCGAGATCGCAGCCGACACAAAATTCAAGACATTCGCATTGACCAGCCAGGCACTCGGCTGAATCGGGAGAGACCCATGTTAAGCAATTCACTGATCGAACTGGACCGCGCCCATCTGGTGCACCCTGTCTCCTCCTTCCGCGGCCATGAAAAGCTCGGCGTGCGGGTGCTGAAATCTGCAAGCGGCGCCACCGTCACCGATATGACCGGCCATCAGCTGATCGATGGTTTTGCCGGCCTCTGGTGCGTCAATGCCGGTTACGGGCACGACAGCATCGTTGAAGCGGCGGCAAAGCAGATGCGTGAATTGCCCTATGCCACCGCTTATTTCGACATTGGCAGCGAACCGGCGATCCGGCTGGCCTCGGAACTTGCCGACCGCGCGCCGGGTGATCTCAACCACGTCTATTTCACGCTTGGCGGTTCCGATGCCGTGGACAGCACCATCCGGTTCATCCGGTATTACTGGCATGCGAAAGGCCAGCCGCAGCGCGACCAGTTCATTTCCATCGAACAGGGGTATCACGGCTCCACCACCGCCGGCTCCGGCCTCACTGCGCTACCCGCTTTCCACGCGGGTTTCGGCGTGCCCTATGACTGGCAGCACAAAATTCCGTCGCATTATGCCTATCGCAATCCCGCCGGCAGCGATCCGGCCGCCATCATCGCATCCTCCCTGCAAATTCTGAAGGACAAGATCGAGGCCATCGGCCCGGACCGCGTGGCCGCCTTTTATGCCGAACCCATCCAGGGATCGGGCGGCGTTCTGGTGCCACCGCCGGGCTGGATCAAGGCCATGCGCGAGCTCTGCAGTTCCTATGGCATTCTCTTCGTCGCCGATGAAGTCATCACCGGCTTCGGCCGCACGGGACCGCTCTTTGCCTGCGCCGACGAGGACATCGTGCCTGATTTCATCACGGCCGCAAAAGGCCTCACGTCAGGTTATGTGCCGATGGGCGCCGTCTTCATGGCCGACCATGTTTATGATACAATAGCCGACTTCGCGGGCGAGGCCGCCATCGGGCACGGATATACCTATTCCGCCCACCCCGTCAGCGCCGCTGTCGGTCTGGAAGTGCTGAAACTTTATGAAGGCGGACTGCTGGAGAACGGCCGTCGCGCCGGTCAACGGCTGATGGCCGGCCTTGAAGGATTGAGAAACCACCCGCTGGTGGGTGATGTGCGCGGCCGGGGCATGCTCGCCGCCATTGAACTCGTGACCGACAAGGACAAGAAAACGCCCTTGCCGGCCGCAGCCGCCCCCGCGCGAAAAGTTTTCGACCGCGCCTGGGAAAACGGCCTCATCGTACGCGCCTTCGCGAACGGCATCCTCGGTTATGCGCCGCCGCTCTGCTGCACCGATGGCGAAATCGACGCCATCGTCGAGCGGACGCTGAAGACGCTCGATCAGACGCTCGAGGACCCGGCCGTGCGGGCGGCCATGGCCTGAGAAAAAAACGGGCGGCGTTGCGGCACCCTCTCGAAATGTCGCAACGCACCATATATTCGCAATATTCTGCCGAACAGCCGATCCATTTCGGCGTATCCAACGTGCTGGAAGTGCCAAACTATCAATGCAAACGGCACTAAACGCCATAAAAAAGGGCGTAGTCACAAGTGGGAACGGGACAAGGATCCCGTCCGGGAACAGAATAATCTGCCGCAGGCTCCCCCAAGAGGCCAAAGCGGCGAAGCGGAGACCGACATTGCCCAAAAACCTGAGCGACTTCAAATATATGAGCTTCGACGTGGTGGGAACACTCATCGATTTCGAAGGTGGTCTGAAAGCGACGCTTGCTGAGATCGGCACGGAACACGGCGTGGAGGTCGACGGTGAAAAAGCACTCGCGCTCTACCGCGCGGCCCGTTATTCCGATGCGACTGATCTGTTTCCGGACGATCTCGTCCGCGTTTACCTGATCATCGCTCCTGAACTTGGCCTGCCGGGGGAACGCGCGCTCGGCGAGCGCCTGCGTGATGCGGCAAAAAGCTGGAAAGGCTTTGCGGACAGCCGCGCCGCCATGGCCGAACTTGCAAAGACTCACCGCCTGATCGCCATGACCAACGCCCAGCGCTGGGCTTTCGAATATTTCTCGAAAGAGCTTGGCAATCCCTTTCATGCCGCCTTCACCGCCGATGATACCGGCACGGAAAAGCCGGACCCGGCCTTCTTCGAAAAGGTGTTTGCCTTCGTGGAAAGCGAGGGTGCATCGAAGGACGACATTCTGCACGTCGCGCAAAGCCAGTACCACGATATCGGCATTTCCCGGCAGCTCGGAATGACCAATTGCTGGATCGAGCGCCGCCACACCCAGAAGGGATATGGCGGCACGATCGAGCCGGAAAACTTCACCGAACCGGATTTTCACTTCACCTCGATGGCCGACCTTGCCGCGGCCGTCAGGCAAACGGGCGGCTGAAGCGCTCCTCCCATGGTGCGCCGCGAACTGGGATGCGGCATGCCGGACATTTCTGCCGACGCATTTCAACAAATCATACAAAAGGGGAAGACCATGAGTGACAGGATTACAAATTGGACCCGCTCTGACGACGCCGCCGTTGAACAGGCTATCCGTCGCGGCGCGACGCGGCGAGAGCTGCTTCACATGATGCTGGCGGGTGGCGTCGCCCTTTCTGCCGGATCGGCCATCCTCGGTCGCGCCTCGAAGGCCGTGGCGGCGACACCGGTTTCCGGTGGCTCGTTAAAGGCGGCCGGATGGTCCTCCTCCACCGCCGATACGCTCGACCCCGCAAAGGCCTCGCTTTCGACAGATTATGTCCGTTGCTGCGCCCTTTATAGCCGGCTTACCTTTCTCGACGTTTCCGGCACACCACAGATGGAGCTCGCCGAATCCATCGAAACGAAGGATGCCAAAACGTGGACGGTCAAATTGCGTTCCGGCGTCACCTTCCATGACGGCAAGTCTTTGACGGCCGATGACGTGGTCTATTCGCTTAAGCGTCACCTCGATCCCGCTGTCGGTTCCAAGGTCGCCAAGATCGCGGCTCAAATGACCGGTTTCAAAGCGGTCGACAAAAACACCGTCGAAATTACGCTGGCGAACCCGAACGCCGACCTGCCATCCATCCTCGCGCTGCATCACTTCATGATCGTTGCCGATGGCGCCACGGACTTCTCCAAAGGCAATGGCACCGGTGCGTTCAAGCTCGAGAAATTCGAGCCCGGCGTTCGCTCCGTCATGGCAAAGAATGCAAATTACTGGAAGTCCGGCGGTCCGCACCTCGACAGTTTTGAGTTCATGGCGATTTCCGACGACAATGCACGCGTCAACGCCCTTCTTTCCGGCGATATCCAGCTTGCTGCCGCCATCAATCCGCGTGCACTTCGCCTGCTCGACAAACAGGACGGCGTCGTCATGTCCAAGACGACGTCCGGAAATTATACCAACCTCAACATTCGGCTTGATCAGGCACCCGGCAACAAAACCGACTTCGTTGCTGGCATGAAATCGCTGATCAATCGCGAGCAGATCATCAAGGCGGCGCTGCGCGGCCTCGGTGAAGTTGGCAACGATCAGCCCGTTCCGCCGATGAGCCCCTATTACAACCCGGACCTCAAACCGAAAGCCTTCGATCTGGACAAGGCAAAGTTTCATTTCGAAAAAGCCGGCGTCATCGGTCAGTCCATTCCGGTCATCGCATCGGATGCGGCAGGATCATCCATCGACATGGCAATGATCATGCAGGCTTCAGCCGCACAAATCGGCGTCAAGCTCGACGTACAACGGGTGCCATCGGATGGCTACTGGAGCAATTACTGGCTGAAGGCACCGATACACTTCGGCAACATCAACCCGCGCCCGACGCCGGATATTCTGTTCTCGCTGCTTTATGCCTCCGACGCGCCGTGGAACGAAAGCCAGTACAAGTCGCCGAAATTCGACAAGATGATGCTTGAAGCACGTGGTCTGCTCGACCTGGAAAAGCGCAAGCAGATCTACTTCGAAATGGAAAGAATGATTGCCGATGAAGCTGGCACCATCATTCCGGCCTATATTTCGAATGTCGACGCGATCTCCTCCAAGCTAAAGGGTTTGGAAGCAAATCCGCTTGGTGGCATGATGGGTTACGCCTTTGCGGAATACGTCTGGCTCGAAGCCTGATAGACCATGGAGCCGGGCATTCAAGTGCCCGGCGACCTTTCCGCCGATGCGGGAAGCCTCCACAATAAGGGCCGGTCGCAGGAGCATCTTGAATGAACAGCCGAATATTGTCTCTTATCGCCAGGCGGCTGGTCGTCATGCTGACGACGCTGCTGATCGTGTCGTTTATCGTCTTTTCCGCCACCAGCCTGCTGCCCGGCGACACGGCGACGATCCTGCTTGGTCAGTCGGCAACGCCGGAGGCCGTGGCCGGTCTGCGCACCGCCATGCATCTCGATGACCCCGCCCTTTTACGCTTCGTGCGCTGGCTTTTCGGCCTGCTTCACGGCGAGCTCGGCACATCCTATGCCAACAATATGGCGATTGCCGACCTTATTGGTCCACGTTTCATCAATTCCATGAAACTTGCCGGCATCACCACCGTCATCGCCGTGCCGCTGGCGCTGACACTCGGCATCAGCTCCGCCATGCTGCGCGGAACGCTGTATGATCGTGCCGTCACGGTCCTGACCATCGGTGTCATCTCGGTGCCGGAATTCATGATCGCGACGCTCGCCGTTCTGCTTTTCGCCGTTTACCTGAAATGGCTACCGGCCCTGTCGCTGGTGAGCGAGATTCACTCCGTCTTCGATGTGCTGCGTATTTACGCCATGCCGGTCATCACACTCACCTTCGTCGTCTCGGCACAGATGATCCGCATGAGCCGCGCCGCCGTCATCGAAACACTCGATACGCCCTATGTGGAAATGGCGCTTCTGAAGGGCGCGCCGCGCATGCGCATCGTGCTGCGCCATGCGCTGCCCAATGCACTCGGCCCCATCGTCAATGCTGTGGCGTTGTCGCTTTCTTATCTCGTCGGCGGCGTCATCATCGTCGAGACGATCTTCAATTATCCTGGCATCGCCAAGCTGATGGTCGATGGCGTCGCGACCCGCGACCTGCCGCTGATCCAGAGCTGCGCGATGATTTTCTGCGTCGGTTATCTGCTCCTCATCACGACAGCTGACATCATCGCCATCATGTCCAATCCGAGGCTGCGCTGATGGCCGATCATCTCAAGACATATTCAGGAACTTCGCGTTTGGGCTACAAGATCAACGCAGTCGGCATTTTCGCCTTTCTCGTCATTTTTATCTGGGCGATGGTCGCGATCTTCGCGCCCTATCTCATTCCGTATCCGGTGGGAGACATCGTCGATCTCGATTATTTCGGACCGATGACCTCCGATCTCTGGCTTGGTTCGGATTATCTCGGCCGCGACGTCTTCTCCCGGATTCTCATGGGTGCACGCTTCACGGTCGGCATTTCGCTGGCGGCCGTCACCATCGCCTGCGTATCCGGCGTTGTGCTCGGCATGTGCGCGGCCGTCGTCGGCGGCTGGTTCGATGCCATGCTCAGCCGGTTTCTCGATGCGGTGAATTCCATTCCAAGCAAGCTGTTCGGCCTCGTGGTCGTCGCCGCCGTCGGTTCGTCCATTCCGGTGCTGATCGTTACCCTCTCGGTCATCTATACGCCAGGTGCCTATCGTTTCGCCCGGGCGCTGGCAGTGAATGTCAACACCATGGATTTCGTCACTGTCGCACGCGTACGCGGGGAAAGCCTTCTTTACCTCATCAGCTCGGAAATCCTGCCCAACATCATCCGTCCGGTGCTTGCCGATCTCGGCGTGCGCTTCGTCTTCATCGTGCTGCTTTTGTCGGGCCTCTCCTTCCTCGGCCTTGGCCTGCAACCGCCGAATGCAGACTGGGGTGCGCTGGTGCGTGAAAACATCGGCGGCCTGCCCTTTGCCGCACCGGCCGTGATCTTCCCGTCGCTGGCGATTGCCAGCCTGACGATCAGCGTCAATCTGTTGATCGACAATCTGCCGCAGAAAATCCGCGACAGGAGCGAATAATGACCAATCTCGTTGAAATCCGTGGACTTAAAGTCGAGGCGACCACCGATTCCGGCCGCCGCATCCAAATCATCAGGGGTGTCGACATCGATATTGCCGAGGGTGAGATTGTCGCACTGATCGGCGAAAGCGGTTCCGGCAAGACCACCATTGCGCTGACATTGATGGGATATGCGCGCCCAGGCTGCCGTATTTCCGGCGGCAGCGTCACGGTGGCGGGTCGCGACATGGTGCAGCTTTCCGAAATGGAGCGGGCCAAGATCCGCGGCACGAAAATCTCCTACGTCCCGCAGAGTGCAGCGGCCGCTTTCAACCCGGCGCAAAAGATCATCGATCAGGTCATAGAGGTCACCCGCATCCACGATCTGATGCCGCCGCAGGAGGCGCGCCGAAGAGCGGTGGAACTGTTCAAGGCATTGTCGCTGCCCAATCCCGAAACCATCGGCGAGCGTTATCCGCACCAGGTTTCCGGCGGCCAGCTTCAACGTCTCTCCGCCGCCATGGCGTTGATCGGCAATCCGGAACTGGTCATCTTCGACGAGCCGACCACGGCACTCGACGTGACGACACAGATCGAGGTTCTGCGCGCCTTCAAATCAGCGATGCGCAAGGGCGGTATCGGCGGCGTCTATGTCTCGCACGACCTCGCCGTCGTCGCCCAGATTGCCGACCGGATCGTGGTGCTGAAAGGTGGCGAGATACAGGAAACCGGCACGACCACGGATATTCTTGAGAATGCCCAGCATCCTTATACACGGGAGTTGCTGACCGCTTTTAACGACAAGGTTAGAACTGTAGCTCCGCTTAAACAGAATGGCGCAAAACCGCTGCTGGATATTGAGAAGCTGATCGCCGGGTATGGAACGAAAGGCGACGACCATATGCCGCTGGTGCGTGCAGTCGATTCCGTCAGCCTTGCGGTCTATCCCGGACGCAATCTCGGTATCATCGGCGAATCCGGTTGCGGAAAATCGACGCTGGCGCGTGCCATTGCCGGCATTCTCCCCGCCGCCAGCGGTCATGTCATCTTCGAAGGTCGGCAGCTGGATGCCGATGCCCGCCGACGCACCAGCGATCAGTTGCGCCGTATGCAGATCGTTTTCCAATATGCCGATACGGCGCTCAACCCGGCGAAATCCATCGAGGATATTCTCGGCCGGCCGCTGGCCTTTTATCACAGCTTGAAGGGCAAGGCGCGCGACGCCCGGATCGACCAGCTGCTGGATATGGTGAAACTGCCACGCTCGGTTCGTCACCGCCATCCTTCCGGCCTGTCAGGCGGACAGAAGCAGCGCGTCAACTTCGCCCGCGCGCTCGCAGCCGAACCATCGCTCATCATCTGCGATGAAATCACTTCGGCGCTGGATACCGTCGTCGCAGCCGCGATCATCGACCTGCTCGGCGAACTCCAGCGAGAGCTGAACCTCTCCTACATCTTCATCAGCCACGATCTTTCAGTGGTGGAAAGCATTTGCGACGAAATCGTCGTGATGTATGGCGGGCAGAAGGTGGAGCATCTGGAAACGGACGCGATCAAGTCGCCGACCCATCCCTATTCGAAGCTGTTATTCTCCTCGGTGCCGAAGCTCGACCCAACATGGCTCGACAATCTCCAGCAGGATGCGGAGCTGGTTAGGGCGTTTTCTAAGCGGTGAGAAACTCTCCTCCGTCATGCCGGCCTTGAGCCGGCATCCAGCCGCATCTGCGCCGTGAAAAGACTCTTTTGCGAGCAAGGACTTGATCGCACTGGACCCCGGATCAAGTCTGGGTTGACGGCGTCTGAATGCAACGCCTTTCCAAAACCATCGGCTTTGTGGGCGCTTGAGGCACCCCCTTCCACCTCAAAGCGGAAACAGGCTGGTCAGTGGCATATGCGATTTTATGATCGGCGATTTCAGCACCACGAAGCTGAAATATTTGTCGATTCCGACATCCATATCCGTCAGCCGCTCCATGATCGACTGGTATTCGACGATGCCTGACGTCACGAATTTCAACAGATAATCATAACCGCCGGAAACAAGGTGGCATTCCACCACCTGGTCGATCTTTTCGACAACACCGAGGAAACGGGCGAAATCGATTTGACGGTGGTTTTTGAGCGTGATCTCCGTGAAGACGGTCAGCGTCTGGCCAAGCTTGTTGATGTTGATCTGCGCCGAATATCCCTCGATATACCCCTCGGACTGAAGCTTCTTGACGCGCATCAGGCAGGGGCTGGGTGACAGGTTGACCAGTTCCGCCAGCTCGACATTGGTGATGCGACCGTTTTTCTGAAGTTCGTAGAGAATCTTGATATCGATCCGATCGAGTTTCATCACGTGCGGGAACCCCTTTTTGATTTTTTCTGAGCGCGGCATAAAATTCTGACGCGGCAGTGGAAATCTTAACACATAGGCGCACGCTGTCGACGCGGGGATATTTTTTTCATCCAGCATAAAGAGTTGCAGACAGGTTTCCGAACAGCAGGAGATGCCGGCAATCACCACAGTCTGGCAGCGTTTACCCGCAAACCACGATAAATTAGGAGAGAGATAAGGAGCCGACCATGCCAGCGCCGCTGCAACAGATCACGACCTCACCGGAATTGCCGAAATCCGCAGACGCCGTCATTATCGGCGGCGGTATCGTCGGTGTCTTCGCCGCCTATTATCTCGCCAGGAGCGGCCTCAAGGTGGCGCTTGTCGAAAAAGGCCTGATCGGGGCGGAACAGTCCAGCCGCAACTGGGGCTGGTGCCGCCAGCAGAACCGCGACGCCCGCGAATTGCCGATATCGACCCAGAGCCTTGCGCTCTGGGAAGAATTCGCTGCCGTCACCGGCGAGAACACCGGTTTTCGTCGTTGCGGGCTGTTTTACCTGAGCGATAACGAAGCGGAGATTGACCGCTGGGCGCGCTGGCGCGACTTTGCCATCACCGCGGGCGTGACGACGCATATGCTGAGTGCCAATGAGGCCAGCGAACGCGGCAGCGCCACCGGCAAACGCTGGAAAGGCGGTGTCTTTTCACCAACAGACGGCACCGCCGATCCGTCCATGGCAGCGCCCGCCGTCGCGCGGGCCATCATCAAACTAGGCGGCACGGTACATCAGAATTGCGCTGCGCGCGGGTTGGAAACGGAAGGCGGCCGGGTCAGCGCCGTTGTCACCGAAAAAGGCACCATCCGCACCAAGACTGCCATCATGTCCGGCGGGGCCTGGGCCTCCTCCTTTTGCCGCCAGCTCGGCATTCGTTTTCCGCAGGCTTCGGTTCGCTCTTCCATTCTGTCCGTCACGCCGGGCGCGGAAGGCCTGCCGGATGCGCTGCATACCGCCGCCGTTTCGGTCACGAAGCGGTACAATGGTGGCTATAATCTCGCCATCAGCGGCCTCGGTCGCATCGACCCAACCGCGCAGCAAATGCGCTTTGCACGCGAATTCGTTCCGATGTTCCTCAAGCGCTGGCGTAGCCTGCGGCCCGGCGGACTGGAGGGGATTCGCGGCGGTCACGAGACGCTGAAACGCTGGCGGCTAGATGCACCTACGCCGATGGAGCGGGTCCGTATTCTTGATCCAAGACCGAATGCCGCAGCCATCCGCGAGACCCACAAACGGGCGCTGGAACTTCTGCCCGCACTGCGCAAAACCCAGATATCCGCCGCCTGGGCCGGCTTCATCGATAGCACGCCGGATGGTGTGCCCGCCATCGGCGAAACAAGCGAGTTGCCGGGTTTCATCCTGGCCGCCGGCTTCAGCGGCCACGGTTTCGGCATCGGTCCCGGTGCTGGCCACCTGCTCGCCGATATCGTGACGGGTTCAAACCCGATCGTTGATCCCGCCCCCTATCACCCCAGCCGTTTCCGTGACTCGTCTTGGGGCAAGGTAGCGGATTTCTAATTTCCCTGCGCTGGGTGCCACTGATGAATAAAACAACACCCGCACGGCATGACCTGCGGGTGTTGTCGTCCGCCGCATTTTTTCGACCGATCAGCTCTTCGGCAGACCGGGTGGATTTGTCCGCGATTCCGGCAAGGCCTCTTCCGCAAGCTGCCAGCGGTCCAGTATCTTCGCGTAAGCGCCGCTCTTGATCAGATCGTTGGTGGCGAGCGTCAGAGCATCGGCCAGTCCCGAACCCTTACGCGTGGTGATGGCGACATCGGAACGTTCCGGCCAGCCGGCGGAGAGCGTTCCGACACGCTTGATGGTCTTGTCGCGCGCCGCGATGAAAACCAGCTGCGCATGCGGCTGGACGATGACATCCGCCCGCCCCGCTGAAAGCGCGACAAACCGGGTGGCTTCGTCATCGTAATATTGCAGCTCGATCGGCTTCAATCCGGCGGCGACATTCTCATCGCTCCATTTCAGCAGAATACGCTCCTGGTTGGTGCCGGCACCCACGATGATCCTCAGCCCCGCCGTGTCCTTCGGTTCCTTGATTTCGGTGATGCCGCTGTCGGACTTGACGAAAAAGCCGTGCAGGCCCTGGCGATAGGTCGAGAAATCGAACTTCTCCTTGCGCTGTTCGGTCACGCCAACATTGGAGATGACGGCATCGTATTTTCCCGAGGCAAGCCCGAGCGGCCAGTCCGCCCATGCCACTGCCACCAGTTCGAGTTCGAGACCAAGGCTGTCGGCCACCGCAAGCGCATAATCGGGATCGGCGCCGACTACCGTCTTTGCATCTGTTGCATAAGTGGCCAGCGGCGGACCGCCGGGAGAAACGGCAACGGTCAATTTGCCCGGCGTCACGAACTTGAAATCCTTCGGAACGGCAGCAATCGCGCCGGGGTCTTTTTCAACCCTGATGCGGCCGGGCTGATCCGGCGACAGATCGAAGACATCGCTGGCGGAAGCGGGTCCGAAACCGGCAACGGACAGGAAAGCGCCAAGCGTAACCGTGGCGAAACGAGAGATGAAGGTCATTGTGGTTTCCCGATTAGGATTGCGGGACGAAAGTAGCGCGGGCGGGAGGATGCCCGCGCCACCGGCTGAGTGATGTCCCACCTTCAACTCAGCATTTGGCAGTTCAGCATTTGGCAGTTCAGCTTTGGGCACTGCCCGCTCAGCTCTTCGGCAAGCCGGGCGGGTTGGTACGGGATTGGGTGATGGCTTCGGAGCCGAGGTTCCAGCGGGCGAGAACCTTGCCGTAATTGCCGTTCTTGATCTGGGCATTCAGTGCCGCCGTGATGGCTTCGGCAATGCCGGCATCCTTTTTCGAGGCGACGGCGATTTCCGCCGCTTCCGGCCAGCCGCCGGAGAAGGTGCCGACGAGCTTGGTCTTCTTCTGGCTTGCCGCCTGGAAGGCCGAAGTGGCGTTCGGGCCGAGATAGGCGTCCGCGCGGCCGGATTGCAGGGCAACGTCCAGCACGGCCTGATCGTCGTAATATTGCACCTCGGTATCGGCCAGCCTCTTCGCCTTGTTCTCCTTGATCCATTTCAGCAGGATCTGCTCCTGATTGGTGGCGGCGCCGACGATGACCTTCAGCCCGGCAACATCCTCGGGCTTGCCGATTGCGGTAACCTTGCTGTTATTGCCCACGTAAAAACCGAGCAAATCATTACGATAGCTGGAAAAATCGAACTTCTGCTTGCGTTCTTCCGTCACGGTGATGTTGGAGGTAACGGCATCATATTTGCCGGATGACAGGCCAAGCGGCCAGTCCGCCCAGGCAATCGGAACTAGCTGCAACTCAAGCCCGAGACTGTCGGCGACCAGCTGGGCAATATCCGGCTCAACGCCAATAGGTGTTTTCGTGTCGCTGGCATAATCAACCAGCGGCAGGCGGAAGGGTACGGTCGCGACCGTCAGCTTTCCATCGGCAGTGAACTTATGGCCGGCGGGCAGAAGCTTGATCGCCTCCTCCACCTTTTCGGCGCGCACCCGGCCCTTCTGCTCCGGCGACAGGTCCACCTCCTGCGCATGCGCGGCCGGCACAAGGGAAGCGGTGGCGGTGAAAAGGCCAGCCGCGAGCAGGGACAATAATTTCGATGAAAATGCCATGTGAGTGTTTCCTTTATTGTTTTGATTAGAGAACTTTTGCGAGGAATTCAGCGGTGCGCGGATGGTCCGGGCTGTTGAAGACCTTGTCCGGCGTGCCCGTTTCGAGGATGCGACCCTGTTCCATGAAGACGACCCTGTCGGAGACTTCGCGGGCAAAACCAATTTCATGGGTGACGATGATGAGGGTAACGCCGGAGCGAGACAGTTCCTTGATGACATCAAGCACCTCGTTGACCAGTTCAGGATCGAGCGCCGATGTCGGTTCGTCAAAGAGCAGCACCTTCGGTCGCAGGGCCAAGGCGCGGGCAATCGCCACGCGCTGCTGCTGCCCGCCGGAAAGCTGGCGGGGATAAGCCGCTGCCTTATCGGCAAGCCCGACGCGGGCCAGAAGATCACGCGCTTCGACCTCCGCCTGTTCTTTCGAGATGCCGCGAACCGCGACGGGCGCTTCGATAATGTTTTCAAGCGCGGTCAGATGCGGGAAGAGATTGAAGCTCTGGAACACCATGCCGACTTCGGCGCGGCGCTTGAGGATTTCGCGCTCCTTCAATTCGTAAAGCGTGTCGCCCTTCTGGCGATAACCAACCAGCTCGCCATCGATGGCGATGAAACCGTCATCCACGCGCTCGAGATGATTGATGGAGCGCAGCAATGTCGACTTGCCGGAGCCGGACTGGCCGAGAATGGTGGTGACGCTTCCCGCCGGAATGGAGAGGCTTATATCGTCAAGCACCTTCAGCGATCCGAAGGATTTCGAAACTCCGTGGATATTGACCGAACCGCCGCGATTGCCGAGCTGGAAGCTAGCCGCGCGAGCCGGTGCCTTACGCTCGGACTTGGCCGTGACCGTTTCCACCGCTCCAGGCGTTGATTTGCGCGGCAGGAAGGTGCGGAAGATCGTGGCAAACAGCGAGGGCGGCGGATTGCGCAGCGCGCCGCGCGAGAAGTGTCGTTCGATATGATGCTGGACGATGGAAAGCGCGGTCAGGATCACCAGATACCAGACGGTCGCGACCATCAAGAGCGGGATCACTTCCAGATTGCGACGATAGATGATCTGGATCGTGTAGAACAGTTCCGGCAGCGCGAGGATATAGACCTGGGACGTGCCCTTCGCGAGGCCGATAATATCGTTGAAAGCGGTCGGCAGAATCGAGCGCATCGCCTGCGGCAGAATGATACGGGAGGCCTGCCGCCGACGTGGCAGGCCGAGAGCCGCTGCGGCCTCAAGCTGGCCCTGGTCGACGGAGAGAATACCACCGCGCACGATCTCGGAAGCGAAAGCGGCCTGATTGAGTGTAAGCCCCAGAATGGCGGCTGCAAAGGGCGTCATCAACTGCGTGGTGTTCCAGCTGATGAAATTGATGCCGGTATAGGGCACGCCGATCGTCACGGTCTCATAGAGATAACCGAGATTGTTGAGGATCAGCAGAAGCACGATCAGCGGGATCGACCGGAAAATCCAGATATAGGTCCAGGAAACGGCAACCAGCAATGGCGAGCGGGAAACGCGGGCAAGCGCCAACAGTGTTCCCAGCACGAAACCGAAAAGGGCGCCGAGCGCGGTGAGCAGCAGCGTTCGCCCAAGGCCGACCAGCACGGGTTCGGCGAAGAACCATTCGGCAAAAACGTCCCAGCCCCAGCGTGGATTGCCGAAAACGGAATGCAGGACGGCCGCGATAACGAGAACGGAGAAAACCGTGCCCACCGTCCGCAGCGGATACCGGGCCGGGACGATGCGGAAATGCGAATAACCGCTTTTGGCCAGCCCGCTCTCGACTGGAGCGGCCTTCGGTTCGTTCAATGCAACATGCGGAAAATCAGAGGCTATTGTCATCGGAACGGACCTTTCAGGGGTGGACCGGGGAAGATTGCGGCTGGGCCACCGGTATCGGCGCTCCGTCCAGAACCGTATTGGAAAGCCATTTTTCGAAAGGCAGCGACCTGATCGTCTCGGGGTCGGCCGCCGTATCGAAGAGCGCGCGGTAACCATTGGTGAGATAAAGGCCGACCGCCTCCGGCTGACGGAAACCCGTGGTCAGATAGACGCGGGCATAACCCTGCCGGACCGCCTGCTCTTCCAGTTCGCGCAGCACGATTTTTGCAAGCCCCTGCCGGCGATGAGCGGAATGGGTCCAGACCCGCTTGAACTCGGCGGTCTCATCGTCGTGGCGCATGAAGGCACCACCGGCGATCGGCTTGCCGTCCCGCAGCAGCAGCAGGAAATTGCCCGAAGGCGGGCTGAAGGCCTCCGGCGGATATTTGTTCAGCTCAGCTCTCGCCCCTTCAGCGTTGAAAAAGGTGCCGTAACGGCTGTCATATTCGAACAGCAACTCCTCCAGAAGCGGGGTTGCGAGCGGATCTTTGACCGATGTGTAGAAAAAACTGTCGCTCATGTCCTTGTCCTCAATTTTTTGCGTCAGGAGAGGTAGGCTTCGGCCAGGCGCACCCAGAAACGCGCTGCCGGTGGGATGATCGCATCGTTGAAATCATAATGGGGGCTGTGCAGCGGCGCGCTTTCGCCATTGCCGACGAAGAGATAGGAGCCGGGCCGCTCCTGCAGCATAAAGGCAAAATCCTCGCTCGCCGTCCTCGGCTGAAAGGCGTCGGCGATCTGTGCAGCAGGAAAATGCCGTCTGGCGACATCGCGGGCGAAAGCCGTCTCCGGTGCGTGATTGATGACTGGCGGGAAACCACGGGAATAAGAGACGTCAGCCGTTGCACCAAAACTTTCCGCCTGCGCTTTGGCCAGCGCCGGAAGCCGCTCCTCCAGCCGGTCACGCACCGCGGTTGAGAAGGCACGCGCGGTGATTTGCAGCTCCACGCTTTCGGGAATGACGTTGGAGGCCGTTCCGCCATGGATGGAACCGACCGTCAGCACCGCCATCTCGCGCGGATCGATATTGCGCGAGACGATGCTTTGCAGGGCGGTGATGAAGCTGGCCGAGGCGAGAACCGGATCGACCGTCTCATGTGGTGCTGCGCCGTGCCCACCCTTGCCGATGATCCGCACGCTTGCCTTGTCGACGGAGGCCATGGCCGGGCCTTCGACGAAGCCGAACTGACCGGTTTCCACACCCGGCCAATTGTGCAGGCCGAAGACGGCATCGACGGGAAAACGCTCGAACAGCCGGTCCTTTATCATTGCTCTCGCACCAGCGCCGATTTCCTCCGCAGGCTGGAAGATCAGCGTCAGCGTGCCGGAAAAATTCGAGGTTTCGGCAAGATATCGGGCGGCGGCAAGCAGGACCGTCGTGTGGCCATCGTGACCGCAGGCATGCATGATGCCAGATGTTTCGCTGGCATAAGCAAGGCCCGTCTCCTCATGGATCGGCAGCGCATCGATATCGGCGCGGATGCCGAGACGTTTTTCGCCGTGGCCGCGTTTGAGCGTGGCGACGACGCCATGGCCGCCAACACCTTCCGTCACCTCATATCCGAAAGACAGGAGATAACGGGCGATGAGCGCCGCCGTGCGCGTCTCCTTGAGCGACAGCTCCGGGTGCCGATGAAGATCGTGCCGGATGGCGATGCTTTCCTCGATAAAGGCAAGGATCCCCCGTTCGGCGTCGTCCTGCGGACGCGCGCCGTCTATGCGGACATTCATGGTTCTGTCTCCTGCGCAGCGCGTTTTCGCCCCGCGTCTTGAAATCTGTGCCGGGCGGCGATCACCACCGCCCGGCCGCAACCTTATGCGATGGCCTTGTTCGCGCTGCTTTCGCTGCCGGAATAGACACTTTCCTTGAAAGGCAGGCCGAGATGGTCGCGCAGCGTCGCCCCTTCAAGATGCGGATCGAAATAACCGCGCCGCTGCAGCACCGGGATGACGAGGCGTATGAAATCATCCAGCCCTTCGGCAATCACCGGGAAGCCGAGAATGAAGCCGTCGGCCGCATCATGCTCCACCCAGCGGATGATCTCGTCCGCCACCTTGTCCGGCGTGCCGATGAAACCTTCGCGCGGCGTTGCGGCCTCCAGCGCCGCTTCCCTGAGCGTCTGGTTCTTTTCCTTCGCCCGCCGTTTGATGCGGTCGGTCGTCGAGCGGAAGCTGTTTTTGCCGATCTCGCCGAGCTCGGGGAAAGGCTCATCCAGCGGGTAGACGCTGAAATCGTGATGATCGAAGAAGCGTCCGAGATAGGCGAGCGCATCCTCTATCGTGATGAGGTTGCAGATGACGTCGTATTTCGCCTCCGCCTCCTCCTGCGTCTCAGCGACGATGGGGCCGATGCCCGGGAAAATCTTGACGTCCGCCGTTGATCTGCCCTGCGCAACGGCGCTCTGTTTCACCCGCTTCAGGAAGGTCTGGTTTTCCTCCAGCGAGGCGGAATTGGTGAAGACGGCATCCGCATGTTTGCCGGCAAGGCCGATGCCGGCGTCGGAGGAGCCGGCCTGGAATACCACCGGCTGCCCCTGCGGCGACCGCTGGATGTTGAGCGGGCCTTCCACCTGGAAGAAACGGCCCTTGTGGCCGAGCGTGTGGAGTTTGTCTCGGTCGAAGAATTGCCCGGTTTCACGGTTGCGAACGAAGGCACCGTCGTCCCAGCTGTCCCACAGGCCCTTGACGACCTCTAGATATTCGTCGGCGATTTCGTAACGCAGTGCGTGTTCGGGGTGGTTGCGACTGTAGTTTTTCGCCGTGCCTTCAAGCGGCGTCGTCACCGCATTCCATCCGGCACGGCCGCCGCTCAGAAGGTCGAGCGAGGCGAATTGTCGGGCAATCGTGAAAGGATCGCTGTAGGAGGTGGAGACCGTACCCGCAAGACCGATCTTCGAAGTGACCGCGGCGAGCGCCGAAAGGATGGTCAGCGGCTCGAACCGGTTGAGGAAATGCGGAATGGACTTGTCGTTGATATAGAGGCCATCCGCCACAAAGGCGAAAGCGATGCCGGCCGCTTCGGCTTTCAGCGCGGTCTTCTTGAAGAAGTCGAAATTGACGCTGGCATCCACCGGGCTCTTGGGGTGCCGCCAGGCGTTCATGTGCCCGCCGGGACCCTGAAGCATGATGCCGAAACGGATTTTCTTTTTCGTCATGTCATTTTCTCCTGAGGACAAAATTACGCTGCCCGGGAAAGGCGATGCGTGGCCAAGAGCTCGATCGAAGCAAGCCGCTGATCGGCCCCGACATGCGGCGGCTCGATGATGAATTCCTCGATGCCATGTTCTTCGGAAAGCGCGCGCAGCGCCCGGTGAATATCGTCCGGCCCACCATGCAGGACATTGGGCTTGCGCTCTTCGATGCGATAATCGCTGTCACCGGACTGGCGGGCGAACTCTTCCGCCTGTTCGCGGCGGCCGAGATTGAAGGCCCTGCCATCGCTCAGGAATACGCGGTAGATGCGCTGGCCTTCGACCTGTCTTGCCGCATGGGCGGGATCGCTCGCGGCAAAAGCCGAGAGGGCAAGGATCGGCGCGCTTCCGCCGCTTGTCTCACGGAAAGCCAAGAGGCTGCGGCGCAGAACCTCCGGATCGCCGTTGAGATGGCCGGCAAAAACGAAATTCCATCCTTTGGACGCTGCAAGCCTTGCGCTTTCCGGGCTGGCACCGAGCAGAAAACGTTCCGCCGCAATCGGCGGCACGGGTGTCGCCTGTAGTCCGGCCTGAGCTTGGTCCTGCGGTGCGCTGCCGGCGAGAAATGTCGTGAGCTCACCAAAAGCCGTCTCGAAATCCGGCTTCCGGGCGAGATCATAGGCCTGCTGCAAGGCGGAGGTTGCAAGCGGCAGGCCGCCCGGTGTCTTGCCGACGCCAAGATCGACCCGGCCGGGCGCCAGCGAGGAGAGGACATTAAAAACCTCGGCAACCTTGTAGGGGCTGTAATGCTGCAGCATCACGCCACCCGAACCGACGCGAATGCGGGAGGTCTTCGCCAGAATCCACGCCACCAGCGCCTCGGGCGCAGAACCGGCAAGTTCAGGCGAATTGTGATGTTCGGCCACCCAGAACCGGCGATATCCCAGTTCCTCGGCGCGCTTGGCGAGATTGATCGTATCGCGGAACGCGCTTACCGCATCCTCACCTGTCGGCACCGGGCTCTTGTCGAGCAAACTGAGCGTATACATCGTCACCTCGTGTGTCTTGATGCATAGTTTGTCTACCGATTTTATATTCTAATAAAGGATGTTTGTTCCATGCTGCGAGGAGAACAGAGAAAATATTGTTTTCAGTCAGGTTTTCGAAGTCTGCCTTGATCGGGGCGCTCGAAAACGCTGAAAACCTTGCCTCAAAGGACTGCTACAGGGCGCTTTCACCGGAGAACGCACTGAAACGGGCTTGCACCGGAATTCGCTAAAAACTACTAAGTAACTTAGGAACATTACGATCCGGCATTGTGAATATGCCGGTTCTCTTTTCGGATCAGGCGATGTTGACCAAAAAAGGCAAATACGGATTGAAGGCGCTTGTCGATCTGGCGCGGTTGCCCCAAGGCGAGACTGCCTTCGTGACCGAGATTGCGACCCGTAACAACATCCCGAAAAAATTCCTGGACACCATTCTTCTGGAACTGCGCAACAGCGGCATTCTGCGCTCCAAGAAGGGCCCGAATGGCGGTTATTCGCTCTCGAAGCTGCCCTCCGAAATCATGATCGGACAGGTCATCCGCACGCTGGATGGCCCGCTCGCGCCCATTCGCTGCGCAAGCCGCACGGCCTTTGAAGCCTGTGATGACTGCGATGATCCCGAGACCTGTCAGGTCAGGGTTTCGATGACGGACGTGCGTGATGCCATCGCAACCATTCTGGACAATATGACGCTCGCGCAATTCGTCGCAAAGGATGGGCAGGACCAGCGGTCCATCCCAGCCGGCGAATAGGATTTCGCAGAGACGGCAGCGTCATCTTTATTGACGGCGCAGATCATCCACCAGCGATGCGATGAGCCCGGATTCGCTGACGCCCTCGATAAGACCAAGGCGCGCCATCAGGATTTCCAGCGTGATGGCATTGTTGCGGACCGAACGACATGTGACGTTTTCCGCTCCCACCTGCGCCGCGTCGATATGGGTCGCCAGACTTGATATCTGCGCCTTCAGCAGTTCGATCGCGAGGAATATTTCCCCAATGACCGGTTTCGCCGCGCCATCATCGGCTAGCCTGTCGATCAGCAATCCCGAAAGCTCACGCTGTTTTTGCCCCAGAGCCACCGCAGCCTTCAAAAGGGTGGAAACGGAAGCGGCGAGATTTTCCGCACCCTGGGCGAGGAACACCACCTGATTGGCGCGCAGCAGGCCCTCCCATGAGATATTCGGTCGGTTGCGCAGAACGACAAGCAGGGGCTGCCCGGATGTGTTGACGGCTGGAACGACGATCCAGTCCGCATTGGCCCTTGCCAACAGCGCAATGTCATCGGGAAGCCGCAGGGCATAGTCGTCGGTGGTCACCGGGATTGCCTGATCCAACCCGCCATCAGATGTCGCCAGGGCGAAGGTCTCACCAAGATCGAGGCGGGCGAAAAGGGCCCTGCGCTGCTCATCGCTGCCCGCATTGCGGATGAATTCAAGCGCGGTGAAATGCTCGACGAGATCATGCGCCGCCCCGGCATTGGCTGCAGCAATGATCGAAAGCGCCTGCGAGAGAACATCATTGGTGATATCCGCCCCGCCCATATCAGTTGGAACGGAGAGAGCGAGGAGGCCGGAGCGGGCAATCCGGGCATGGATTTGCCCCGGATTTTCGATAGCGCATTTTTCGGCGATCGTCCGGGCGACGGTCAGCACATCGATATCCGCGCCGAGGCGTGGAGGAACGAAACGAAGTCTTTCGCCAAGAGACGTGACGGATCCCATGCTCAACTCCCTCAAACAATGACAAAATGAAAGCGCCGAAACGACAGACGCTCAGTCCAGTGAATGATAACGCCCGTTCTGGTAGAGCAGCGAATGGCCGGAGCCGACACGGATCGCCTCCACCTTGCCGATGACGATGACGTGGCTGTGACGCTCGATCGTCTCTTCGATGGTACAATCGATCGCCGCCACGGCATCTTCGAGGATGGGGGCCCCGCTTGCCAGCCTTGTCCATTCCGCACCGCGATACCGGTCCGGGCCCTTCAGGCCGCCGATACCGGCAAACTGGTTGGCGACGAACTGATGGTTCGTGCCGATGATGTTGACGGCGAAATGACCGAAACTCTGCACCACCGGCCATGTGGATGAGGAGCGGTTGAGCGCAACAAGGATTCGCGGCGGATCGACCGACAAAGCGGTGGCCGATGTCACGGTCGCGCCCGTTCGCTCATCCCCTTCGCCTGCGGTAATCACGCTGACGCCGCCGCCGAGTGTCCGCAGCGCCGCCTTGAGGCTGTCGGCATCCGCCGCCCTGCCGGCGACCGGGTCGCGCAGATTGATGAATTGTTGATCCTTGGCCGCATATTGCAATGTCATCGCGTGGCTCCTGAAACAGCTGAATTGTTCAATAGCTAGCAGCGGTGGCGGGGGCTGAAATAGACATCGTTTTCCATAATCATAATATTCTATAGAAATAATGTTTTATATGCCGCCGTTGCGTTGGTATCGCTGCAAACCCTCGATGGATGGATCAGGATCCGGACACCAGCTTGACGTTGCCGCCATGGCCGCCACCGCCGAAAACCTGTTTTGCGCCGAACGACGATCGAATCTGGTTTCGCGGCCCGTCAATGCCGATTTCCGGAAACAGCAGCTCGGACAGGCGATAGGCTTCTTCGAGATGCGGATAACCGGAAGCGATGACGGTATCGATACCGAGCGCCTGATATTCCCTGAGCCGTGCCGCCACCGTCTTCGGTGATCCGACCAGCGCGGTACCCGCGCCAGACCGCACAAGACCGATACCCGCCCACAGGTTGGGAGAGACCTCCAGCTTGTCGCGCCGCCCATTGTGCAGCGCCTGCATTCTTGCCTGCCCGACGGAGTCCGATGCCTTGGAGAAGACCTCCTGGGCAGAAGCGATGGTCTCATCGGAAAGCTTAGAAATCAGCCTATCGGCATCGGCCCATGCTTCCTCATCGGTTTCGCGCACGATGAAGTGCAGGCGAATGCCGAAGGTCACCTCCCGCCCATTTTTGGCAGCGGCAGCGCGAACCTTGACGATTTTTTCCGCCACCTGTGCCGGCGGCTCGCCCCAGGTCAGATATTTGTCGGTGATCCCAGCCGAAAACTCGATGCCGGCATCGGAAGAGCCGCCGAAATAAAGCGGCGGGCGCGGTTCCTGCACCGGCGGCAGGCCGAGCCTGGCACCCTGCGCCTTGATGTATTTGCCGTCGAGATCTCCCTTGCCGGTTTCGATCAGGGAATTGAACACCTGAAAGAATTCGTCGGCATGGTCGTAACGCTCGTCATGCGGCAGGAAGATGCCGTCACCGGCCAGTTCCTGCGCGCTGCCGCCAACAACGATGTTGAGCAGCAACCGCCCATGGGACACACGATCGAGCGTGGAGGCCAGACGCGCGTAATAAGCGGGGGAAGCAACGCCCGGACGAATAGCGACAAGGAACTTCAGCTTTTCGGTATAGGCAGCGAGATTGGCCGCCAGAATGAAGGATTCTTCGCAGGCAACGCCGGTGGGAATGAGCACGCCGGAATAACCAAGCCTGTCGGCGGCCTGGGCAATTTCCCGGAAATATCCGGGATCGGCGGGACGCGACAGATCATCGGAGCCGAGATAGCTGCCATCGCCGGAAGTGGGTATGAACCACAGGAAATCGAGTGGTTTATCGTGCTTGCTCATCGGCAGGTCCTTTGCAATCCGCCCCTCGGGCGATGCGACGTCATGATGAAAGGGTAACCAGTTCCCCGGCGCGTTTAAGAAATTTTGTTCCAATTTCCATCCATCGCGGAGAGTTTCTCTCTCGGATGAATGGCGCTCCCAAAGGCAAAGGAACGCTTGTGCTCAGAAGACCGGGTAAAGGCCCAGCATCGCGAAGTTCATTTCGCAGATCTCTTCCCGCTCCAGTTCGAGATCGCTTTTCCCCTGCCGGATGCGCCCGGAGTTATCCAGCGGGTGAAGATAAAGCGGCTCGTCTTCACGGGGCTGACGCCGGGTCAGGCCGAACAGATCGAAAGTAAACGCATGAAGTCCCTGCGGCATGTGCGCCTCCTTTGCTCAATTCCCCTATCCTCCGGCGACTGGCAAAAATCGTCAATATTTTCCATAAAATTACTATTCTATAATTGAGGCGTCGCCGGCAAACGTCGACCAAGGATGTGGCCGCGGGAAAAATTCCGTTTCAGAGCACGCTGGCGTCGCTCTGAAGATGCGCACCATGTATCCTTGGCAACCCGTGCAGTCTCGATCCGGTCGCGGTCTTTTCAGCGGTCGATTTCAGACGGTCGAAAAGCGCATAACCTTGGGGCCACCGACCAAAACCGGCGGCGATGTTGATGTGCCCGACGGAGCCAAGATTGACGAGGTCGCTTCCCCAGCTGGTGGCGGTTTGCGCCAGTTCTTCAGGGTCCATATAGGGGTCATTCATGCTCCCCACCACGAGACTGGGAAAAGCAAGCGGCTGCTGCGGAAACGCGCCGAACCGGACGATACAAGGATGCATTGCCTCCACCCGATCGAGATGGGCGGGAGCGACCAGAAGCGCGCCCCTGATTTTGGCAGCCGAAGCTCGCGACGCCATATTCGCCACGAGTGGGCAACCGAGGCTATGGGCAACGATATAGGCGCTTTCAACTGCGGATAGCGCTGATTCAAGACGGTCAATCCAGTCTTCGAGAACCGGGCATTGCCAATTGTCCTGATCGACCAGCCGGGCCTGAGGATCATCCAGCAACCAGTGCCGCTGCCAATGCCCCTCATCCGAACCGTTCAGACCGGGGACAATCAAGGTGGTACACATGCCTACTCCGTGGTTTGCGGGCGGTGTGCCTCAAGAATGGAGAATCCTACGATTCCCGTCGACTATTGCCTTGCTCACCTTTCTAAGCACGGGGAAAAATCAAACCACGTAATGACAGCAGCGTAGAAAATGGGTTCCCGTGGGCTTTAGGATCACCGAAAAAACGGAATCTTTTATCTCAATTTTTTACATGGAAAATATGTGCAATATCGGCAAAGTCTGAGCAAAGCTTTTCCCCCGCCGCATGCCAAAAGAAACGCCGCTGCTTGGCCCCGCAGGCGCGGCTTTGCCATTCTCGTGTCCTCGGAGGTTTTCGCCTCCCAAACCGGACGTTACAGCGGCGGGCCCCTCCTCCGCGCGACAAACCGACAATTCAGGCGGATGATGTGAGCAGCACGAGTGAATTTCTCTGGTATATTCCCAATGACGTCAAACCCGGTCATCGCGGCGATGCAGTCAGCGACAACCATAACAGCCTCGATACATTGACCAGCCATGCAAAGGCGCTGGAAAATCATGGCTGGAAGGGCGCGCTGCTCGGCACCGGCTGGGGCCGGCCCGACACCTTCACGGTCGCAGCAGCCCTTGCGGCGCGGACCACGACATTCGAGCCGCTGATCGCCATCCGTCCCGGTTACTGGAAACCGGCCAACCTCGCCTCGGCCGCCGCCACGCTCGACCAGCTTTCCGGTGGCCGCGTGCGGATCAATGTCGTCTCGGGTCGAGACGAGCTTGCAGCCTATGGCGACGAAGAAGGTGATCAGGCGCAGCGTTATGCCCGAACGAAAGAGTTCATGCGGCTAGTACGGCGGCTCTGGACAGAGGAAAATGTCACCTTTGACGGTGAGCATTTCCGGGTGAAGAATTCCACTGTCCTACCACGTATCGCCGCACGCGCCGACCGCCCGCATCCCAGGCTTTACTTCGGCGGTGCTTCCGAAGCGGCTGAGCAGGTCGCCGCAACCGAGGCCGACGTGCAATTGTTCTGGGGCGAACCGCTTGCCGACGTGCGCGAGCGGATAGAAAGGCTCAAACATTTCAGCCAGACGCTTGGCCGCGACCTGCCCCCGCTGCAATTCGGCCTGCGGATCACCACGCTGGTGCGAGAAACGACGGCCGAAGCGTGGCGCGACGCCGAGGCGAAAGTCGCTGAAATGGCCGCTAATAATGGCGTGCGATGGAACGACCATCTGCAAGGCTTGGCGGTCGGCCAGCGCCGGCTGCTGGATTTGCACCATCGGAGTGACGTGCTGGACGACAATCTTTATACCGCGCCCGGCAAATTCGGCGGCGGCGGTGCCGCAACCACATGGCTGGTGGGTTCGGCGGAGGATGTCGCCGCCTCGCTGCGCAAATACCGCGCGCTTGGCATCACCCATTTCATCCTTTCCGACACGCCCTATCTGAAGGAAATCGAACGGCAGGGCGACAGGTTGCTGCCGCTGCTGCGGGATTGAAGCGGGGACGATGCCGGGCGGTCTTGTCGAAGCAAGGCCGCCCGGTGCCTTCGCCAATCAGCCATCCGCCGCCTTGATGCTTTGACGGCCGAGAATCGTGCGGATCATGTGGCTTTGCGGCGCATGCGCCCTTGCCGTGATGGCATCGCGGTGATGGCGTTCGAGATTGTAGTCCCGCCGCAGGCCGCGATTGCCACCAAGCTCCAGCGCCAGATCGGTCACCGTCACCGCATTGTCGATCACCACATGGCGAACGGCCAGCGCATCCGTTCCCACCCGCTCTCCCGCATCGATATCACGGGCAACGGAAAGAAGCAGGCGCCGGTTTGCTGCGAGAAGCACCTCGATCTGGCCAAGACCTTCCTGAATACGCGGAATGGAGGAGAGCGGCGCACCGAGGCTTACTGGTGCATGGCCCGTCAGATGGCGCAGCAGATCATCCCGCGCCGAAAGTGCTACACCATGATAAACGGACGCCAGAAGCGCGAAAAAATTATAGCCATCGGCCTCATCGCGCCGCAGCGGCTCATCCGCTGGCTGTTCGGCAACGATGTCTGCAAGCGGCACTCTTACATCCTCCAGCACAAGATCATGGCTGGCGGTGGCATACATGCCGGTCGCCTCCCATGCCTTTTCCTGGGCGATGCCAGCAGCATCGAGTGGAACCAGAAGCTGAATGAGACGCGGCGTCTCTTCCGTCGTCACCGCAAGCACGATCGCCCATTTCAGCCCCGGCAGGCCGGTGACGAAGCTCTTGCGGCCATTGACCACCCAGACATCGCCTTCGATCCGCGCCGTCGTTTCCGGCAGGCCGCCATGGGCGGGTGAACCGACACCCGGCTCCGCCTGCGCATTGTTCAGAAGCGCCGGCTCCCTATTATTGGCGACCAATACCTTTGCCGAGAGAGCAGCCGGCCATTTGCCGCGCCGGATCGCGGCGTGAACGCTGTAGTGCATGGCCAGAATGAGCGCGGTGGACGGATCGCCCTTGGCAATGGCCGTAATGACGGCATGCGCCGTTTCCATGCCCTCGCCCCAGCCTCCATCCTTCACAGCCGTCACCAGGCCGAGCAGACCCGACTTGAAAAGCGCTTCGAAATTGCCGGCGGCGAATTCCCCGCTTTTGTCGTGGTCAGCCGCCGTCTGGCTGAAATCTTCGGCCAGCGCGGCTGCGATGGCAACGGGGCTGGATTGCTGCTCCGGCGGGCGCGGAACGGTGGATAAAGCCCCACTCATGCCACCGCCCTCTCACTTGCCGTCACGAAACGGGTGTCGGTCCACGCAGCAAGATCGAAGTCGTTTTCAAGGAAACCCCATTGATGCAGGAAATCCTTGTAATGGCCGACAGCGGCCACGAGCTCCGCATCAAGGCCGAGGCCAAGATGGCGGTGAACCTCCGGCCCGTTGGCGGCCAGAACCTGTTCTTCCGTGGCGCCGGCCTCCCGCGCGATGAAACGGCGCGTCTCTTCCGGATGCTGCTCCGCCCAGAGCGAGGCTTTGCGAATAGCGCCAACCAGCCGCTCCACCAGATCGGGACGCTCGTCTGCAAGACGCCCATCAACCGTCAGCACCCGGGGAGAGCCGGAGTTGATGCGGATTTTCGGATCGGGGTGAAAGCCGAATTCCACCACCTGCACGGCCCCTATCAGATTGGCAGCAGCAATACCTGCCGTTCCCTTGACGAAAATCGCATCGACCTCGCCCCGCAGCAGCGCGATGATCTCCTCACCAAAGGACTGCCGGCGCTTCAGGCCGAAAAGCGACGGCCCCTCCTGCGAGGCCAGCACCGAATCCGCAATGACGATGTCAGTCAGTTCGACATCCTCAACCCCCAGCCCTTGCAATGAAAGCGCGGAGACAATGCCCTTCAGCGCCGTCGCCCGCATGAAATCGACAATGCCTTCCGGTCGCCGTGGCACACCGAAACGACGGCCGACAAGATCGGCAAGCGAGCGGATGCCGCTCTCCGGCAGGGTGATGATCGCCTGAAATTCATCCGTCCAGGTAATGCCGACAAGACGCGTATTGCGCCCTTCCGAACGGGCGCGGATGGGCGGCACATTGCCGCCATGGCGGAAGGACCATTCCAGCGTGTGGTTGAAATGGCTTTGGCGAACCGAACGGTCAGGCGAATCGATGATGGATTTCAGCGCGATGCCGACCTCCTCGAAGGTCTGCCCGAGATAACCGAGCTGCGCCGCTAGCCCCACGGGCGTGGGCACCGGGCAGCGTGTGTACCAGATTTCAGAAAGTGTCGTGCTCATGGCTTTGGCCTCGATGAAAGGGAAAAATACCGGCTCCCGCAAAAAGGGGAGCCGGGTCTGGCGAGACAATCAGGATGCGGCGATATGCGCGAAGGCGAGGCTTCCCGCGACACCTTCGGCGCCGATGGTGTGATCGGCGATGCGCTTGTTGAAGATGGTGATTTCAGGTGCTGCGACGATGTCGATCGCCGGCACGTCCTCAACGAGGATCTGCTGGATTTCCTTCCATTGCGCCACGCGCTTGTCCGGATCGATCTCGATGGCGGCGGCTTCAAGCAGCGCATCCACCTTCGGATTGCTGTAGGCTGCACCATTGGAGAAAGGCACACCCTTCTTGAAGTTCTTTGACCAGTAAAGCCGCTGCACGCCGACGGTCGGATCGAAGAGATTGCTCATGCCCTCATAAGCAAAGTCGAAATCGCGATCCGTGTAGATACGTTTGGTATATGTGGCGAAATCCTGCGTGCGCACCGTCACATCCACGCCGACCTTTGCCAGCGCCTGACGGATGTAGTCCGCACCGCGCGGATAGGCCTCGGTGCTTGGCACGTAATCGAGATTGAGCTTGAAACGGATGCCATCGGCACCGCGCTTGTATCCGGCCTCATCCAGCAGCGCTTCCGCCGCCTTCAGGTCGATCGGATAGGTTTTCAGATCATTCACGAACCATTTCGTCAGCTTCGGATTGATCGGACCCGCGATCGTCGCGCCATAACCGAAATTGACCGTGTTGAAGATGACGTTGCGGTCGATCACATGCGCGAAAGCGCGGCGGACACGCACGTCTTTAAAGACATCCTTTTCGAGGTTGAATTCCACGCGGCTGATCGAATTGGTATATTGATAGCCATTGGTGTCGAAGCCGAGGCTCGGCAATTCCTTCAAGCGGTCAAGATCGCTATAGGCGACCGGCGTGCTGGGGGCGAGATCGATCTCTCCGGTTTCGATGGCGATGGCGCGGGCCGATGCATCCGGAATGAAGCGGACGATCAGCCTGTCGAGATAGGGGCGCGGCGCATCCCAATAATCCGCATTACGCTCAAAAACGATATGGCTGCCGCGCACCCACTCCTTGAACTTGAACGGGCCGGTGCCGATGGGTGCGAGGTTGACCGGATTTTCGGTGACTTTCGTGCCCTCATAAAGGTGCTTGGGTACGATGGGCGTTTCGGCGGCGGCAAGTGCGGTGATTAGGTATGGCGCGGGTTTGGAAAGAACCAGAACCGCCGTCAGCTCATTGGGCGTCTCGACCGCGGTAAGGTTCAGGAATGTATTGCGACCACGCGGATGCACTTCCTTGATGGTGCTGATGGAGAAAGCCACATCGGCGGAGGTGAACGGCTTGCCGTCGTGCCATTTCACACCGGGCCGCAGATTGAAGGTATAACGCAGTCCATCCGCGCTCACGTCCCAGGATTTAGCCAAGAGCGGCTTGGGATTAAGATCAAAATCATAGGTCAGCAGACCCTCGGTAACCTTGGGCGATATATAGACGGAGTTATAGGCCGTATGTGCGATCGTCGTCAGCACCGGCGGTTCCGATGAGATCAGCAAGGTGGCCGTGCCGCCGCTTGCAGGCTCTGCCGCGTTGAGCTTCAGCCCCGGCAACGACACCACGCCAAGCGCCACCGACGCCAGCAGAAATCCGCGCCGCGTCGTCTGGTTGAAAATAGTCATGCGATACCCTCTCGTTGATTGAACCGGCGAAAACCCGGCGAAACTGAACGGCTGCGCTTTGAGAGAAGTTTGTTCCGCAGACGAGAGTGGGATTGGCATGAGGAACCAACCATTCTCATTAATGGGAATTATCTTTCTTTTAATGCGCATATTTTGGTAAATTTCAGAAAATAATTCTATTACTCTTTGACAAATTCCATAAAATTAGTCAACTAATGTCCGTGCCTTTGCGGGCTGATTTATGTTTTCTAGATTGCGGACTGGAGCCGATGTCGAATTCGAAAAGAATATTATCGCAGGCGAGACGGGTGGCCATTCAGGCCGTCCCGACGGTTCTCGGTATCGTCATCCTGAACTTCTTCCTGCTGCAGCTGGCACCGGGCGATGCCGCCGATGTGCTGGCGGCGGAAGCCGGTTCGGCAACCGTCGAGACCATGGCCGAAATGCGCTCCCGCTTCGGACTGGACCTGCCGATCGTGCATCAGCTCATGAACTATCTCGGCAATCTCGCGCAGTTCAGCCTCGGTTTTTCGCCGCGCTACGGCATGCCGGTCGCAGACCTCATCGGCCAGCGGCTGCCAGGTACTCTGGCGCTGATGGGCGCCGCCCTTGGCATCGCAATCTTCGTCGGCGTGTTCCTCGGCTCCATCATGGCGCTTTTTTCCGGCAAGCTGCCGGACCGGATCATTTCAATCGGCTCGCTGATCTTTTATTCCGTGCCGGGTTTCTGGATCGGCCTGATGCTTATCCTCACCTTTTCGGTGAAGCTCGGCTGGCTTCCTTCGGGCGGCGACAGCACCATCGGCAGCAGCCTCACCGGTTTCGCCGCCTTTCTCGACAGGTTGCGCTACATCGTTCTCCCCGCCCTTTCGCTGGCGCTTTATTTTCTGGCGATTTATGCCCGCCTCACCCGCGCGGCAATGCTGGAAGTGAAATCTCAGGACTATGTGCGCACGGCACGCGCCAAGGGCGTTTCGCCGTTCCGGCTCATCACACGCCATATTCTGCGCAACGCGCTGATCCCGATAACCACCATGGCTGGCATGCACATTGGCGGCCTGCTGGGCGGCGCTGTCGTGGTTGAAACCGTCTTCAGCTGGCCGGGCCTTGGCCGTCTTGCTTTCGAAGCCGTCATGGCCCGCGATTTCAGCGTGCTGCTCGGCATTCTGCTTCTCTCGTCCCTCGTCGTCATCATTGTCAATGCAGCCGTGGACCTGTTGCAGGCATGGCTCGATCCCCGCATCGGAGAAAGCCGATGAATTCCTCCCATACATCAGCGGTCCTCAACACGGCCGAACTCGGCGCTGAAGAGACCAATCCCAAACCGAAGAAACCGGAAGAAAAAGTCTGGCCCTATATCCACGCGCCGGATGCGCTTTCGGCCCGCTCCGTCTCCGTGCCCCGGCGCGGTCTGCGGCGGGAATTGAAAATTTTCCTGACCAACCCCAACGCCATCGTCGGGCTGCTGTTTCTCGCCACCGTCCTCATCGCCGCGCTGATCGCCCCCTTGATCTACCCCGGCGATCCCCTGGAAATGGTGGCCCGCCCGTTCCTTTGGCCCGGCCAGAATGCCGCCTATCCGCTCGGCACCGATTCCATGGGCCGGGATGTTCTGGCCGGCATCGTCCACGGCGCGCGCATTTCGCTCACCGTCGGTGTCGTCGCCACGCTGATCGGGTTGACGATCGGCATCTCGATCGGCGCTTTCGCCGGTTATTTCGGCGGCGTTATCGACGATATTCTCGTCAAGCTGATCGAAATATTCCAGACATTGCCGAATTTCGTGCTGCTTGTTGTACTCGTCGCCATCGCCCAACCGTCGGTCACTACGGTCACCTCTGCAATCGGCATCATCACATGGCCGCTGGTGGCCCGCCTCACCCGCGCCGAATTCCGCGCCATCCGCGAAAAGGACTATGTGCTCGCCGCCCGCAGCCTCGGTTACGGCCATGCGCGCATCGTCTTTCAGGAAATCCTGCCCAATGCGCTGCCGCCGATCATCGTCACCTCCTCCGTCATGGTGGCGGGTGCGATCCTCATGGAGGCGGCGCTGTCCTTCATGGGACTTGGCGATCCCAACCGCGTTTCCTGGGGTTCTATGATCGGTTCGGGACGCGACGTCATCCGCACCGCCTGGTACTTGACCGCGCTTCCCGGCCTCGCCATCGTTTTCACCGTCATTTCGCTGAACCTCATCAGCGATGGCCTCAACGATGCGCTCAACCCCCGTTTCTCGGAGGAACGCCGATGAGCAAACTGATCGAAGTTCATGATCTCTCCGTCAGCTTCGGCTCGGCCCAGCCGGTCAAAGGCGTCAGTTTCGATGTCAGCCCCGGCGAAATGCTGGCCATCGTCGGCGAGAGCGGCTCTGGAAAATCCCTGACGGCGCTCGGCCTCATTGGCCTGCTGCCCTCACACGCCAAGACCGGTGGGCGAGTTCAGCTCGAGGGCCGCGACCTGCTGCCGCTTTCCGAACGGCAATGGCGCGGCATTCGCGGCCGCGATATCGGCATGATCTTCCAGGAGCCGATGACCTCGCTGAACCCGGTTCTGACGGTCGGCGAACAGATTATCGAAGTCCTGCGCATCCATGAAAAAATCGACCGGCGTCAGGCGCGCAAACGGGCCATCGAGCTTCTCGACCTTGTCAATATTCCCGATGCTGCCCGACGGGTGGATGATTATCCGCACCAGCTTTCCGGCGGCATGCGCCAACGCGTGATGATCGCCATCGGCGTCGCCTGCAATCCGAAACTGCTGATCGCAGACGAAGCGACGACGGCGCTCGACGTGACGATACAGGCGCAGATCCTGCAATTGCTCGACAATCTGCGCCGCGATCTCAATATGGCGGTGATCCTCATCACCCACGATCTCGGCATCGTGGCGCAATGGGCGGACCGGGTGATGGTCATGTATGCCGGCCGCAAGGTGGAAGAGGGTTTGCCGGAACCGGTGTTCTCCAACCCCTACCATCCCTATACGCGCGGGCTGCTTGCCGCTTCGCCACGCGCGGAAGACGGCCAGCATTATCGTGACGGGCCGCTGATCGAAATTCCGGGCTCCATCGTCTCCGCCACCGGCGAGCGCGGCTGCGCCTTCCGGCCACGCTGTCCGAGCGCCCGTGGTTTCTGCGGGCAGTTCGTGCCGCCACTGAGGCCGATTTCGGAAGGCCGCTACGCCGCCTGTCCCTTCGTATTCCCGACATCACAGGAGATATCCGATGACGCTCTTGTCAGTGCATAGTCTCTCCACCCATTATACGGGCGGACGCGGCACCGTGCGCGCCGTCGATGATGTCTCGCTCGACATTGAGGCGGGCGAGACGGTGGCGCTGGTGGGCGAATCCGGCTGCGGCAAATCCTCGCTCGGCAAGTCACTGATGCGGCTGGTCGAACCCTCTTCCGGCAGGATCACCTTCAAGGGCGCTGATGTCACGGCGATGACGTCGTCGCAGCTGCGCGGTATCCGCCGCCGCATCCAGATGATCTTTCAGGATCCCTTCGCTTCGCTCAATCCACGCCAGACGGTTCGCACCATCCTCACCGCGCCGCTCAAGGTGCACGGCATCGGCGACAGGGCGCGCCAGCGCGAAATCGTCGAAGCCATCGTCGCGCAGGTGGGCCTGCCGCCGGACGCGCTCGACCGTTATCCGCATGAATTTTCCGGCGGCCAGCGCCAGCGCATCGGCATTGCCCGCGCGCTGGTTCTGGAACCGGAACTGGTGGTGTGCGACGAGCCTGTCTCGGCGCTCGACCTTTCGATACAGGCACAGATCCTCAACCTGCTGGTGGAGATGAAGAAGCGGCTGTCGCTCTCCTATCTCTTCGTCTCCCACGACCTTTCCGTGGTACGTTATTTCTCCGACCGCGTGCTGGTTATGTATCTCGGCAAGATCGTGGAAAGCGCGCCGACCGCAGAGCTCTGGGCCTCGCCGAAGCACCCTTACACCCGCGCGCTGCTCGCCGCCGTTCCGGATCCCGCCCGCCGCAAACAGGCGGCACCGATTTCCGGTGATCTGCCAAGCCCGCATGATCCGCCAGCCGGCTGCCGGTTTCACACCCGCTGCCCGCTCGCCACCGATCTCTGTCGCGAAAAAGCGCCGGATTACGCCCTTTTCGGCAAGAACCACGCCGTGGCTTGCCACCATGCCCAATAACTTCAAGGAGCAACCATAATGGTCGACTATCGCTATCTCGGACGTAGCGCGCTGAAAGTTTCGCCGCTGAGCCTCGGCACCATGATGTTCGGAGGCCCGACGCCGGATGACGTGGCTTACCGCATCATCGACAAGGCGCGCGAACAGGGCATCAACTTCATCGACACCGCCGACGTCTATCATGACGGCAAGTCGGAAGAAGTCGTCGGCCGCGGCATCAAGGCCAGTCGCGATCACTGGGTGCTGGCGACGAAATTCGTCAACTCCCATACCAAGGGTCCTAATCTCGGTGGGCATTCGCGCAAATGGGTGATCGAGACCGTCGAGAATTCGCTTCGCCGTCTCAACACCGACTACATCGACATCCTCTATTTCCACCGCGCCGTCTTCGACGCGCCGCTGGAAGAGCCGGTGCGCGCCATTGCCGATCTCATCCGCGCCGGCAAGCTGCGCTATTTCGGCGTGTCGAACTTCCGTGGCTGGCGCATTGCCGAAATCTCGCATCTTGCCGACCAGCTTGGCATTGACCGGCCTGTCGCCAGCCAGCCTCTCTACAATATCGTCAACCGCACGGCCGAAGCCGAGCAGCTGCCGGCAGCTAATCATTATGGCCTTGGCGTGGTGTCCTATTCACCGCTCGCACGCGGTGTGCTGACCGGCAAATACCAGCCGGGCGAACAGCCGGGTGCCGATACCCGCGTCGGGCGGGGCGACAAGCGTGTTCTGGAAACGGAATGGCGTCCGGAATCGGTTGAGATCGCCCAGAAGGTCGCGGCCCATGCCGCTTCGAAGGGCGTTTCGGCGGCGGATTTCGCGCTCGCGTGGGTGCTGAACAACAAGTTCGTCACCGCCGCCATCACCGGCCCGCGCACCGAAGAGCACTGGAACAGTTATGTCCGCGCCCTCGATGTGAAGATCGATGCGGAAGATGAAGCGCTGGTCGACAGCCTTGTCACGACAGGCCATCCGTCCACGCCCGGCTTCAACGATCCAAGCCATCCCGTCGAAGGCCGCGTACCGCGCAATGTCGAGCCCGCACCCCGCCCGGCCCTCAAGCCGCGCGCCGTCGCCTGATTACTCACAAAAAGCCTGCGGCGCGACCGTGCCGCAGGCCCTCACATCTGCTCACGGGAAAACCGCAATGTCCACTCCGAAACCACAGACAACCACCACCGATCATTCCGGCGTGCCGAGCCGGGACGAGATTCTGGCCCGGGCAAAGGACATTGCGGTTATCGCGGCCAGGGATGCCGCCCTCCGCGAGCGCCAGCGCGAACTGCCCTTCGACATCTTCGCGCTTATCAAGGAAGCAAAGATCGGTACGCTGCGCGTTCCCGAAGCCAAGGGCGGACCGGGCGGCTCGATTGCGGACTATATTGAGGTTCTGATGATCCTCGGCGAAGCCGACAGCAATATTCCGCACGCGCTGCGCAGCCATTTTAATTTCACCGAAAACCTCGCCCTCGCCCCCATCGAGCTGGAAGACCGGCGGCATCTCGAACAGGTGCTTGCCGGCAAACTCTTTGCGGGCGCCAGCACCGAACAGGGCACCAAGCGCCCGGGCGAAATCACCACACGGCTGAGCGCCGATGGCGACCGCTACCGGCTGAACGGCCGAAAATGGTATGCGACCGGCACCGCCTTTGCCGATTTCGGCACTTTCAGCGCGATCGGTGACGACGAGCAGCCAATCGGCGTGCTCATTCCGCTCGATCGCACCGGCATCACCATCCTCGACGACTGGGACAGCATGGGCCAGCGCATGACGGCAAGCGGCGGCGTGTTACTCGAAAATGTCGAGGTGCTGCCGCATGAATTGACAACCCGCAAGCTCGGCAGCCAGATCGGCCGCCACAGCTCCGCCATGCGGCAGTTGCATCTCGCCGCCTCTGCCGCCGGTGCCGTTCAAGGCGCGCTGAATGACGGCGTGGAGTATGTTCTGCGCCAGGCGCGCACCACCCTTCACAGCAGCGCGGAAACCGCCAATCAGGACCCCTTCGTGCAGAAGATGCTCGGCGAAATCAGCGCCGGCGCTTTCGCCGTCAAAACCCTGATCCGCGAGGCCGCCCGGACGCTTGACCGCACTGCGGCTACCTTCGCCACCGGCGATGAAGAGGTGATCGAGGCAGCCCTGCTGGAAGGCTCGCTCGCCACCGCGCGAACCCAGATCATCGCCTCGCAGCTTTCGCTGACGGTCGCCACCAACCTTTACGAACTGGGCGGCGGCTCGGCGACGTCAAGCGAGCGGAATTTCGACCGCCACTGGCGCAACATCCGCACGGTCTACAACCATAATCCACTGGCCCACAAGGCGCGGGTGATCGGCGATTATTATCTCAACGGCACCACGACGCATCTCAGGGAAGGTCGGGTATTTTAGCCATGAGGGGAAAACGGCCATGAGAACGGAATTCATCCCTCCTTCGGTCACGCGGGCAGCTTTTCGCCTGCCGACGCTTTCCCGGCTGCCGCCGCTGACCGCCCTGCGCGCATTTGTGGTGGCCGCGCGTCACGCCAGCTTCTCGCGGGCGGCGGAAGAACTGCATGTCTCGACTGCCGCAATCGGCCAGCAGGTCCGCATTCTGGAAACCCATCTCGGGCAACCGCTTTTCAGCCGCCAGCGCGGCGAGCTCGTGCTGACCGACGCCGGCAGCACGCTTTATCCCGGCCTTGCGGATGCTTTCGAGACCATGATCGGCAGTCTTTCCGATCTCATGGCCTCCGGCAGCAGGCGGCAGGTGAAGGTTCTGGCGGAAGGCTGTTTTGCGGCCCGGTGGCTGGCGCCAAGGTTGGGACGCATCGTTCCAGCCCTTGGAGACGTGGATATCTGGATCGAATCCCTCGAGGGCGATGCCATCGACCTCACGCAGTTCGATGCCGATTGCGCGATCGTCGCGACCCACGGACAAATCCCCGGTTTCATTCACGAGCCGCTTTTTGCCGACACCGTCAGTGCCGTCTGCACGCCGGATTTTGCAGCCCGTCACCAGCTTTGTGGCGAACCCGAACGACTTCGCGATATCTCTTTTGCGATGTTACGCGGCAATGGTGGGGATGCCGCTTTCGAGTGGGCAAACTGGCTTCGCGCCTGCCGCATTCCGTTGCGACTTTCGGCAACAGGACCGCGCTTTTCGCGCCAGACCGCTTTGATAGAGGCGATCTTATCCGGCCACGGCATAGGTCTTGCCCGCCATTCGCTGATTTCCGATGAACTCAAATCCGGTCGTCTGATCGCAGCTTTCGGCACACCACAGCCGACCGCCAGCCGTTACCATCTGCTGACCAGTCCTGACAGGCGGCGGCTGCCGGAAATCGCATCTCTACTCGCCTTGTTGCGCGAGGATATACGCTCTCTCGAGGCCGCCGCCTGAACACGCCCGTCCCACATCAGGCGCGTTCTCTCTGCAACTCCCTGGTCGCATGGATGTTTTCCGGCCGGGGCAGGCCGTAATGATCACGCAGCGTGTCGCCCTCATAATCCTCACGGAACAGACCGCGCTGTTTGAGGATCGGCACCACCTCATCCACGAAGATATCGAACCCGCCATTCAGCCATGGCGGCATGATGTTGAAGCCGTCGGCGGCGCCTTCACGGAACCAGGTCTCTATCCAGTCCGCCACCTGCTCGGGCGTTCCGGAAATCACCTTGTGGCCACGCCCGCCGGCAAGCCGGTGTAACAATTGCCGGATCGTGGGGTTCTCCCGGTCGATGACATCGAGGACCAGCTGATGACGGCTGCTATCCGCCTGCGCACGCGTCGCTTCCACAGCCTCCTTTGGCAAGGGCTGATCGAGATCGGCCGATGAGAGATCGATGCCGGTGATGCGCTGCAGTTGGCCTAGCGAAAATGCCGGCTGGATGAGATCGTTGAAACTCGCCTCGAGCTTTCGCGCCTCCTCTTCGGTGGAGGCGATGAAGGGACTGATGCCCGGCAGGATTTTCACATGGGCGGGATTGCGCCCCGTGGCCGCCACGCGCCTCTTGATATCGGAATAAAAAGACCGCGCACTCTCCAGAGTTTGATGCGCGGTAAAGATTGCCTCGGCATAACGGGCGGCAAAGCCACGCCCGTCCTCAGAGGAGCCAGCTTGCACATAGACCGGGCGTCCTTGCGGCGAGCGCGGCAGGTTGAGAGCACCCCGCACCCGGTAAAATTCGCCATCGTGACTGGCCGGGTGAATGCGGTCGGTATCGGCAAAAAGACCGCTCTCCCTGTCGGCGACGATGGCATCGTCTTCCCAACTGTCCCAGAGCTTCGTCACCACCTCCACAAACTCGGTCGCCTGACGGTAACGGTCGGCATGCGGCGGATGCTGTTGGAGATTGAAGTTGCCAGCCGCCGCATCGGCTGAGGTCGTCACGATATTCCAGCCCACCCGGCCGCCGCTGATATGATCGACCGAGGCGAGCAGCCGTGCGAGATTGTACGGCTCGTAATAGGTGGTGGAGGCCGTCGCAATGAAGCCGATCTTTTCGGTGACGGCAGCGAGAGCAGCCAGCATGGTTATCGGCTCCAGCCGGTGGCGGGCGGCATAGCGGATATTGGCGTCCAGCACCGGCGCATCGGCAAAAAAGATGGCATCGAGCTTTGCCGCCTCGGCCTTGCGGGCGATATCCTGGTAGAGCTTTATATCGGTGACGCGCAGTGGCTCCGACTCCGGGTGGCGCCAGGCTGCTTCATGATGTCCACCCGGATAGATGAACGCATTGAGGACCAGCTTCTCGGATTTTCTGCTCATGGCGATTAACCCTTTTCAACTTTGACGCGGCTTTAGACGAGAGGTGGAGAGGCGCTTACGCCTCCTTCGTCACCCAGGCTTTGGCGAGATTGCCGCTGAGCCCCTCCGCCCCTGTCGCGTAATCCTTGATGCGGACGCTGCCGACGACCGGCTGGATTGGTGAGACAAGATTGATGACGGGAAGGTCCTTCGCGACGACGGCCTGAAACTCCTTGAAGAAGGCGGCACGTTTTTCGATATCCGGCTCCACCGCCGCGGCTTCCAGCAACCGGTCCACTTCCGGATTGGCGTAGTGGCTGGCATTCGAGAACGGCAGACCGATCTTGAAGTTCTTGCTCCAGTAGACGCGCTGCACTCCGGCTGTCGGATCGAAGGTGTTGGAGAGGGATTCGACTGAAAGATCCCAGGCGCGGTCGGTATAGACGACCTTCACATAGGTACCGAAATCGAACTTCTGGATATCCGCTTCGATGCCGATCTTCGAAAGCGCCTGCGCGATGAAATCCGAATAGGTCTGTGGATTGAACGGGTTGGTGGTGACCCTGAGCTTGAAGCGCTTACCGCCATCCTTGCGCGGAAAACCCGCCTCATCCAGCAGTTTTTCCGCCAGCGCGACGTCGAACTTGGCAAAACCGATATCCGGATTGTGGAACTTCGCAAGGCCGGGGCTGATCGGCGTGGGTGATGGCACGGCGTACCCATAAAGTACGGTATCGATCAACGCCGGAACGTCGATCGCGTGGGCGATGGCCTGCCTCACCTTCAACTCCTTGAGATAGTCGTTCTCAAGGTTGATGACGAGCTGGTTCTGCTGGCCGGCATAGGCATAAATGCGGTCATCCACCTTCAGCGTCGGGATGGATTTCAGCCGCTCCAGATCCGCAAGCGCTACCGGGTTGGGGCCAATGTCGCCCTCCCCGGTTTCCAGCGCTGCGGCGCGTGCGCCGGCATCGTTGATAAGGCGGATGATGACGCGGTCGAGATAGGGGCGCGGCGCGTCCCAATAATTCGCATTTTTTTCCAGCAGGATATGGCTGCCCGGCACCCACTCCTTCAAAACGAAGGGACCGCTACCGATGATCTGGGCGGGCTTCGGATTATCGGTCGGCTTGAAGGTCTCGAAGATGTGCTTTGGCACAACAGGCGATTCCGATGAGGCGAGCGCGGTGATCAATCCCGGCGCCGGCTTGGAAAGCTTCACCTTCGCGACCAGCGGATTGGACGTATCGATGCTTTCGACATTCGCGAAAGTCGCCCGGCCGCGCGGATGGGCCTCTTTCAGACGCAGGATGGAAAACTCCACATCCGCCGATGTCACCGGTTTGCCGTCATGGAATTTCGCATTCGGCTGCAGATGGAAGACATATTCCAGCCCGTCGGCGGAAACGCTCCATTCTTTGGCGAGGCTCGGCTTTGGCGAAAGCTCGTAATCGTATGTCAAAAGCCCGTCATAGATCTTCGAGCCGATAAACTGCGGGCCACCCGCGCTGGTATTGATCGCCACGAGCTGCGTCGGCTCCGGAAAATAGACGATCTTGAGCGTGCCGCCCGAAACGGGCTCTTCGGCAGCAGCGAAAGAACCGCCGGGAAGCGCCACGAAAGCCCCGGCGGCAAGTGCAATTTTGTGAAACTGGCGTCTGGAAAAAGTCATGTCTGTCTCCGAAAAAATCCGATGCGCAGGTGCGGCAGCTCAATGGAGCTGCGGGAACCCGTGGCGTTCGGCGAGGATTTGCAAAATTCGTTTCGTGTCCTGAATGAAGTGCGTGTCGCCGTGGCTTGCCGCATCGGCGGGCGCATCGCCGGCAAAAACAAACAGCGGCAGCGACTGGTTTTCCTCGCCCGCGACGGCAATGACCGCTTCTCGCGGGCGCTGAAAACCGACACGGTGGATATCGATCCCGGCGGCAAGGTCCGGAAAGGCGGCCAGCAGTCCTTCGATCTGGTTACAATGCGGGCAGACGAAGCGGACACCGGGGTGCTTTGGGTCTTCGAAACCGGGGGAGATCAAAAAAAGCGTGTCCTTGGCCATGGCATCCATCATGTGAGGGTGAGATTTCCAGCTCACAGTGCAGACGGCCAAAGCGCGGGTCCAGAAAGCAATTCTTGCTTTGAAACAAAGATTTCCTTCGCGCTAAATTATTGATGAAATTGATTTTTTTAGAATTCGGTCAATCGGCACCGCTGTTCTGAACGACTTGTTTCACAAGCAATGTTTTTCTCGAAAACGAACTTGGCGCGCGAAGGTGCAAACGCAGCTGGGAGCCGTTTCCGCGATAAAAAAACCGGCAAAACTGCCGGTTCATTTGGTTCTCGCGGACCTCTCGATCGGGGTGGAGGTGTGCGGATGCATCCGATGCGCCAATATTCACTCGCTTTTCCAGGCCGTCGACAAATCGCCATAGGCAATGTCGATGGTCGTGACGAGGGACTTCAGGCTGGTGTTGCGAAGAATGACGGTCGGCAAAGCAACGATCGAGAAATTCGGCAGGTCATCGCCGACAACTTTCTGGATCTCATGGAACTGCCCGGCTCGTTTCGTTTCATCCACCTCGATAGCGGCGGCCCGGAAAAGGTCGTCGACCGTCGGATTGTTGTAGTGGGCAGCGTTGACATAAGGCGCGGGGTTCTTGATGCCGTCGGACCAATAGAGGCGCTGCACGCCCGCCGTCGGATCGAACAACCGGCTGATACCATTCACCGTCAGGTCAAAACCGCGCTCCGTATAGACGCGCTTGATGAAGGTGGCGAGATCGCCTTCGACGATATCCACCTTCACGCCCAGTTTGCCGAAGGATGAGCGGAGATATTCGGAGGTTTTGCGGAAGACGTCGGACGGCAGAAAGGCGAGCCGCAGCGAAAAGCGAGTGCCATCCGCGCCCTTAGGATACCCCGCCTTGTCCAACAATTCGTTCGCCTTGGCCAGATCAAAGGGATAGGTGAAGGGCTTCTCGTCATTATAGGTGGAGAAGACCGCCGGAATGTTTGAACCGGCTGGTTTGGCCGTCCCGAAGAAGATCGCGTCATTGATGAAATTGCGGTCAATGGCATGGGCCAGCGCGTGGCGAACCTCCTTCTTCGCAAGGATCGCGTTCTCCAGATTGAACTCGAATATCGCGGCATTGTTGAGATAGGCGTCGGTATAGACCTCCACCGCCAGTTTCGGATTCTGCCGCAGGCGCTCCAGATCGCTGTAGGAGACATCGGCAGTGTAATCAGCCTCCCCCGTTTCCACAGAAATAGTGGTGGAAGCCGCGTCCGCAACAAAGCGCGCGACGAAACCGTCGAGATAGGGCAGATCGGCCTGCCAATAATCCGGGTTCTTCTTCAGCTTCACGTAGCTGCCGCGCTTCCATTCCTCAAACACGAAGGGGCCTGTGCCGACAGGCGCGTTGCCGTTCGGGCTCTCATTGTAATTCTCAGAGGCATAGGCATGGGCCGGCAGAATGGGCGTTTCGCCGCCGGTCAGCGCCCGCAGAAGATAGGGCGCGGGTTTGGAAAGCACCACGACGGCAGTCAGCGGATTGGGCGTTTCGATATCGGCAAGATTGGCGAAGGTAATACGCCCGCGCGGCCCGACCTTCTTGAAGGCCAGCAGCGAAAATTTCACATCCTGCGCGGTAAAATCCTTGCCGTCATGCCATTTGACACCCTTGCGCAGCTTGAAGGTGTAGCGCAGCCCGTCGGCGGACGTTTCCCAGCTTTCGGCAAGCACGGGATGCGGCTTGAACTCGCTGTCGAACCGGACCAGCCCTTCGAGGATTTTCGTGGAAATAGCACGGGTGCGGGTGTTGGAATCGGAAAGCGGTACCAGCGTCGTTGGCTCGCCAAGACCTGCAAGAGTGACGATCCCACCCTTTTTCGGCGTCTCCGTCGCCAGAGCAGGCATTGACGGCAACAGCATGGCCCCGGCAAGGGCAGCACTCAGAAGCAATGTCTTACGTCTTGTAATATCCATGGATGTTTCCTCTTGCAGGCTTGTTATTAAATTTTCAGGCAGGTCTCAGCCGGGTTTCCACCAGCCGGGCAAACAAGGTGGCGCCGACCGGCAGAATGGCGTCGTCGACAATGAAACCGGGATTATGAGCCGGCACGGTGCCGGAATGACCGAGGGTGAAAAACGCACCGGGTGCATGTTTCAGGAGATCGGCGAAATCCTCGCTGCCCATGAAGCGGCCGGGCTCGGTGGAAACGCGCTCATCTCCCAGGACCTCGCGCGCCACGCTGGCCACGATCTCCACCGACGCGTCATCATTGGTCAGAACCGAGAATATATCGCGAATATCCACCTCGGCGGTGAGACCATGGGCGGCGGCAATGTGATCCGAGATCGTACGGATTCGGCCGCGGATCGTTTCACGCACGCTGTCGGAGAAGGCCCGCACAGTGCCTGCAATCGAGGCCGTCTCGGGAATGACATTATAGGCCGATCCCGCCTCGATGCGGGTGATCGACAGCACGGCGGGGTCGGTCGGTGAGACGTTGCGGCTGACGATGGTCTGCAAGGCCTGGATGAGTTCACCCGTCGCCGGCACCGGATCCCGCGAGACATCCGGGTGCGCGGCATGGGCACCCCTGCCCTTCAGGCGAATATCGAAGAAATCCGCGCCTGCCAGAATGGTGCCGGGTGAAACCTTCAGATAATTGGGCGCGGCATGGGTGGAATTGTGCAGCCCATAAATTTCATCGACCGGGAAATCCTTGAAGAGCCCGTCGGCGATCATGGCGCGTGCGCCGCCCAGACCTTCCTCGGCTGGCTGAAAAATGAAGACCACCGTGCCGGCAAAATCACGGGTTTCCGCGAGATAACGTGCGGTGCCGAGTAAAATTGTGGTGTGCACATCATGCCCGCAGCCATGAAACTTGCCGGGATAGACGGATGTATAGGGCAATCCGGTTTCTTCGGGCATCGGCAGTGCATCCATATCGGCTCGCAACCCGATGGAGCGATTGCCCGCATGCCGGCCGCGCAACACGCCGACCACGCCGGTCTTGCCATAACCGCGATGCACCTCGATGCCCCAGGAGGTGAGCTTTTCCGCGACGATGCCGGAGGTGCGCACCTCTTCGAAACCGATTTCCGGATGCTGGTGCAGATCGTGGCGAATGGAGACGAGTTCGGGAACATAGGTCCCGATCCGGTCTATGACTTTCGGGGCGGGTGTTTTGACGGGGTCGACGGCAATATTCACGGTATCTCCTCAGGGCAAAAAATATCGTTCTCGCAATCTCGGCGATTGCGAAGTGCGGGCTTTGGAACTGGAAAGGTGGGGCGATGAGAGACGTCAGAGCCTCAGGCCCGCCTCCTTCATCAAGGGCAGAATGCGCTGCGCGAAATATTCTAGATCTTCGCGGAAATCGTAGAAATTCAGCTGCACGCCATCGATTCCGGCCTTCTTCAGGCCGACAAGTTGCTCGACCACCTGTTCCGGCGAGCCGATGATTTCGATATTGCCGCCGAGATTGCGTCCCTGCTTGTGGCGCGCATCACCGCGGCCACGCCAGGCATGGGCGTCGCTGTCGTAATTATTGGTGGCGAAAGCGCGCGTGCCGGGCTGCGGCTTTCCGGCCTCGATGGCATCGGCATAAGCGATCGCTTCCTTCTCCGTATCGCGGCTGACGATGATCGGGTTGATGAGCGTCTTCACCTGCCGGCCATAGGCCTTGGCGCGGTTCTTGATGGTGGTGATATGATCGGGAAGCGTTTCGAGCGCGCTGTCGATATGCGCGCCGCCGGGCGAGGTGACGAAAACCAGATCGGAATGGCGGGCGGCAAAATCGATACCGGCGGGTGAACCGGTCGCCGTCACCAGCGGCGGGCGGCCGAAGGCGGGCTTCGGCGTGATCCAGCCATTGTTGATCGCCCACGGGTTTAGCTTGCCCTCATAGGAAAAATTCTCGGTCTCGCCCCACAGGCGGTGAAGCACATCGAACAATTCCCCCGCCATGTCGTAACGCTTGTCATGATCGATCCGCTGCCAGCCGAACATTTCGTGCTCGATGGCGCGGTGGCCGGTGACAATGTTGATGCCCCAACGCCCTTTGGCGATATGATCCAGCGTCGCACCATATTTGGCGAGATGAAGCGGATGCAGGGGACCGTAGAGCACATGGATGGTGGAGATCAGCAGAATGCTCTTCGTGACCGCCGCCATGGCGCCCAGCGCGATGAAACTGTCGAGCGAGGATTCCCCGTCATACCCGCCCTTGGGCAGCCATTGCGTGCGGCTGAAGGCGATTTCAAAACCCAACTCCTCCGCACGCTTCACCAGTTCCGCATTGTAGTCGAAGGTCCAGCTATTGCTGGTCGGCAGGCTGGAGAAGTTGATGTCCTGCAGATTGAGGAAAAGGCCCAGCATCAGCGGCTGTCTTGCTGCCCGGCTGAGCGGGCTTTCCGCGAAATCGGCGGGGCCTCTCAGCTCAAGCCCATCAGGCAAAGCAACGGTCAGCGCCATGTCTTTTCTCCTTCGGAATGATCGCCCTGCTGGGCGACGGCGAGCCGGGCACGCAGATAATTCTCCACGCTGCGGGGTGGGTGGCCGATAATCTGTTCGACAATATCTGTGGTGGATGCCGCGAGACCTTCGCCAATCAGCTGCCCGAATTCGGCGATGGCCTTCTGTTCGAACCCACCGATATGCGCCGGAAAGGTCGAGGCAGACTGATGCGAAACTCCGACCGGCCGATGCAGGATGCGGGCCGCGATGCGGGCGATTCCCAGAGCCGCCAGGGCTTCGTGGCCGGTCAGCACCAGAGTGCCGGCAGGCGGCGCGCTGGCAGACAGCGCCTCTACCGCGACATCGGCGATATCATCGGCATCGATGAAAGAGACGGCCGCATTCCCGAAACGGGCAGGCACATCCTCGCCGTTGCGCAAAGCGGCGACAACGGGTTCCAGCGCCACCTGCATCCAGGCATTCGGCCGCAGCACCGTATGGGCTATGCCGGTTTCCGCCAGATGCTTTTCGACCGCCGCATGGGCGGTACCCGAGATCGAGCGTGCCGCATTTTTAAGGGTCCAGTCGGAGCCGGATAGTTTCACGATCTGCGACACGCCGGCGGAGAGAGCCGCGTCAACCACCGCATTCTGATCCGCTGCCAGCGTTTTGCCGATGGGGGAAAGCAGGAAGACCCTGTCTACATCGCGTGAGGCCCCTTTCAGGCTCGCCGGGTCGGAGAAATTTCCCTCAGCAATATCGACGCTGTCGCCCCAGAGTTTCAGCGCATCCTCGCGCCTGCGGGTCAGTACCCGAACCTTTGCCTGTTTCTGCAAAAGACGATTGACGACACGCTGGCCGAGCTTGCCGGTTGCGCCCGTTACGAGAATAGCGGCTGTCATGGCGCCCTCACTTTTCGGTGTTGTTTTGTGCAGCAATAGCGCGAGGGTCGGCCCAGTCCCGCACGTCGAAATCGTCGGGGATGAATTTCCATTGCAGCAGGAAATCCTTGAAATGGCTGAGCGCCTCCAGCTCGTCCGCATCGAGGTCGAGCCGCAGATTGCGATGCACATCCGCGCCATTGGCGGCCAGAACCGCCTCCTCGCTGACGCCGATTTCACGCGCGATGAAACGCACCGCTTCCGCCGGATTATCCTCAGCCCATTGGGCAACCCGCTGGACCGTCGCCACGAGTTCCGCCACCAGATCGGGCCGTTCATCGGCAAAGGTGGCGTCCACCGTCAAGGGACGCGGCGTGCCATTATTAATGCGGATTTTCGGATCGGGATGAAACCCCGTCGACACGACGACCTGCGCACCGATAAGATTGGCGACGGTCACGCCTTCCGCACCCTTGACGAAAAACGCATCGATCTGGCCCCGGTGCAATGCTGCAATTTCCTCGCCATAGGGAAGCCGCCGGCGCAGACCGTGGAACCGCTCATCGTCCGGGCCAAGCAGCACCGGCTCTCTTGCGGTCAGATCGACAAGCTCGACATCCGCAACGGAGAGGTCCGAGACGGTGAGCGCCGACACGATGCCCTTGAGTGATGTGGCGCGCTGGAAGTCGATGGTTTCATTCGGCCGCTTCGGCAGGCCGATGCGCCGCCCCTTGAGATCGCGGCCCTTGCTTATGCCACTTGCGGGCAGCGCGATGACCGCCTGAAACTCATCTGTCCTCGTCAGCCCCACCAGCCGCGTCTGCCGGCCACCGGATTTCGCCCAGATGGGGGGAATATTGCCGCCCTGGCGGAAAGACCAGTCCAGCCGGTGATCGAAATGGCTTTGCCTGACGGCCGGATCGGCGGAATCCCGAATGGAGGAAACGGAAATACCATGGCCGGCGAAACGCTCCTCTATCCAGCCAAGTTGCACCGCGATGGAAAGCGGCGTGGGCGCCGGGCAACGTGTGTACCACAGGGTTACGGGTTGGGTTACCTGGCGAAGGGCGGCATCGGCCATAGTGTTCGTCCTCGAAATTGCGATCTGGACGGCACGCTACACGCCATGGGGTATTTTCTATAGATAAAGTGTACTATTTAAGGCGCCATTGGAGAAATTCGTTTCCGTCATGACCTCGCCTGAGCGCGACGACGGAATATCCTTTCGAGAATTTCGGGATTTCTGGTCGGATCGTCGCCCACTTGTTTGATCGCATCCTCCATTCAGCTGCACGTCGGCTGAAAGTTTTTCTTCTCCGAACAGCAAGGATTTTTAACTCGCGACCCCAACCCCGGCTGTTAGGTTTTCGGATAATCGCACCGGCCGCAGGCCGGACAGCCCACGCGGACCGAAAGAAAAGTAGAAGCATGAGCAAGACCAAACGCCGGCTCAATCTGAATGTCGGCATCAACACGACGGGATATCTTCCCAATGCCTGGAAATACAGGAGCGGAGACCGGCACGATATCAATGATATCGGCTATTACCGGCGGCTGACGGAACTGGCCCACAAGGGCCGGTTCGACGCTGTTTTCCTGTCCGATCACCCGGCACTGCTCACCGATCCGGCCAGCCGCCCGTTTCACACCATCGATCCACTGATCCTCTCGACATCGCTTGCAGCACAGGTGCCGGATATCGGCTTTGTTGCGACGGTGTCCTCCACCTATAATTCGCCCTATAATTTTGCGCGACGGACGCAGTCCATTGATGTCGTCACCGGCGGCCGGCTGATCGTCAACATCGTCTCCTCCTTCAACCCCAATGTGGCGGCCAATTTTGGCAACGACCCGCTGCCGCCGCGCAACGAACGTTACGCCAAGGCCACCGAATTTCTCGATGTGGCGAAAAAGCTCTGGTCGAGCTGGGATCCGCGCCGGGAAGGCGATGTGCCGGAAGACCGCTTCTGGGATGCGGCGACGGCCGAGACAATCGATCACGAAGGGCAATATTTCCAGGTGAAAGGCCCGCTCAACGTTCCGCGCGGGCCGCAGGGACATCCCGTCATTGCGCAGGCCGGCGCGTCCGAAGGCGGCATTGATCTGGCCGCACGCCATGGCGAGATCATCTATTGCAACATTCTCTCCCGTCCCGCCGGCCAGGCCTTCGGCAAAAAAGTGCGTGACCGCGCCGTCTCTTTCGGCCGCGATCCCTCCGGCATCCGCATTGTTCCCGGCCTCGTCGTCATTCTCGGCGAGACCCGCGAAGAAGCGCTGCGCAAGCATGAACTCTACAGTGGAACCGGTTCGGAAGACGGCCTCTTGGCGCGTTTCGCCAAAGAGAACGGCATCGATCCGCGCGATTTTGACCCCGACGCGAAACTCGAAGGCAAGCGCTTCGTCCCCGACCAGAACCGGCAATGGGCTGTTGGCATGGGGCTCGGCCTTTCCGAGCTGCTGACCCATGAAAAGCTCACCGCCCGCGAGGCCGTGCGCCGTTCGGAGGGGCACCACCGGCTGCTGCTTGGCACGCCGGAAGAGGTGGCTGATGGTATCATCGATCTCTGGCAGGATGGCACGGTGGATGGCTACACCCTGCAGCCACCGCGAGCGCCCGACGATATCGAGGAATTTGTCGAGAAGGTCGTGCCGGTGCTGCAGGATCGCGGCGTTTACCCGCGTCAATATGAAGGCGCAACGGTCCGCGATCGTTATGGTCTGCCTTATCCCGATTGAACGAAAGATGTGGCGCAATTAAAGCGCCACAGGTCCATCTCGCGCCATTCCCGCTGCGCGCGGGAGTGGATGATGTCAGGGACATATTATTGACCCGTCGCCACTTTCAAAACCGGCCTTCCACCCGAAAGCTCCGGTAAAACGGAAGCGAAATCCGTCACGATCTGACGATAATCATCCGGCTGGAACTCATAGGGCAATTCCAGACGGAATTCCGAGACATGCGGCAGCACGGGATCACGCCACAGCGTCTCCAGAATTTCATCCGTCGTACCGACGATGTCAGGCAGGAAAAGCGTGCGGCGCGCGCCATGTGGCGCATGCGTGCGCTTGTCGCGCTCAGCAACGAATTCCGCATAACGGCGGCGTGTTGCGGGGCTTGCGCTATCGGTCGGAAGGATCACGCGGCCAAGCGCAATACGCGGCTGGCGCTCATGCGCCCATTCCTGCCGGAAGCGCGCAACAAGAGCCGCCTGCGCCGTCAGAAAATCATCGGTATTTTCACCACTGACGATATTGCCGGTCAGAAGATTGAACCCTGCCTTACCCGCCCAGCGGGCGGAATTCTGCGATCCGCCGCCATACCACAGCCTGTCGGTCAAACCCCTGGCAAAGGGCCGAAGGCGTGGCACCTGCGCGCCTGCCGCATTGCCCGCCTCCGTATCGCCAGACAATGGTTCCGATCTCAAGGCCCTTGCCAGCTTTTCGGCACGGGCGTGGCTGTAATCCGCATCGGAAGCAGTATCGACATAGTCAGAGATCAGGTGAGCGAAGGGCGGCGCACCCACCGAAACGCCGACATTCAACCGCCCGTGTGACAGGACATCAACCGTGGCGAGGTCCTCGGCCAGCCTGAATGGATTTTCATAACCCAGCTGAATGACGGCAGTGCCAAGGCCGATCCGCTTAGTGCGTTGCGACGCTGCGGCAAGAAAAGTGGCAGCCGAGGAAACGCCGCGTTCCAGATGGCGCTGGCGAACCCAGGCGCTGTGATAACCCAGCCCCTCCCCGGCTTCGAAAAGCTGCAGGGTCTCCTCCAGTCCCCGTTCCGGGTCATCATCGTGATAATTGCCGGGAACCAGAAAGGCGAAATGGGAAATATGGGAAAGGGGCATGGTGTGTATCCGGGACCAGGTGTTGATGGAAGATGGGGCTCAGGCAGCGCAGGTGCGGCTGTCCTCCCGTGCCGCGCAAACGTCTTCAGAATGCACGATGGCCGGCACGGCTGGCACGGCATGGTCTTTTATAGTCACGGCGATTGTTGAAAGATCATTGCGCGATTCAATAATCCACTAAAATTATGGATTACCCTGCGATGACAGGCGTTGCTCTTGCCTTCCGCTTTTGAGGTGACACTGCCCCTCGCCCGATCAAGAACGCACTATCCCACCAGAGACGTCTCTGTCGCGTTCCGCGCAAATAAACTTGATTTCTCATCCAAACATGTAATACAGATTATCGTACATGTTGACAAATAACGCATACATGTATGACATAGCGGCAATCAAAACGCCGAGACATCTGCATGAGGGAGGAATTATGATCATTACCGACGTCGAGGTCCGTGTTTTCCGCACGACGACCCGTCGGCACTCGGACAGCGCAGGTCATGCACATCCGGGGCCGGCGCATCAGGTGGAACAGGCCATGCTGACCGTCCGGACGGAAGATGGGCAGGAAGGTCACTCCTTCACCGCGCCGGAGATCGTTCGCCCGCATGTCATCGAAAAATTCGTCAAGAAGGTTCTGATCGGCGAGGACCACCGTGACCGCGAACGCCTGTGGCAGGATCTTGCCCACTGGCAGCGCGGTTCGGCCGCACAGCTGACGGACCGCACATTGGCGGTGGTGGATTGCGCGCTGTGGGATCTTGCCGGCCGTTCGCTCGGACAACCTGTATACAAGTTGATCGGCGGTTACCGCGACAAGGTGCTAGCCTATGGCTCCATCATGTGTGGTGACGAGCTGGAAGGTGGGCTTGCGACACCTGAAGACTACGGCCGCTTTGCCGAAACGCTGGTAAAGCGTGGTTACAAGGGCATCAAGCTGCACACCTGGATGCCGCCCGTCAGCTGGGCGCCGGATGTGAAGATGGACCTCAAGGCCTGCGCGGCTGTGCGCGAAGCAGTTGGTCCCGATATTCGTCTGATGATCGACGCCTTCCACTGGTATTCCCGCACCGATGCCCTGGCGCTGGGCCGTGGCCTTGAAAAGCTCGGCTTCGACTGGATCGAGGAGCCGATGGATGAACAGTCGCTCTCCTCCTACAAATGGCTCTCCGACAATCTGGATATCCCCGTCGTCGGCCCGGAAAGTGCAGCCGGCAAACATTGGCACCGCGCCGAATGGATCAAGGCCGGCGCCTGCGATATTCTGCGCACCGGCGTTAATGATGTCGGCGGCATCACGCCGGCGCTGAAGACCATGCATCTGGCCGAAGCCTTCGGCATGGAATGCGAGGTGCACGGCAATACGGCGATGAACCTGCATGTCGTCGCCGCGACAAAGAATTGCCGCTGGTATGAGCGCGGCCTCTTACATCCGTTCCTCGAATATGATGACGGCCACGACTATCTGAAGTCGCTGTCGGACCCGATGGATCGCGACGGCTTCGTGCATGTCCCTGATCGGCCGGGCCTTGGCGAGGACATCGATTTTACCTTCATCGACAACAACCGGGTGAGATAACGGGTCATGAAAACGGTGCTCGCCTTTGGAGACAGCCTCACCTGGGGAGCCGACCCGGCCACGGGTCTGAGGCACCCTGTCGAGCACCGCTGGCCGGATGTGCTCGAGGCTGAGCTTGCCGGAAAGGCGAAGGTTCACCCCGAAGGTCTCGGCGGGCGCACCACCTGTTACGACGACCATGCCGGCCCCGCCTGCCGCAACGGCGCGCGGGCGCTCGAAGTCGCGCTCTCCTGCCATATGCCGCTCGATCTCGTCATCATCATGCTCGGCACCAACGATATCAAGCCGGTGCATGGCGGGCGCGCCGAAGCCGCCGTCTCCGGCATGCGCAGGCTGGCGCAGATTGTCGAGACCTTCATCTACAAACCGCGCGAGGCCGTGCCGAAACTGCTGATCGTCGCGCCGCCGCCCTGCGTCGCCGGCCCCGGCGGCGAACCGGCGGGCGGCCGCGATATCGAACAGTCCATGCGGCTTGCGCCGCTTTACCGCAAACTCGCTGCCGAACTGGGGCATCACTTCTTCGATGCCGGATCGGTCGCCAGTGCCTCGCCGGTGGATGGCGTGCATCTGGATGCGTCGGCAACGGCGGCGATCGGCCGGGCGCTTGCCGCGCCGGTCAGAGACATTCTTGGCTGATCATGCGCCGCCTGCGGAGGAACCGGGCGCGTGGATCAAAACGTGGAAAGGCCGTATGAACCGGCCATATTGGGAGGAAAGATGAAACATTTTCTTGCAACCGCAGCGCTTGGCGCCCTGCTGATCGGCGCCATGCCGCTCAGCAGCTTTGCCGAAACGCCGAAGGACCAGCTCATCGTCGCCACGACCATGAGCAACATCCTGACCCTCGACCCCGCCGCCATCACCGGCCGCGAGACCGTGCAGGTTCTGAACAACGTCTATGACACGCTGGTCGTGCTTTCCCCTGAAGATCGCAGCGTTCAGCCACGCCTTGCCGAACGCTGGGAAATTGCCGAAGACCGGAAATCGATCCGTTTCTATCTGCGCGCCGATGCAAGATTCGCCTCCGGCAATGTGGTGACGGCAAAGGACGTGGCCTGGAGCCTGAAGCGGCTGCTCGCCCGCAACCTCGCGCAGTCGTCCTTCCTGAAAACCCGTGGTTTCAAGCTGGAAGAGGCCGACAAGCTGTTCGTTGCCGAAAACGACCAGACCTTCGTGCTGAATATCCCCAAACCAGATGACCCGAACCTGCTGCTGATGATCCTCGCGCAGAACGGTCCCGGCTCCATAATCGACAGCAAGACCGCGCTTGAGAACGAGAAGGACGGCGATCTGGGCGGCGCATGGCTGACGCTGAATTCCGCTGGCTCCGGCCCCTTCAAGCTGACGCAGTGGAAGTCCAACGAATATATCATCCTTACCCGCAACGATGATTATTGGGGCGAAAAGGCCAAGATGAAACGCATCCTGATGCGCCATCTGCCGGAATCGCAATCGCAGCGTCTGATGCTGGAAAAGGGCGATATCGACGTTGCCTATTCCCTGCAGGCCCCGGACCTGAAATCGCTTGAGGCCGACAAGGCCGTGACCATCGAATCTACACCCGGTTCCGGATTTTATTACCTCAGCGTTTCGATGAAGAATGAGAAATTCGCCAACAAGAAGGTGCGCGAGGCGCTGCGTTACCTGATCGATTATGACGGTCTCGACAAGGCGGTCATGCCCTATTACGGCAAGCTGCATCAGCGCTCCCTCAGCACCGGGGTCATGGGCGCGCTGCCGGATCAGGGCTACAAGCTCGACATCGAAAAAGCCAAGGCGCTTCTGACGGAGGCGGGTTATCCGAACGGCTTCAAGACGACGCTGCGTGTGCTTTCTGAAGACCCGTTCATGAAGGCGGCAACGGCGATCCAGAATACGCTCGCCCAGGCTGGCATTCAGGCCGAACTGATCAGCGGTTCCGGCGACCAGATTTACGGCGCGATGCGCGAGCGCAACTTCGAACTGTTGCTCGGCCGCGGCGGCGGCGGCCAGCAGCCGCATCCCGACAACAACCTGCGCTCTATAGCCTATAATCCCAACAATGCCGACGACGCCAAGCTCACCAATTACCAGAGCTGGCGCACCAGCTTCTTCGATGAAAAGCTGAACAAGATGATCGAGGAAGCCCTTGTCGAGCGTGACGTTGCCAAACAGACGAAGCTCTATGAGGACCTGCAGGGCTATATGGACGAGATCGTCATGTCCATTCAGCCCTTCTCCGAAGTTGTCGACACCGCCGCCTTCCGCAGCGACGTCAAGGGCATGATCGTCAGCCCCTGGCTGTCGCGGTTCGAAGAAGTGAGCAAGGAGCGGTAACCCGCCATCCTGTCTGCGAATAAGATAAGGCGCGGCTAACCCCCGCGCCTTTTTTGTTGGCGACAAAGCCCCGCAAGGCCGAAATGCTTGGCCAAAGCGCATCCTCCGCACTCCGCCGTAACCAGTCAAAAAAAATGCCCGGCAGGGAGGCCGGGCAAGGAAGGAGGATTTTATTATCCGTGACGCCCCGGAGGAGGACGATCACGTTTTGGAGCCGTCATGCGCCTTCATATTCCAGCGAAGCGCCGATCAATTCGCGCGCATAGGGATGCGTCGCACCATTGCCGGCGATGGCCTCGCGCGGCAGGATTTCGGTGATTTCGCCACGCAGCATCACCGCGAACCGGTCGCACATGTGGTCGACCACGGCGAGATCATGGGTCACCATGATATAGGTGAAGCCGCGCTCTTCACGCAGGCGCTGCAACAGGTTGAGGATTTCCGCCTGCACCGAGACATCGAGCGCGGAGGTCGGCTCATCAAGCAGGAGCAGCGAGGGTTCGAGTATCAGTGCGCGCGCAATCGCCACGCGCTGCCGCTGGCCACCGGAAAGCTGATGCGGGAAGCGGTCCAGGAAGGAGACCGGCAGGCCGACATCCGTGATGACCTTGCGCATACGCTCTTCGCGGTCACCGAGCTTATGGATCGCAAGCGATTCCGAAAGCACGGTGCGCACCGACTGGCGGGGATGCAGCGAACCATAGGGATCCTGAAACACCATCTGCAGCATGCGGCACCGCTCGATCAGCGGTATGTCGCGCACCGACCTGCCGTCGATGAGGATGTCGCCCGTCCAGAAATCGTTGAGCATGGAGACGCAACGAAGCACGGTGGATTTGCCCGATCCGCTTTCACCGACCAGCCCGAAACATTCGCCCGGTTCGACGCGGAAGGATACCGAAGGAAGCACTTTTAGTGCCGTATGGCCGCTGCCGAAGGTGATGGAGAGATCGCGGGTTTCAACGGAAACGGCCATTATACTTTCTCCTCCAGCCATTCGGGACGGCGATCCAGCACCGCAAGCGGTGAGCGCGAGCCTCCAATGCGCGGCTGCGCCGCGAGCAGGCCGCGCGTATAGGGATGTTGCGCCTGATCGAGATCGCGGGCGGCAAGCGTTTCCACCACGCGGCCGGCATACATGATGAGAACCCGGTCACAGAAATTGCGCACGAGATTGAGGTCGTGGCTGATCATGATGAGGCCGATGCCGCGATCGCGCACCAGGCCATCGAGAATATTCAGCACCTGCAGCCGTACCGTCACGTCAAGCGCCGAGGTCGGCTCGTCGGCAATGACGAGATCGGGATCGGCAAGCAGCATCATGGCGATCATGACGCGTTGGCCCATGCCGCCGGAAATTTCATGCGGATATTGCTCGTAGACGCGCTCCGCATCGCGGATTTTCACCGCATCGAGCATAGCCAACGCCTTTTCACGAGCTTGCGATTTCGACGCCTTGAAGTGGCGCAGATAGGTCTCGGTCACCTGATCACCGACCCGGCGAATGGGGTTAAGGGAGAATTTCGGATCCTGAAGGATCATCGACATGCGCCGGCCACGCACCTTCAGCATCTCTTTTTCGCTGAGGGCGAGAAGATCAATCCCTTCGAAATCAAGCCTGTCGGCGGTGATCGTCGCCGATGGCAGTAGCCGCAGCAGAGCGCGGCCCACGGTGGATTTGCCAGAGCCGCTTTCACCAACGATGCCGAGACGTTCCCGGCCGAGCGTGAAGGAGATACCGCGCACCGCCTCGGTGGCCGAGCCGCCGTAACGGATGCGGAGATTTTCGACGTCAAGGATTGGTTTTTCCATGGTCTTATCTCCGGTTCATCTGCTTCGGATCGAGCGCATCCCGCAACCCATCGCCCAGAAGGTTGAAGGCGAGGCTGACAGAGAGGATAGCGACACCGGGAAAGGTCACCAGCCACCAGCTGTCCAGCATGTAGCGCCGTCCAGTCGCGATCATCGCTCCCCATTCCGGCAGCGGCGGCTGTGCACCGAGACCGAGAAAACCGAGGCCGGCGGCGGTGAGGATGACGGTCGCCATATTCAGCGTAAGGCGGATGAGAACAGACGGCAGGCACATGGGCATGATCGATTTGACGATGATGCGCAGAGGTGACGCCCCCTGAAGCCTTGCGGCAGCAATGTAATCCGCCTTGCGGAAAGTCATGGCTTCGGCACGCGCAAGACGCGCGATCGGCGGCCAGGAGGTGAGCGCAATGGCGATGATCGCATTGTTGAGGCTCGGGCCGAGTGCAGCGACGAATGCGAGCGACAGGATGAGGCTGGGGAAGGACAGGAAGATATCCGTGATGCGCATCATTACCGTATCGAACTTGCCGCCGAGATAACCGGATGCCGTGCCGACCAGAAGACCGACGGGGCCGACGATGATCGAGACCAGCGAGATGATGGTGAGCGTGATGCGCGCGCCCCAGAGAAGACGACTGTAAATATCGCGTCCCAGCTCATCCGTGCCGAAAACATGGCCGTTGCCCGGGGCCTGCAGCGTGTTGGCGAGATCCTGCGCGTAGGGGTCATGCGTCGCAAGCCAGGGCGCGAAAATCGCGGCGATGACGAGGAGAAGCAGGACAGCCAGGCCGAAGGCCGATGTCGGGCTTTTCAGCAGGAAGAGGATGATATTCTTCAGCGCGTTCAAAGGCACGGGAAGACGGGAAGAGGTTTCTGCACGGGCCGTCATCAGCGGGTCCTCGGATCGAAAAAGCGGTAGAGAATGTCGGACAGGAGATTGAGCCCGATAAAGATGACGCCGACGATAAGCACGCAGGTCATCACGGCATTCATGTCGCCAATGATAAGATTGCTGGTCAGATATTGCCCGAAACCCGGCCAGGCGAAGACGGTCTCAATGAGCACCGCGCCTTCCAGCAGCGAGCCATAGGCAAGGGCGATGATGGTGACCAGCTGCACGCGGATATTGCCGAAAGCATGCAGCCACACCGTCTGCCGCTGCGACAGGCCTTTGACACGCGCTGTCGTCACATATTCCTGGCCCAGCTGGTCCAGCATGAAGCTGCGCGTCATGCGGGTGATATAGGCCGAGGAGGAATAACCGAGCAGGGCGGCGGGAAGGATGAGGTGGTTGATCGCCGACCAAAACACCTCCATATCGCCCGCAAGCAGACTGTCGATCAGCAGGAAGCCCGTCCGCTCCTCCACCAAACCGATATAGAACTGGTCCATGCGGCCACCGCCGCCGACAAGGCCGAGATGGGCGTAAAAAACGATCAGCGCAATCATGCCTGTCCAGAAGATCGGCATGGAATGGCCGAACAGGCTGAGCACGCGCACCAGATGATCCTGCCAGCGGTCTTTGTTGACGGCGGCATAAACGCCCATGGGAATGCCGAGACCGGCGCCGATCAGGATGGCGAAGGTCGCAAGTTCCATGGTTGCTGGCATGACCCGGATGATATCTTCGATCACCGGGCGGCCGGTTCGGATCGAAGTTCCGAAATCGCCGGTGAAGACATCACCGAGATAATAGATGAACTGCTGCCACAGCGGCCGGTCGAAGCCGAGCGCATGATAGACCTGTTCATAGGTTTCGCGCGTCGCATCTTCGCCGACGATCGCCCGCACGGGATCGGCGGGCATCAGGCGGCCGATAAAAAAGGTCAGCAACAGCAATCCAAGCAGCGTAACCGCAATACTTCCGATCTGGCCGGAGAGGCCATAAAGCGAAAGGCGTCTTTTTGACATGATTCCTCCCTTGCCAGAAACCGACCGGCGCAAGGATAAAAGCGCAATCCTGTCTGACAACTATTCACAAGTTGTCACAGGTGTCGAAAGCTGTCAAGCATGCGCCGCCGAAATCGATATGCCAAGGGCAGCGAAATGCGTGCGCGGCGTTGTTTCGGGCGGCGGTTCCGGCACTCTTCTTTCAGAAAAATCGCCCGCATTGCCGCCAATGCAAAAGCCTGTATTCTCCTGCTTCACAAGAGGCGGACATGGAAGCTTGCGGCGATATCGCCGACAATGTCTGCCACCTCGGGGGAGGAAAATATGATCGACGTGACGCTTCTGGCCTTTGCCGTGGTCGCCTTTATCGGCATTGCAACGCCCGGCCCTACCGTCTTGCTGGCACTCGCCAATGGCTCGAAATTCGGCGTGCGTCGCGCTATGATCGGCATGGCTGGCGCCGTCCTTTCGGATGTCGTTCTGATTGGCGCGGTTGCGCTGGGATTGGGAGCCCTCCTGGCCGCCTCGGAATTCTGGTTCGGCGTCGTCAAATGGGTGGGTGTTTGTTATCTGGTTTTCCTCGGCATCATGCTTTTGCGTTCAAGAGGAATGCTTGGCGCTCTTGGCTCCACGGAGGAAAACGGCGCAGCATCGGCGCGCTCGATCTTTCTGAAAAGCTTTCTCGTCGCCGTGACCAACCCCAAGGGATATCTGTTCTTTTCGGCCTTCCTGCCGCAATTCATCGATCCCGCCGCGCCGCAAATCCAGCAATATGCCGTTCTTGCGCTGGTCTTCGCCGGCATCGATTTTATCGTGATGTTCGGATACGCGCTGCTCGGCGCGCAGGCGGTCAGGGTGTTGCGCAAGTCCGGCGCCCTGTGGCTCGACCGCATCTGCGGCGGCGCACTGCTGACGCTTGCCGCGTCCCTTGCCCTTTACCGACGAGCCAGCGCATAAGCCATTGTTGTTTATGCTATTTCCGCCTCACTCAGCCATGGTACGGGAACGCAGAAGCACCTTGTAACGCTCAAGGCTGCCGCGCAGATGCGCCGCCATATATTGGCGCGCGGCATCGGCGTCCCCTTCGATAATGGCATCGACGATCTTCGCATGCTCCTCCTGGAGATGCAGATTATAGTCCTTGGGACGCGACCCCGGCGCCGCACCCTGCAATTCGCCACGGGGAATGATACCGGAGCGGATAAGCTGGAGAAATTCTGGGAAACGCCGGTTCTGGGTCGCCTGTGCAATCGCCAGATGGAACTCGAAATCCGCGTCGCGCGTCGGCAAGCCCGCGCCAAGGCAGTCTCCCACACGCCGATGTGCATCGACAATCGCTTCCACCTGCACGGCGGAACGGCGCGAGGCCGCAAGGCCGGCGGATTCGACCTCAAAGACGGTGCGCAATTCCAACAGCTCGATGACGGAGGAAATCCGTCCCACCGCCAGATCGTTGAAAGGCACTTCCTTCGCCGGTTTTGCCTCAATGGCAAAAACGCCTGCCCCCTTGCGGGCTTCAACCAGGCCATCGGCACGAAGAATGGCGATGGCCTCACGCACAACCGTGCGGCTGACAGAATATTCCCGCGTCAACTCGCTTTCGCTCGGAAGCCGGTCACCGGGGCGGAACACGCCTTCCGCCAGATCCCGCCGCAAGGCCGAACTGATTTTCGCCGCAAGCGATACTTGCTTGGTGCTGCTCTCAATGTCCATTCCGGCCCACCTGTTTTAAACCTGTCTGGCATGTTAGCAAACACCCGCTACATTGCAAGGGCCGGCGTCAGCGTCGGCGCAACCGCAGGGAGGTTCAGGCGGCCGCCATGGCTGAGTTGCTGGAAAAGCGGCTTCTATATTCACCCGGCGAAAGCCCGAGAATGCGGTGAAACACGCGGCGAAAGGCGGCAGCATCCTCATAACCAACCGACCAGGCGATCTGATCGACCGAACGGCGGGTGAATTCCAGCAACTCCCGCGCCTTGCCGACCCGCAGATGCTGGACATATTCGATGGGCTTCATACCGGTCGCCGCCTTGAAGCGACGCAGGAAGGTCCGCTCCTCCAGCCCGGCGTGACCGGCCATGTCGGTCACGCTCGTTGCCCGCCCGGCACGCGCCTGCAGCCAGTGCTGCACCTTCAGGATCGGCTCGTCGCCATGTGTCAGCCTCGGGGCGAAGCTGCTATAATGGCGCTGCTCCCGCCCGGAAGGATCGATCAGCAGGAATTTGCCGGTCTCGATCATGACCGAAGGGCCGAGCAGCCGGTCAACGATGCGCAGGCCAAGATCGGTCCACGCCATCAGCCCGCCGGCGGTGATGATATCACCGTCCTCGATGACGATCTTGTCTATTTCCAGCCGTACATCGGGAAAACGCTCACGAAACCGTTCGGCAAACAGCCAGTGGGTCGTGGCCGGGCGGGCGGCCAGAAGCCCGGTCGCGGCGATCATGAAGGAGCCGCCGCAACTGGCTGCCAGCGTCGCGCCTTGCGCGTGTCGGTCGAGCAGCCAGCGGGCGTAAGGCTCGGCCTCCTCGATTTCTGCCGGCCCGGTCAGCCTTCCGGGTACGACAAAGATGTCGGGATGGCCCACACCTGGATCGGTATCATGACAGCGGGAGAATTCACCGCTCTCCCCCATGCTCCAGTGACTGACCCGCAATTTCGGCCCGCCACGATCCTGTGAAAATACCGATGCGATGGCAAAAAGATCGGTGATGCCATGTACCATGGCGATCTGACAGTCCCGGTAGAGGACCAGACCGACTTCCAGCGTGCTTCCCGTTACACCCGCCATGCCCCTACCCCTGTTTTGTCAGTTTTGGCTCGCTTTCTGTCAGAAGTGCCAATCCAGCCCCGGCTGCATCAAGAGTATCTCTATTCCCACGGGACGCAAGCAAGCTGCCTGCAACAGGAGAGAGAGCCATGACAACGATCACCACCAGAGACGGAACGCACATCTTCTACAAGGACTGGGGTCCGAAAGACGGCCAGCCCATCATCTTCTCCCATGGCTGGCCGCTCAGCGCCGACACCTGGGATGCGCAGATGGTGTTCTTCGCCAATAACGGTTTCCGCACCATCGCCCATGACCGCCGCAGCCACGGCCGCTCGGATCAGGTCTGGCACAACAATACCATGGATCAATATGCCGACGATCTCGCCGAGTTGATCGAACAGCTCGATCTCCACGACATCATTCTAGTCGGTCATTCCACCGGCGGCGGCGAGGTGACCCGTTATATCGGCCGCCACGGCACGGCCCGCGTCGCGAAGATCGCCCTCATCGGCGCGGTGCCGCCGCTGATGCTGAAGACGGAAAGCAATACCATCGGCATGCCGATCGATGTCTTCGATGGCATCCGCAAGAGCACCTATGATAATCGCAGCCAGTTCTTCAAGGACCTGACCATTCCCTTCTACGGCTACAACCGCGAAGGCGCCGTGATTTCGGAAGGCATTCGCGAGGAATTCTGGCGGCAGGGCATGATGGGCGGCCTCAAGGGCCAGCTCGACAGTATCCGCGCCTTCTCGGAAAGCGATTTCCACCAGGACCTGAAGGCCTTCGACAAACCAACGCTGGTGCTGCATGGCGATGACGACCAGATCGTGCCGGTCGGCGCTTCAGCACTTTCCACGGTCAAGATCGTCAAACATGCGACCCTCAAAATCTACGAGGGCGCCGACCATGGCCTGACGCAGACCCATCAGGACCGGTTCAACGCCGACCTCCTCACCTTCATCAACGCCTGAAACCACCAGACACCGGAGACACGGACATGACACAGAATACCTTTCTCATCACCGGCGCATCCGATGGTATCGGCGCCGTATATGCCGAACGCCTCGCAGGACGCGGCCACGATCTTATCCTCGTGGCGCGGCGTGCCGAGAAGCTGAAGGCACTGGCAGCGCAGCTGGAAAAGGACCACGGCATTGCCGTCGAGGTTCTCAGCGCCGATCTTTCCAGCGCGGAAGACCTCGAAAAGGTCGAGGTCCGGCTGCGCGAAGACCAGCGTATCACCGGCCTCGTCAACAATGCCGGCATAGCCGGGGAAGGCGCGATCACGGCACTGGACCCGGCCTATGTGACGACGATGATCAATCTCAACATTCTTGCCGTCACCCGGCTGGCGGCAGCCATCGCGCCCCGCCTTGCCGCCGCAGGCAAAGGCACGATCATCAACATGACTTCGGTCACGGCGCTGATGCCGGCGGCATTCACCGCCGTCTATCCGGCCACAAAGGCCTTCGTGCTCGCCTTCACCGAAGCACTGCAGGCGCAGCTTTCGCCGTCCGGCGTGCGGGTTCAAGCCGTGCTGCCCGGCATCACCCGCACCGCGATATGGGAAGAGGAACGGCTCGATGCCATCCCGGCCGCCATGGTCATGGACGTGCACGACATGGTGGACGCGGCCCTTGCCGGTCTCGATCTCGGTGAGGCGCTGACCATTCCTTCCCTGCCGGATACGGTCGACCTTGAAAATTTCCTTGCAGCACGCGCAGCGTTGAGGCCCAATCTGTCGCATGCACTTGCCGCCAGCCGGTATCGTGCAGGCAGAACCGAATAGTGGGAGACGTATCATGATCCTTGGACTGACCATTCCCCAATTCACGACATTGCATGTGGCCTTGAGCCTCATCGGCATCGCCACCGGACTGATCGCCCTGCCCGCTTATGCGGTGGGGCGGTGGATGCCGCGCATGACGGCGGTTTTTCTCGTCACCACGCTTGCCACCACGCTTACCGGCTTTTTATTTCCCATCGGGAATTTCACGCCCGCACTCGGCGTCGGCATCATCTCGACCCTCTTTCTGGCAATCGCGCTCGTTGCGCTTTACGGATATGGCCTCAATGGCAGATCGCGCTTCATCTACACGATCGCCGCCACGATCAGCCTTTATCTCAATATGTTCGTGTTGATCGTTCAGTCCTTCCTCAAGGTCGAAACCCTCAACAATCTGGCGCCGAACGGCAACGAGCCGCCATTTGTCGTGGCTCAGACGGTCCTGCTTCTGGCTGCGATCTGTCTTGGCTGGAAGGCGACGCGCCGCAGGCTTGCCACGTGAGGCACGTCGAAATCTAACCGGCTTCCGGAGAAGACGCCCTGTGCCCGAGTAATTTCGGGCACAGCGTGTTTTGCGCGCCAAATGCAGCCGGATCTCCGTTCACCCGTCACAAAAAGAAGAAATCCCGCCTCTAGAATCTCCTTTCGAATCCTCCTGAAAGGATCGCAGAAGGCATTGGGCACGACGGCAATTTTCAGCCCTTGCAAATAAACATTATACATTATATGATAATATATACTAATTTAGCAAACAGGAGAAGGCGATGAAGGCCGTAAGGATCAACGAACGTCTGACGATTGCGGGCCAGCCCATGATTGCCGACTTCCCATCGCTCTCCGCCCAGGGCTTTAAGAGCATCATCAATGCCCGGCCCGATGGCGAGGAGCCCGGTCAGCCGGGCAATACGCAGGAAAAAAGCGCCGCCGGTGCCGCCGGCATGGATTATGGTTTCATCCCGGTCAGTGGTCCCACCATCACCGAAGCCGATATCCGCGCCTTCCAGCAGAAGATGGCCGAGGCCGAAGGTCCCGTTTTCGCCCATTGCAAAGGCGGCACCCGGGCATTGACGCTTTATGTTCTCGGTGAAGCGCTCGACGGGCGTATTCAGCGGAGCGACATTGAGGATTTCGGCAAGACGCATGGTTTTGATCTTTGCGCCGCCACGCGCTGGCTGGAGCGCCAGTCGGCAGCGGTGCCGCACATCAAGGCGTTTTTCGACCCCCGCACCTGGAGTGTGCAATATGTCGTTTCCGACCCCGCGACCGGCGGCTGTGCCATCATCGACCCGGTTTATGATTTCGACGAAAAATCCGGCGCGACCGGAACGATGAATGCTGACGCCATTCTGGACTATGTGAAGCGTCATGGGCTTTCGGTGGAATGGATACTCGATACCCATCCGCATGCCGACCATTTTTCCGCCGCCGATTATCTGAAGCAGAAGACCGGCGCAAAGACGGCCATCGGCGCCAAAGTCACCGGCGTACAGAAGCTCTGGCAGGAAAAATACAATTGGTCTGATTTCAAGACCGATGGTTCGCAATGGGACCAGCTGTTCGAGGCCGGCGACCGGTTCAGCATCGGTTCGCTGGAAGCCCGCGTGTTGTTTTCGCCCGGCCATACGCTGGCTTCCGTGACCTATGTGGTGGGCAACGCGGCTTTCGTGCACGATACGCTGTTCATGCCGGATTCCGGCACGGCGCGCGCCGATTTTCCGGGCGGCAGCGCCAAACAGCTCTGGGCGTCGATTCAGGATATCCTCGCCCTTCCCGACGACACACGGCTTTTCACCGGCCATGATTATCAGCCCGGCGGCCGCGCCCCGAAATGGGAAAGCACAGTGGGCGAACAGACACGCAGCAATCCGCATCTGGCCGGCATGACGGAAGAGGATTTCGTTCGTCTGAGGGAAGCGCGGGATCGCACCTTGCCAATGCCGAAGCTCATTCTCCATGCCCTGCAGGTCAATATTCGCGGCGGCCGCCTGCCGGAGCCGGAGGCGAATGGCAAGCACTATCTGAAGTTTCCGCTCGACGTGCTGGAGGGCAGCACATGGTGACGGAAACCCCGCTGGAAAAACCCCTAGATATCGGCGAGATACCCCTTCCCGCCATGGAAAAACGCGCCACTGAGGTCGCGATACTTTTAAAGACGCTGGCTCACCCTGCCCGGCTGATGCTCGCCTGCACGCTGGCGCAGGGAGAGTTTTCCGTCGGCGAGCTGGAAGCCAAGCTCGATATTCGCCAGCCGACGCTCTCCCAGCAACTCGGCGTGCTGCGGGAAGCGGGTATCGTCGACACACGGCGTGAAGCCAAACAAATCTTCTACCGGCTGGCGGAAGACAAGGCGGCGCGGCTGATTGAGGCTCTCTACGCCATTTTCTGCGCGCCGGAGGAAAATCTGTGACGCCCTATTGGCCCTCTCTCTTCGGTGGCATGCTGCTTGGTCTCGCCAGCATTCTGCTGTTTGTCTTTAACGGCCGCATCGCCGGTATCAGCGGCATCATGGGCAAGGCGCTCAGTGGCGAGCGACGTTTTGCAGATCTGGCCTTCCTGTCGGGCCTGCTGGCCGGGCCTTATCTTTATGCCGCCGTCTTCGGTCGGTTTCCCGCCGTCACGGTGGTAACGCCGTGGCCGCTCATTATCATTGCCGGCCTGCTTGTAGGGTTCGGCACGCGCATGGGCTCCGGCTGCACCTCCGGTCACGGCATCATGGGGCTGGCGCGATTTTCCCGCCGCTCCATCGCCGCCACTGCCACTTTCCTGATTTCAGGCATTTGTGCCGCGACGATAGTGGGAGTGCTGTCATGAAAAATCCGGCAGCGGCACGTCTTGCGCTGGCACTCATTGCCGGAGCGCTGTTCGGCTTCGGCCTCTCGCTTTCCGGCATGATCGATCCGGCACGCGTTTCGGGTTTTCTTGATGTAGCGAGCAGCCATTGGGATCCGAGCCTGATCTTCGTTCTCGGCGGCGCGGTCGTTGTGGCCGTGCCGGGCGTCCTGCTCAGCCGTTTGCTTGTCAGGCCCATCCTTGCGGAAGATTTCAGCCTTCCCACGAAAACCCGCATCGACCGGCCGCTCATCCTTGGCTCGACGATTTTCGGCCTTGGCTGGGGGCTTGCCGGTTTCTGTCCCGGCCCGGCACTCTCGGCTTTCGCCCTCGGGCTTGCGCCGGTCATCCTCTTCGTCTGCGCCATGATTGCCGGCATGTTCGTTCACGACCGGTTCTACGCCAAAGAGCCCTAACGCCAGTACTCATTCATGATGGACGAAAAGCAGATAGTCGCGCGGGCGAAAAACACCCGCGCGACCACGCTCAATTACAGATCGATCAGGCTCTTGCCCGTCATTTCCGGGGGCAACGGCACGTTCATCAGTTGCAGCAGCGTCGGCGCGACATCGGCGAGAATGCCATCATGTACTTTTGCGCCTTCCGGGCCGCCAAACAGGATCACCGGCACCGGATTGGTGGTGTGAGCCGTATGCGGGCCACCTGTGACGGGGTCGACCATGGTTTCGCAATTGCCGTGGTCGGCAATGACGAGCATCGCGCCGCCCACCTTTTCGAGAGCAGCAACGACGGCACCAAGCCCGCGATCCACGGCTTCGCACGCCTTGATGGCCGCCTGCAGATCACCGGTATGGCCGACCATGTCAGGATTGGCGTAGTTGGTGACGATCAGGTCATAACCCTTGCCGATCACCTCGACGAATTTCTCCGTGACCTCGGCAGCGCTCATTTCCGGCTGCAGATCGTATGTCGCGACCTTCGGGGATTTCGGCATGAAGCGGTCCTCGCCCACTTCCGGCTCTTCCTTGCCGCCATTCAGGAAGAAGGTGACATGCGGGTATTTTTCCGTTTCAGCCAGGCGAAACTGCGTCAGACCCTGCTTTGCCACCCAGGCGCCGAGCGTGTTGACGATATCGCGCTTCGGGTAAGCCGTCGTCATGAAATCACTGTGCCGCGTCGAATATTCCACCATGCCCAGCAGCGCCGAAAGCACGGGCTTTTCGCGCGCAAAACCGTCGAAATCATCCGCGCCGATGGCGAGCAGGATTTCACGGGCACGGTCAGCGCGGAAATTCAGGCAGAACAGGCCGTCGCCAGCCTTGAAGCCTTCGTAGCCATCGATCACCGTCGGCAGGATGAATTCATCCGTGACTTTGTTCGCGTAGCTCTGGGCCACGGCACTCACCGCATCCCGCGCGTGTTCGCCCTTACCGAGAACCATGGCGTCATAGGCTTTCTCGACGCGCTCCCAGCGATTGTCGCGATCCATCGCATAATAACGGCCGATCACTGTGCCGATACTCGCGCCCTGCGGCAGGCTTGCCACAAGCGCCGCCACGAAATCTTCCGCCGATTGCGGCGCGACATCGCGGCCATCGGTGATGGCATGCACCACGACCTTCAGACCGTGGCTGACCATCAGCTTCACCGCCGCCTGGCCGTGCAGGATATGACCATGCACGCCGCCATCGGAAACGACGCACATCAGATGCGCCACACCGCCTGCGGCCTTCACCGTGGCGGCGAAATCAAGCATCGCCGCATTGCGGAAAAAGCTGCCATCCTCGATCGCCAGATCGATCTGGCCGAGATCCATGGCGACGATGCGGCCGGCGCCGATATTGGTGTGACCGACTTCGGAATTGCCCATCTGCCCGGTGGGCAGGCCGACATTCGGGCCGAAGGTGGTCAGCGTTGCATTCGGGCAGGTGGCGAAAAGCCGGTCCATGGTCGGCGTATTCGCCAGAACCGGCGCATTGCTGGATGTGTCCTCGTTCAGCCCCCAGCCATCGAGAATAGTCAGGACAACGGGTTTGGGAGTGCGCATGGGAGGACCTTCTTCTTCATTCGGTTGCCGGCGGACAGCGGACCGCCGGGCACCGGAGCGCCCGCGTCCGCCACTATGATCATGGTGAGAAAACATGCTTCTCGTTCTTCTCTTCTATACCCGAAGATGACGAACGCAAGCCTATACCGGCAGCGAAACAGTTCCATGAAGGTCGAAAACACTGGGTAAAAATGCAGTCAAACCACGCGTCCTCCTTCATTCCTGTGCTCGTCACAGGAATCCAGCCGAAGCGCGTCTGCGCGGCGAGAGGACTCTTTTCAGCCCAAGGACTTGGGCTGGCTGGATCCCTGTGACAGGCACAGGGATGAGGGCGTAAAACGCACCGATCAAAAACGGCCCCTCACTCGATGAAAATCAGTGCCGGCTTTTCCAACAGCGCTTTGACGGCCTGAATGAAGACCGCGGCATCCCAGCCATCGACCACACGATGGTCGAAACTCGAAGACAGGTTCATCATCTTGCGCGGCACAAACCGGTTCCCGTCCCAGACCGGCCGCGTCATGATCTTGTTGACGCCGATGATCGCCACCTCCGGATGATTGATGATGGGCGTCGAAACCACACCGCCCAAGGCTCCAAGCGAACTGATGGTAATGGTGGAACCCATCAGCTCTTCCCGATGCGCCGTGCCGGTGCGGGCGGCTTCCGCGACGCGCGCGACTTCTTCCGCACAGTCCCAGAGGCCGAGCGTTTCCGCGTGGCGAACGACCGGAACAGTCAGGCCCGCGGGCGTCTGCGTAGCAATGCCGATATGGACCGCTTCGTAATGACTGACGACGCCTTTTTCGTCATCGAAAATCGCGTTCATGCCGGGATGATCCGCTACGGCTTTCACAAGCGCACGCATCAGAAACGGCAGGATCGTCAGTTTCGGCTGCCCGGAACGACGGTTACCGTTCATCGTCGCGCGCAAATCCTCCAACTCCGTCACGTCGATTTCCTCGACATAGGTGATGTGGGGAATGCGCGAGACGGAGAGCACCATCTTCTCGGCAATCTTGCGCCGCAGCCCTGTTACCTTCACTTCCTCGACCGCGCTATCGTGCGGCGTCATCGGCTCGGGACGTTCCGGCCGTGCCCGTACCGTTAAAAACCCATCGAGATCGGCATGGGTGATATGCCCGTCGGGCCCCGTTCCCTTGACCTTGATGAGATCGATATCGAGATCGTCGGCACGCTGGCGGACGGCGGGGGATGCCAGCGGTTTATGATGCGGCTCGGCTACGGGCGCAGACGGCGCCTCCTCGGTCTGGCGAGCCGCCGGCTGGGTTTCGACTGGTGGCGGCGCTTCCGTCATGTCGGCAGGCGCTTCCTCTTCCGTCATCCGGCTTGGCGCCTCCGCCTCCGGCGCGCTGCCATTGGGTGCAGCGGCAGCGACATCGGTTTCGATACGGACGAGCGGTGCTTTCACTGGCACCGTGTTTCCGACAGTCACGGCGAGCCATGTGATGATCCCCGCCACCGGCGAGGGGATTTCCACCGTCGCCTTGTCCGTCATGACAGCGGCCAGCACCATGTCCTCATGGACGATATCGCCCGGCTTGACGTTCCATTCCACCAGCTCGGCTTCCGCCACGCCTTCACCGACATCGGGCATCGTGATAACAAATTCCGCCATAATCAGGCCTCCATGACGTCTACGAGGGCACGCCCGACGCGGGCGGGTCCCGGAAAATAGTCCCATTCCTGCGCATGGGGATAAGGCGTATCCCAGCCGGCGACCCGGACGACGGGAGCCTCGAGATGGTAAAAGCAATGTTCCTGCACCAGCGACACGACTTCGGCGCCGAAGCCTGAAGTCAGCGTCGCCTCATGCACCATCACACAGCGGCCGGTCTTGGAGACAGACTTCACGATGGTGTCGAGATCAAGCGGCAGCAGGCTGCGCAGATCGATGATTTCGGCATCCACGCCCGTCTCCTCCGCCGCCGCCAATGCCACATGCACCATGGTGCCGTATGCGATGACGGTGACATCGTTTCCGGGGCGACGGATTTCGGCCTTGCCGATGGGGATGGTGTAATGACCTTCCGGCACCTCACCCATTTCGTGTTTCGACCACGGCGTCACCGGCCGGTCGTGATGACCGTCGAAAGGCCCGTTATAAAGCCGCTTAGGCTCCAGAAACATAACGGGGTCAGGGTCTTCGATGGAGGCGATCAGCAGGCCCTTGGCATCATAGGGATTGGAGGGAACGACCACTTTCAGTCCGCAGACATGGGTGAAAAGCGCCTCCGGGCTCTGGCTATGCGTCTGCCCGCCAAAAATGCCGCCGCCGGTCGGCATGCGAAGAACGATCGGGCAGGTGAAATCGCCATTGGAGCGATAACGGATACGCGCCGCCTCCTGAGTGATCTGGTCATAGGCGGGGTACATGTAATCGGCGAACTGGATTTCGACGCAGGGCCGCAAGCCATAAGCGGCCATGCCGATCGCCGTGCCGACAATGCCGGATTCGCTGATCGGCGCATCGAAACAGCGGGTCTTGCCGTATTTTCCCTGCAGCCCCTGCGTGGCGCGGAAAACGCCGCCGAAGTAACCTACGTCTTCGCCAAACACCACGACATCGTCGCTTCGCTCCATGGATACATCCATGGCGCTGCGGACGGCTTCGATCATCGTCATTCTTGCCATGTCCTACCATCCTGCCTTCTGACGCTGGCGGGCGAGATGCGGCGGCATCTCGGCGTAAACGCCTTCGAAAATATCCTTTTTCGGCGGTTTTTTGCCTTCGTGCAGCGTGCCGTGGCTTTCCGCCTCGCGCTGTGCCTCCAGAACCTCATCGGCGATTTCGGCCTCTGCCTGCCGGTGCCGTTCCTCCGACCAGACGCCTCGGAGGATCAGATGCTTCTTGAGCCGCAGAACCGGGTCGCCCAGCGGCCATGCTTCGGATTCGGTCTTGGGCCGATAGGCACTTGGATCATCCGAGGTGGAATGAGCGCCGACACGATAGGTGACATATTCGATCAGTGTCGGGCCGAGATTGCGGCGTGCCCGCTCCACCGCCCAGCGCGCCACGGCATAAACAGCGAGATAATCATTGCCATCGACGCGAAGTGCAGGAATGCCGAAGCCCAGCCCGCGCGCCGCAAAGGTGCCGGAACCGCCGCGTGCAATGCCCTGAAAGGTGGAAATGGCCCATTGATTATTGACGATATTGAGGATGACCGGGGCCTTGTAGGTGGAGGCGAAGACCAGCGCCGAATGGAAATCCGACTCCGCCGTCGAACCGTCACCGATCCAGGCGGCCGCGATCTTCGTATCACCCTTGATGGCAGACGCCATCGCCCAGCCGACCGCCTGCACATATTGCGTGGCAAGATTGCCTGACACGGTGAAGAAGCCGTGCTCCTTCGAGGAATAGAGAACCGGTAATTGCCGCCCGTGCAGCGGATCGAGTTCGTTGGAATAGATCTGGTTCATCATGGTGACGAGTGGATAATCGTCGGCGATCAGCAGCCCCGCCTGCCGGTAGGTCGGGAAATTCATGTCGCCTTTGGAAAGCGCCTTGCGGAAGGCGCAACTGACCGCCTCCTCCCCCAGATGCTGCATATAAAACGAGGTCTTGCCCTGCCGCTGCGCCATCAGCATGCGGGCATCGAAAGCCCGAAGCCGCATCATGTTTTTGAGGCCCACCAGCAAATCCTCGTCCGAGAGCAGCCCTGCCCATGGCCCGACAGCCTCGCCCTGATGATTGAGAACGCGGATGATCGAATAGGCCAGATCACGCATGCTTTCAGGCGCTGCATCCACCTCCGGGCGCGGCACGGTGCCGGCCTTGGGTATCTTCACATTGGAGAAATCCGGCTCCCCGCCGGGCCGCACCGCGGGTTCCGGAACATGCAGGCTGAGATGTGGCGTTTCTGATATATCCATTCTACTCCTCCCGTCGTGGTCTCCTCCAGACCACGAAACAATCCTCACAGGTTCCGAGCGATCACCATGCGCTGGACATCGCTTGTCCCCTCGTAAATCTGGCAGATGCGCACATCGCGATAGATCCGCTCCACCGGATAATCCGCCATGTAGCCATAACCGCCGTGAATCTGGATGGCGTCCGAGCAGACGCGTTCGGCCATTTCCGACGCAAAGAGTTTGGCCATCGACGCCTCCGAAAGACAGGGCTCACCCGCTTCCTTCAGCGCCGCCGCATGCAGCACCAGCTGCCGCGCCGCCGTAATCCGCGTCGCCATATCCGCCAGACGAAACGCCACAGCCTGATGCTCGATGATCGCCTGCCCGAAAGCCTTGCGTTCGCGGGCGTAGTCCCGAGCCGCCTCGAAGGCCGCCTGTGCCATGCCGACGGCCTGTGCGGCGATGCCGATGCGGCCGCCTTCCAGATTGGCAAGCGCGATACGGTAACCCTGCCCCTCTTCGCCCAGCCGCAAGTCGACTGGAACCGCCATCTCGGTGAAGGCGATCTGGCAGGTATCGGAGGAATGCAGGCCGAGTTTTTCTTCGACCCTGATGACCTCGTAACCCGGCGTATCCGTCGGCACGATGAAGGCGGTGATACCCTTTTTGCCCGCCGCCGCATCTGTGACGGCAAAAACGATGATGACATCGCCGTTCTTGCCCGATGTGATGAACTGCTTCGCGCCGTCGAGAACATAGCGATCGCCGTCGCGCCGCGCCCGGGTCTTGAGGTTGGAGGCATCGGAACCGGCCTGCGGTTCGGTCAGCGCAAAACCGCCGATCCATTCGCCGGCAGCCAGCTTCGGCAGGAATCGCTGCTTTTGCTCCTCGGTCCCGAATTTGAGGATCGGCACGCAGCCGACCGAATTATGCACGCTCATGATAGTGGAACAGGCGCCATCACCGGCGGCGATCTCCTCCAGCGCTAAAGCATAGGCCACGGCACCGGTTTCCGATCCGCCATAATCCTCGGAGACGAGCATGCCGAGGAAACCGAGCTCGCCCATTTCCTTCAATTCGTCCTTTGGGAACCGGCTTTCCCGGTCACGCGCGGCAGCGCCGGGGGAAAGCCGCTCGCGGGCGAAATCGCGGGCCATGTCCCTGATCTGCTGCTGGGCTTCGTTCAGGATCATCGCCGCCTCCCTCAATGCCGCTCGATACCGAGCGCGGTTGCTTCACCGCCGCCGATACAGACGGCGGCCACGCCCCGTTTCAGCCCGTGGCGTTGAAGGGCCGCCAGCAAGGTGACGACGATCCTCGCGCCGGAAGCGCCGATCGGGTGGCCAAGCGCGCAGGCGCCGCCATGCACATTCACCTTCTCATGCGGCAGATCGAGATCGCGCATCGCTGCCATGGCCACGACCGCAAAGGCCTCGTTGATTTCGAACAGATCGACGTCCTTCGCGGCCCAGCCGTTTTTTTCGAACAGCTTTTTAATCGCGCCGATGGGCGCGGTCGGATATCCGGCAGGTGCATCGGCATGCGAGGCCTGACCGATAATGGTTGCCAGCGGTGAACGGCCCCGTCGTTCTGCTTCCGATCTGCGCATGAGAACAAGAGCGGCCGCACCATCAGAAATGGAACTGGAATTCGCCGCCGTCACCGTTCCGCCATCGCGAAAGGCGGGCTTCAGCTGCGGAATTTTTTCCGGCTTTGCCTTGCCCGGCTGCTCGTCCACGGCAACATCACCAACAGGCGCGATTTCCGCTTGGAATGCGCCTTCCGCTATGGCGCGTCGCGCCCGTTCAAGCGAGGTCAGCGCATAGTCATCCTGCATTGCGCGGGTGAACTGGTAGGCTTCAGCGCAATCTTCCGCGAAAGTGCCCATCAACCGGCCCTTGTCATAGGCATCTTCGAGACCATCGAGAAACATATGGTCGATGACCTTGCCATGGCCGAGACGATAGCCGTTCCGGGCGCGATCCAGCAGATAAGGCGCATTGCTCATGCTTTCCATGCCGCCCGCAAGCACGATGGAAGAGCTTCCCGCCGCGATCTGGTCATGCCCCAGCATGATCGCCTTCATGCCCGAGCCACACATCTTGTTGATGGTCGTTGCGCCCACGGAATTCGGGACACCGGCGGCAATGGCCGCCTGTCTGGCCGGAGCCTGCCCCTGCCCGGCCGTGAGCACACAGCCCATCAGCACATCATCAATGTCAGAAACCGGAATAGCCGCCCGTTCGACGGCCGCACGGATCGCCGCGGCCCCGAGATCGGGCGCGGCCACCGATTTGAATTCGCCCTGGAACCCACCCATAGCAGTACGGGCGGCCCCGACGATCACGACAGGGTCATGCACAGCCAAATTCACCTCCCTTGGCCATCCTCTCGCTTGAGAAAACGACCACCATCGCGATCTCCTCCAGACCGCGACTGCCATGAACGCTATCACCAACTCGAATTCATTTCAAAGCTATTTTGATTGACAGTTTTTTGATTGTCGATATGTTTGATCCAACAATTAGTCATATCATAGAGCAAATGATCCATGATTGAGCTCGACAGTTTCGACCGCAAGATTCTGCATGTGCTCGGTGATGACGGGCGGGTAAGCTGGCGCGATCTCGCCGCCCGCATCGGCCTCTCCTTCACGCCGACGCTGCGCCGCGTGCGCAAGCTGGAAGATGAAGGCATCATTCGCGGTTATACCGCGGTGTTCGATGAGAACCGGCTGCTCGGCAATATGGGTGTTTTCATTTCCGTCACGCTGGAACGACAGATCAAGGAAGCGTTGACGACCTTCGAACATCATGTCGCTTCCATTCCCGAAGTGGTGGGCGGTTACCAGACCAGTGGCAGTTCCGATTACCTGATCCACGCCATGGTTCGGGATTTGCCGCATTATCAGGAGCTTCTGGATTTCCTGACCACGGTGCCCGGCGTGTCGCGCATCCAGTCCAATTTCGCCATCAAGACATTCGTGCGCCGTTCCGCCGCCTTCACCGGGGGTGACGCGCAATAATCAAGGGTTGCCGGCGCGGAGGAGGTGCCGACAGCTGACATACGGGACGGCGGCAAGACCGTCCGGAGGAGGAGACGCGATGAGTTTGAACCTCGCCGCCATTTTCGATGCCGATCTCGGCCCGGAAATCGCAGCATTGCGCGACAGCGCCAGTGCATTCGCAGATGATAAAATTGCGCCGCTCGCCACCGAGATTGATCGCAACGACCGCTTCCCGCGTCAGCTCTGGCCGCAAATGGGTGAGCTTGGCCTGCACGGCATCACCGTTTCGGAAGAGTTTGGCGGTGCCGATATGGGTTATCTCGCCCATTGCGTGGCGATGGAGGAAATAAGCCGGGCTTCCGCTTCCATCGGCCTTTCCTATGGCGCTCATTCCAACCTCTGCATCAACCAGATTCACCGCTGGGGAACCGATGAGCAGAAGCACAGATATCTGCCGAAACTCGTCTCCGGTGACCATGTCGGTTCACTCGCCATGAGCGAGACGGAAGCCGGTTCCGACGTCGTATCGATGCGGCTGAAGGCGGAACGCAAGGGTGACCGTTACGTACTGAACGGCGCGAAGATGTGGATCACCAATGGCCATGAAGCCGATACGCTGGTGGTTTATGCCAAGACGGACATGTCCGCCGGTGCGCGCGGCATCACCGCCTTCCTGATCGAAAAGGGCTTCAAGGGTTTCCGCCCGGCCCAGAAACTCGACAAGCTCGGCATGCGCGGCTCGCCCACATCGGAACTGGTGTTCGAGGATTGCGAGGTGCCGGAGGAAAACATCCTCGGGCGTTTGAATGACGGCGTGACGGTGCTGATGAGCGGGCTGGATTACGAACGCGCCGTGCTGGCCGCCGGCCCTGTTGGCATCATGCAGGCGGCCATCGATCTGGTGCTGCCCTATGTCCGCGAGCGCAAGCAATTCGGCAAGGCTATCGGCGAGTTCCAGCTGGTGCAGGGAAAGCTTGCCGATATCTATTCGGCCATGAATGCATCCCGCGCCTATGTCTATGCCGTGGCCCGCGCCTGCGACAATGGCCGTATCACAAGACAGGATGCGGCGGGCGCGATTTTGTTTGCCGCCGAGCGGGCGACACAGGTGGCGCTGGATGCGATCCAGCTTCTCGGCGGCTCCGGTTATGTCAATGAAAGCCCGGCCGGACGGCTGCTGCGCGACGCCAAGCTTTATGAGATCGGCGCAGGCACCAGCGAAATCCGCCGGATGCTGATCGGCCGCGAACTGGTCAAGGGCAACGGGTGAGGAATGCGATGAAGCTAACTTCCAGCCTGAACCGCGATCCCGCCTTCACCGCCAATGCTGCTTTCATGTCCGGTCTGGTGGAGGATTTGAGAGGGCATGTCGAAAAAATCTCGAAAGGCGGCGGCGACAAGGCTCGCGAGCGGCATCTTTCCCGCGGCAAATTGCTGGCGCGTGATCGCATCGAGGCGCTTCTCGATCCCGGCAGTCCGTTCCTCGAATTTTCGCAATTTGCGGCTTACGAGGTCTATGACGAACCCGTTCCCGCCGCTGGCATCGTTACCGGTATCGGCCGGGTCGCGGGCCGCGAATGCGTCATCGTCGCCAATGATGCGACGGTGAAGGGCGGCACCTATTATCCGCTGACGGTGAAGAAACATCTGCGCGCGCAGGAGATCGCCACCGAGAACCGCCTCCCCTGCATTTACCTCGTCGATTCCGGCGGTGCTAACCTGCCAAATCAGGACGAGGTTTTTCCCGACCGCGATCATTTCGGCCGCATCTTCTATAATCAGGCCAATATGTCGGCGGCAGGCATCGCCCAGATCGCCGTGGTGATGGGCAGTTGCACAGCGGGCGGGGCCTATGTGCCTGCCATGAGCGACCAGTCCGTCATCGTCAAAAATCAGGGCACGATCTTTCTCGGTGGCCCGCCGCTGGTGAAGGCCGCGACCGGCGAGCTGGTGAGCGCGGAGGACCTCGGCGGCGCGGATGTGCATTCCCGGCAATCCGGCGTCACCGATCATTATGCCAACGACGACCGCCATGCGTTGTCGCTAACCCGGCGGATCGTTTCCACCCTTAACCGCCGAAAACAGGTGGAACTGGATATTCGCGAACCGGTGGAGCCGCTTTATCCGGCTGACGAACTCTATGGCATTGTTCCTTCCGATACGCGAAAACCCTTCGAGGTGCGCGAGATCATCGCCCGCCTGGTGGATGGCTCGCAATTCGATGAGTTCAAGGCGCTTTACGGTACGACGCTGGTCTGCGGTTTCGCCCATATTCATGGTTATCCCGTTGGCATCATCGCCAATAACGGCATACTGTTTTCGGAATCGGCGCTGAAAGGCGCGCATTTCATCGAACTCTGCTGTCAGCGCGGCATTCCGCTGGTTTTCCTGCAGAACATCACCGGTTTCATGGTCGGCAAGGCCTATGAGGCTGGTGGCATCGCCAAGGATGGCGCCAAGCTCGTCACCGCCGTTGCATCGGCCAAGGTACCGAAATTCACCGTCATCATCGGCGGCTCCTTCGGCGCCGGCAATTACGGCATGTGCGGGCGGGCCTATTCACCGCGCTTTCTCTGGATGTGGCCGAATGCCCGCATTTCCGTGATGGGTGGCGAGCAGGCGGCTTCCGTGCTGGCGCAAATCCGGCGAGACGGTATCGAGGCCGATGGCCGCCACTGGTCGAAGGAAGGCGAAGAGGCCTTCAAACAGCCGATCCGGGAAAAATACGAACGGGAAGGCCATCCCTATTATGCCAGCGCGAGACTCTGGGACGATGGCATCATCGACCCGAAGGATACCCGCTTGGTGCTGGGCCTTGGTCTTTCCGCCGCGCTCAATGCGCCGATTGAACCCACCCGTTTTGGCATATTCAGGATGTGAGGCGACGATGTTCTCGAAAATACTGATCGCCAACCGTGGCGAAATCGCCTGCCGCATCATCCGCACCGCAGCCAGTATGGGCATCCGCACCGTCGCGGTCTATTCGGATGCCGACCGCGACGCCATGCATGTGGCGCTGGCCGATGAGGCCATCGCCATCGGCCCCGCACCTGCGCGCGCCTCCTATCTCGACGGCGAAAAGATCATTGCCGCCGCAAAGGCAAGCGGCGCAGAGGCCATCCATCCGGGCTATGGTTTTCTTTCAGAAAATGCCGGTTTCGCCGAAGCCTGCGCTTCTGCGGGCCTCGTTTTCATCGGCCCTCCACCAGAAGCAATCCGCGCCATGGGCGGAAAAAGCGAAGCTAAGGCGCTGATGGCAACGGCAGGCGTTCCCATCGTTCCCGGTTATCACGGCGATGAACAGGCCGAGAAACGACTGGCAAGCGAGGCGGACAAGATCGGTTACCCGGTGCTGCTGAAAGCCTCGGCAGGCGGCGGCGGCAAGGGCATGCGCGTCGTCCGGCAGAAGCACGACTTTGCTGCGGAGCTTGCCGGCGCCAAACGCGAAGCACTGGCCGCCTTCGGCAATGACCGCATGCTGATCGAAAAATACCTGGAGCGGCCGCGCCATGTGGAAGTGCAGGTTTTCGCCGATGGCCACGGCAATTGTGTTTCGCTTTTTGAACGCGACTGCTCGATCCAGCGCCGGCACCAGAAGGTGATAGAGGAAGCCCCCGCCCCCGGCCTGCCCGATGACTTGCGGCAACGCATGTATGACGCGGCAACCGCCGCCGCCCGTGCCATCGATTATCGCGGCGCGGGAACGATAGAATTCCTCCTTGATCCATCCGGCTTCTATTTCATGGAAATGAACACGCGCCTTCAGGTCGAGCATCCGGTGACGGAATATATTACCGGTCTCGATCTGGTCGAATGGCAGCTGCGCGTTGCGAATGGAGAAGCCCTGCCTAAAGACTGGGCCGATCTCCGCATCAACGGCCATGCCATCGAGGCACGCATTTATGCCGAAGACCCGGCGCATGATTTCCTCCCGTCGATTGGCACGATCAGCCACCTCGTCTTTCCCGATGAAGGTCCTCACCTCCGGATCGACAGCGGCATCCGCGCCGGCGACGCCATCACCGTGCATTACGATCCGATGATCGCCAAGCTGATCGTCTGGGATCATGACCGACCCGCCGCCGTGCGGCGTCTAAAGGTGGCGCTTGAAAAGCTGGCAATTTGCGGCGTCACCAGCAATGCCACCTTTCTGGCGCGGCTTGCGGGGCTCGAAACTTTCGCAGCGGCCGATCTGGATACCGGCTTCATCGCCCGCAACGAGGCAGACCTTTTTGCTCCGCAGGCCGTGGGCGACAATGAGATCGCACTGGCGGCACTCGGCTTCCTTCTCAGCCGTAAAAACGCGAGCACCAACCCGCAAGCGCAGGCCGACCCTCATAGTCCCTGGAATACCGCCAACGCCTTCCGACTGAATGCGCCGGCGCGTGAGACGCTGCATTTCACCATGCAGAACCGGCCGATCGACCTTGGCGTAGCCCATGAGGCAGACAGCTTTTCGCTGGAGATGGGCGGACACACGATCCGCGCTTATGGCGACCTCTCTGACAACGGCCGCTTTCGCGCGACCATCAACGACCGGACATGGAAAGGCTATTTCTTTGCAGAGAGTGATAGCTACGCACTTTTTCTGCACGGCGAACACTATCGCATCAGCCAGCCAGACCCGGTCGATATCGCAGATTCTTCTGGCCATACGGGCGGTCTGGAGGCGCCCATGCCGGGCGTTATCCGCGCCGTGCTCAGCCAGAGTGGCGCGGCGGTCGAGACCGGTGATGCACTTGTCGTGATGGAAGCGATGAAGATGGAGCATACCATCCGCGCACCCGCGAAAGGCATCGTCACCGCCGTCAACTGCGCCGAAGGCGACATGGTCGTCGCCGGTGCGGTGCTGGTGGATTTCGAGCCGGAGGGCATCTGATATGGATTGGCCTCGCAACGTGAAGATCGTTGAGGTGGGCGCGCGTGACGGTCTGCAGAACGAAAGCGCCGAGGTCTCCACCGCCATCAAGATCGAACTGATCGAGCGGCTCGCCGCAGCCGGCCTGCCAGCAGTCGAGGCGGGCGCTTTCGTATCTCCCAGGAAAGTGCCGCAAATGGCGGATTCGAGAGAGGTGTTTCAGGGCCTCAAACGGTGGCCCGGAACTGCCTATGCCGCACTCGTCCCCAATATGAAAGGTTTCGAGGCGGCCATCGAGGCCGGCGTGACGGAAATCGCCGTTTTCGTCTCCGCCTCGGATGGCTTCAGCCGGCACAATATCGGCTGCTCGCGCGCCGAAAGCCTCGAGCGCCTGCGCGATGTCGCGGAGGCTGCCGCTGACAGAAATATCCGCATGCGCGGTTACGTCTCCTGCATTGCCGGCTGTCCCTATGACGGAGCGGTCGCGCCCGATGACGTGGCAGCGATGGCTGAGGCGCTTGTGGCCCTCGGCTGCTATGAAATCTCGCTCGGCGATACGATCGGCGTCGGCACGGCCGGCCAGATTCGCGATGTCATCGAACGTGTAGCGACCGGGATTCCACGCGACCAAATCGCCATGCATTTCCATGATACCTATGGGCAGGGTGTCGCCAATGTGCTCGCCTCACTTCAGGAAGGCATCGTCGTTTTCGATAGTTCCGTTGCCGGGCTGGGTGGCTGCCCCTTTGCGCCGGGGGCGAGCGGCAATGTCGCAACGGAAGACGTCGTTTATCTACTGCAAGGACTTGGCATCGAAACCGGTATCGACCTGATGGCGGTGGCGAAGACCGGTGAGTGGATCAGCCGGCATCTTGGCAGGCCGAATGCGGCGCGCGCCGGAAAAGCGCTGCTTGCTGCAAAACAGGAGGGAGACCTGCATGGCGGATGAACTGCTGCACGAGGCGCGCCAAGATGTTCTATGGCTGACGCTCAACCGGCCGGAGGTACACAACGCCCTCAATGCCGCGATGACGGAGGCACTCACGGATGCGATCCGCGCTGCATCCGGCGATGGCAGCCTGCGTGCCGTGGTGATAACGGCAGCCGGAGACCGCAGCTTCTGTTCGGGAGCCGATCTGAAGGAAAGTGCCGGCGGCATGTTCCTCTCGCCCAACGGGACGAACCCCATTGCCAACGTGATGCGCGCGATAGAGAGCTGCGACAAGCCCGTCATTGCCCGCATCAATGGCCGGGTTCTGGCCGGCGGGCTCGGCCTTGTCGCCACCTGCGATCTTGCCTATGCCGCCGATCATGCCGAATTCGGCCTGCCGGAAGTGCGGGTCGGGCTTTTCCCGACCATGGTGGCGGCGAAGTTGCTGGCAAAAATGCCTTTGGGCGGGCTTCAGGAAATGGCCTATCTCGGCCAGCCGATCACCGCTGCGGAGGCAAAAGGTCTCGGCCTCGTCAATCGCACGGCGCCGCTGGCTGAACTCGATGGCCTTATCGAAGAGGTTCTCGCAAAGCTGCGACAGAACGCGCCGGGCGCCATCGCCGCGGGAAAGGCGGCCCTGCTGGCGATGCGCGACATGCCATCGGATGAACGGCTTGCCTTTGCGGAAGACGCCATAGCAGCCATCAGCGGCAGCGACGAAGCGCGCGAAGGGCGGCAGGCTTTTGCAGAAAAGCGCCCTCCCAAATGGATCGGCAGATCCTGAACCGCCGCGTTTCAGGGCAGTCGTCACCGCTTCAGCTGTTAATCGATATAATGCCCGCGGCCGCGTTGACCCCGTTCAGCAAATCGCGTTCTATCCAGCACCTTTCGCCGGATGGCGATCGGGCAGTCGGAGGAGACCCCATGCGCCTTGTAAAAACCGTTGCCGAATTGCGGGATGCGATCGCCGCCTTTCGCCGCGCCGGCAAAACCATCGGCTTCGTGCCGACCATGGGTTTTCTGCATATCGGCCATTTGACATTGGTTGCCAGAGCCAAAGCGGAAAACGACGCGACGGTGGTTTCCATCTTCGTCAATCCGCTACAGTTCGGCGCGAATGAGGATCTGGCGCGCTACCCGCGCGATCTTGCCCGTGACAGCGCGCTTTTGCAGGAAGCCGGCGTCGACATCCTCTTCGCTCCTGACGTTACGGAGATGTATCCGCGCCCGATACAGACGGTGGTGGATGTGCCTGAACTGGGCAGCCAGCTGGAAGGCGCGGTGCGGCCGGGGCATTTTGCCGGCGTTACCACCGTCGTGACCAAGCTTTTTAATCTCGTCCAGCCGGACGCGGCCTATTTCGGCGAAAAGGATTATCAGCAGGTGACGCTGGTCCGCCGCATGGTTGAGGACCTTGCCCAGCCGGTGCGGGTTATTCCCGTCGCCACCGTGCGTGAGGCGGATGGGCTCGCCTGCTCGTCGCGCAATGTCTATCTAAGCCCCGAGCAACGCGCTGCCGCCGTGATCGTACCGCACGCGCTGGACGAGGCGGAGAGGCTTTATGCTGAAGGCGTTGATGACCCGGCAGCCATTGAAGCCGCCATAGAAAAGTTCATTGCAGCCGAGCCGCTGGCGTCGCCTGAGGTCGTTGCGGTGCGCGATCCCGATACGCTGGCGCCCGTTGCCTCCCTGCAGGCCGGGCCTGTGCTGGTCGCGCTGTTCGTGCGCTTTGGCAGCACGCGGCTTCTCGACAACCGTGTCATCGGCCGCGAAAAAACCGCGGAACAGGAGGCCGCCCAATGAGCGCCCATGCAAAACAAAAGCGGCTGACGACGGCCTCCATCCGGCAGATGAAGGGCGAGGCACGCATCGTCTGCCTCACCGCCTATACGACGCCGATTGCCCGGCTGCTGGATCCGCATTGTGACCTTTTGCTGGTGGGGGATTCCCTCGGCATGGTGCTTTACGGCATGGAGACGACTGTTGGTGTGACGCTGGACATGATGATCGCCCATGGCCGCGCCGTCATGCGCGGCGTCGAACATGCCTGCGTCATCGTCGATCTTCCCTTCGGCACCTATCAGGAATCCAAGGAACAGGCCTTCCGCAACGCCGTGCGGCTGATGCAGGAGACCGGCTGCGATGGCGTGAAGCTGGAAGGCGGCGAAGAAATGGCCGAGACCATCGCCTTTCTGGTGGCGCGTGGCATTCCCGTCTTCGGCCATGTCGGGCTGATGCCGCAACTCGTCCACACTGCCGGTGGCTTCCGCTCGCTCGGCCATTCGGATGCGGAAACGCAAAAGATCTGGCGCGATGGTATTGCGGTCGATCAGGCGGGCGCTTTCGCCATCGTCGTGGAAGGCACCGTCGAACCACTTGCCCGCGAGTTGACGGAGAAGCTCGCCGCCCCGACCGTCGGCATCGGTGCATCGCCGGCCTGTGACGGGCAGGTGCTGGTGTCCGACGACATGCTTGGCCTGTTTTCAGACTTCAAACCGAAATTCGTCAAACGGTATGCCGATCTCGGCACGGCTGCTACGCAAGCGGCGGCGGCTTATGCCGATGAGGTGCGCTCCGGTGCATTTCCGGGGCCGGAGCATACGTTTCAAGTGCGTAAGCCGTCGCCTTCGGGGAAGTGAAACTCTATTTCCGTCACCCCAAAAAACAACGCTCCTATATAATCCCGCCGCTACCGCCAACCGAAGCCGGGCGTTCCGCCGCCACCCGCTTGCGATAGCCGCTCGCCCGGTAAGTCGCGACCGGATCGATCGCGCCGCCAGCTAATTGACGGGCCTGCGCAAGGATCGGCTCGACATCGGTACGATAAGCCCGCTTCAGCATATCGGACGCCATCAGAGCATCATTATCCTGCTGATAGCCATCGAGAGCCGTGCGATCCACCAGCAGCGCCTGCGCATAGGCGCGGCGGATTTCATTGGCGCTGGAGATCAGACTTTCGATCGGGTCCGTCACATTATGCGACTGGTCGATCATATGGGCGGGATGGAAACCCTTCACGCCGCGATATTCGGCGTCCACAAGCTCGTTGAAAACGAGAAACAGGCGGTAGGGCTCGATCGAGCCGGCATCCAGATCGTCATCGCCATATTTGCTGTCATTGAAATGGAAACCGCCGAGCTTGCCGAACTGGATAAGCCGGGCGACGATCATCTCGATATTGGTGTTCGGCGCATGATGGCCGAGATCAACGAGGCAGCAGGCCTTTTCACCCAGCGTGTTGGCAATGAGGTAATTGGTGCCCCAGTCCTGCACGACGGTGGAATAGAAGGCCGGCTCGTACATCTTGTGTTCGGAAAAGATGCGCCAGTCATCCGGCAGCGCCTTGTAGATATCGGCCATGGCGGCGAGATAACGCTCGAAACTTCTGGTGAAATTGCTCTGCCCGGGGAAATTGGAACCGTCACCCACCCACACCGTCAGCGCCTTCGAGCCGATGGCGTTGCCGATTTCGATACATTCAATGTTGTGCTCGACAGCCTGTTGCCGCGTCGCGGCATCGGTGTGGCTGAGCGAGCCGTATTTGTAGGAGTGGCCCTGGCCCGGCGCATCCGAAAAGGTGTTGGAATTCATGGCGTCGAAACCGAGACCCAGCGCATCGGCATGCGCCTTCAGCCGCTTCGGGTCTTGCTTGTCCCACGGAATATGCAGGGAGACGTTTGGCGTAGCTCGCGTCAGCTGGTTGATAACGGCGCAATCGTCCAGCTTGTCGAAAATGCCCCGCGGCTCACCCGTGCCCGGAAAGCGGGCGAAGCGCGTGCCGCCCGTACCGACGCCCCAGGAGGGCACGGCAACGAAAAATTCCGCCACCTTGGCCGTAACAGCATCGATGTCGATGTTGCGGCGCGCCAGCTGGTTGCCCAGCGCCTGATAATCGTCTTTCTGTGCACCGGCGCGCTTTTCGTTTTCAGCCGCGATCACATCGGCGGCGATTTTCATCTCGGTCATCTCTTCCTCCCGGGCATCACGGCGGCACACCCGCCTGTCACGGTCCCCTGTTATCGCGTAAAACTCTGTGCATTACCGGCATCGACATTGATGATGTTGCCGGTCGACTTGGCCGAAGCGTCGGACGCCAGGAAGTAGATCGCCTCGGCGATATCTTCCGGAAACACATTTAGCTTCAGCATCGAACGCTTGCGGTAATGTTCCTCCAGATCGGTCACCTCGATCTTGGACGACGCCGCACGCTGCTCACGCCATTCGCCATTCCAGATTTTCGAACCGCGCAACACGGCATCCGGATTGACGGTGTTCACGCGAATGCCGGCCTCTGCCCCTTCGAGCGCAAGGCAACGGGCGAGATGAATTTCCGCAGCCTTGGCCGTGCAATAGGCCGATGCATTGGGCGAAGAAGCAAGGCCATTCTTGGAAGCGACGAAGACGATGTTGCCGCCGAGATTCTGGCGCCGCAGCAGCCGGAATGCTTCTCGCGAGACGAGGAAATAGCCTGTCGCGAGAATGTCGATATTCTTGTTCCACATGGCAAGCGTCGTGTCTTCCACGGGTGCGGAGGAAGCAATGCCGGCATTGGAGACCAGAATATCCACACCGCCGAATTCGACGCTCGCTTCCGCAAAGGCGGAAATGACGTCATCTTCCTGCGTCACATCCAGCTTGACGGTGCGCACCGCATCGCCGCTGTAGCGCTTGACGAAATCACCCTTGGCAGCTTCCAGCGCCGCCTCGTCAATATCCGCCAGCACAACGCAGGCGCCCTCATCCGCCAGCCGTTCCGCGGTTGCCCGGCCGATGCCGCCGGCACCGCCGGTGACGAAGGCGACGCGGCCGGCAAGGCTTTTCGGCTTCGGCATGCGCTGCAGCTTTGCCTCTTCCAGCAGCCAATATTCGATATCGAAGGCTTCCTGCTCAGGCAGGCCCTGATATTCGGACACGGTGGATGCACCACGCATAACGTTGATGGCGTTGACATAAAACTCGCCAGCGATGCGTGCCGTCGCCTTATCCTTGGCAAAGGACAACATGCCAACGCCTGGGATCAGGAAAATCACCGGGTTCGGATCACGCATCTTTGGCGAGTTATCGTGGCGGCATGCCTCGTAATAGCGGCTGTAGTCGGCGCGGTAAGCCTCAAGCGCTTTGTCCAGACCCGCCGTCAGCGCATCCACATCGGGTTTCGCGGTATCGAGATCGAGAATCAGAGGCCGGATTTTCGTGCGCAGAAAATGGTCGGGGCAGGATGTGCCGAGGTTCCCAAGCGGCTTCAGGTCCTTCGAATTGACGAATTCAAGCACCGCGTCCTGATCGTCGAAATGACCGAGCTTGCGCTCCTCGCGGCCGATGCGGCCACGGATTTCCGGCATCAGCCGGGCAGCGATGGCACGGCGTTCGGCCACCGGCAGGCTTTTGGCCAAGGCACCACCGAAGATCGTCTTACCCTCGGTCTCAGCGGCAAACCATTCGATCGCCTTGTTGATGATGGCGAGCGTCAGTTCATAGCAAGCCTTGGCATCATCATCCCAGGTGAAGAGACCATGGCTTTCCAGCACCACGCCCTTTGCCGTGGGATTGGCCTTGACGAAAGCCTCCAGATCGAGACCGAGCTGGAAACCCGGACGACGCCAGGGCAGCCAGCCGATGTCATCGCCAAAGATTTGCTGTGTCAGTTCTTTGGAGTTTTTGGAGGCGGCAATCGCGATGATCGCATCCGGATGCATGTGATCGACATGATCGAAAGGCACGAAACCATGGAGCGGCGTATCGATGGAGGCCGCGCGCGGGTTGAGGTTGAAGGTGCAGTGCGGCAAAAAGCCGACCATGCGGTCCTCATCTTCAACACCCTTGTAGATGCCCTTCAGCGCTTCCAGCTTTTCGAGATAAAGGGTGGCAAACCCATCGAGCTTGATGGTGCCGACATCGCCGCCGGAGCCCTTCACCCACATCACCCGCACCTTTTCGCCGGTCAGCGGATCGATCTCGAGCACCTTTGCGGATGTGTTGCCGCCGCCGTAATTGGTGATGCGCTTGTCGGCACCCAGCAGATTGGAGCGATAAAGCAGCTTGCCGGGCTCATCGAGCGTCTGTGCGTAGGCGTCGTCCCAACGGCTTTCGAGAAGGCGGGGTGTTCCCGTCATGTCTTCCTCCCAATATCTGTCTGCATTCGCGGAGCCGATATCGGCCCGCCTCCTTTGATGGCAGGTATCGCGCATCCAAAAGCAGAATGTCAATCAAAAACGATCATAAATTTTCATGTTGCAGCGCGATATTGATTAATTTGATCGTTCTTGATTGACAACGTAAAGAGATTGCGAATAATCACAAGCAGGAGGACCCCATGCACGAACGCGAACGCCATCGCATCATCTTGAGCGCCACGCAGGAAAAAGCTGTCGTGACGGTGCAGGATATTGCCGAACTGACGGATGCGTCGGAAGCGACGATCCGCAGAGACATTGCGTCTTTGCATGTGCAGGGAAAGTTGCGGCGCGTGCGCGGCGGAGCGGAAGCGGTTCATCCGCCGCAGCTCGGCAATCTCGCAGCCCGGCCGTTCCGCGTCTCCGAATCAGTCAATATCGACAAGAAACGCGCAATTGCGCGCAAGGCGGTTGATCTCTGCAATGATGGTGACGCGATCATCCTGAATGGCGGCACGACGACATTCCAGATGGTGCATTACATGGCGGCGCGACGGCTGCAGGTGATGACCAATTCTTTCGCCATCGCCGAACATCTGGTCAAACATTCCAAATGCAACGTCAATGTGCCGGGCGGCGCGATCTATCGCGATCAGAGCCTTATCCTGTCGCCTTTCGAAAACGACGCGATCCGCAATTTTTATGCGCGACGGATTTTTCTCGGCGCGCAGGGCGTGGGCGCGCTTGGCATCATGGAATCCGACGCACTGGTCATCCAGAGCGAACAGAAGCTGATGCGGCAGGCCGAGGAGCTGATCGTCATGGTCGATTCCTCGAAATTCAGAAAACGATCCAGCCTGATTTTATGCCCGCTCGAAAACGTCACGACCATCATCACCGATGACGGGATTTCGGACGAAGCGGCGAGGATGGTGGAAAATGCCGGCGTGGAATTGCTGATCGCCGGCGCGGTGGCGGCGGGAAAAACAGCCGGTCCGCCGGATGAGGAGAATTCTTCTTCAGTCGCTTGAGGAGCGCTGGAGGGAAAAACAAGGTTCAAAACGGGAGGAAAAGGGACATGAAACTTACACGCAGAACATTGACCAGCGTCTTGGCACTCAGCGCGGCTCTTTCTGTCGCAGGACTTGGCAGCATTGCCGAGGCTGCAGACGTCAAGATCGCACTGGTCGTCAAGTCGCTCGGCAACGGCTTTTTCGAGGCCGCCAACAAGGGCGCGCAGGAAGCTGCCAAGGACCTCGGCGGTGTCGAGATCATCTATACCGGCCCGACCAGCACCACGGCGGAAGGCCAGATCGAAGTCATCAATTCGCTGATCGCACAGGGCGTCGATGCCATCGCCATTTCCGCCAACGACCCGGACGCCGTTGTTCCGGCGCTGAAGAAAGCCGCCCAGCGCGGCATCAAGGTCATTTCCTGGGATTCCGGCGTCGCGCCTGAAGGCCGCATTCTCCAGCTTAACCCGTCCTCCAACGCGCTGATCGGCAAGATGTGCCTGCAGCTCGCGGCAGCCCATCTTGAAGGCGGCAAGGGCGATTTCGCCATTCTTTCCGCCACCACCACCTCCACGAACCAGAATGTCTGGATCGGCGAGATGAAAAAACAGCTGAAGGACTTCCCCGGCCTCAACCTCGTCACCACGGTTTACGGTGACGACCTGGCCGACAAGAGCTATCGCGAAGCGCAGGGGCTGCTTTCCTCGCAGCCGAATGTGAAGGTCATCGTCGCACCGACCACGGTGGGCGTGCTCGCCGCGTCGCAGGCCGTGAAGGATGCGGGCAAGATCGGCCAGGTCTTCGTGACGGGCCTTGGCCTGCCGTCCGAAATGGCCGGCGCCATCAAGTCTGGCGCGACCAAGGAATTCGCCATCTGGAACCCGATCGACCTCGGTTACTCCGCCACCCAGATCGCCTATCGCCTCGTGAAGGGCGAAGCGGATGGCAAGCCGGGCTCAGAAATTGAGGCAGGCCGCATGGGCAAGATCAAGGTTGGCGAAAACAGCGAAGCGGCCATGGCCGATCCGTTTATCTACGACGCGAAGAATATCGATCAGTTCTCGAAGATTTTCTGATCTTGATAATATCCGGCGGTGCGGAGGCTACCCCCCTCTGCCCTGCCGGGCATCTCCCCCACAAGGGTGGAGATCGATATGCGGCGGCCTCTCGGCCATCTCTAACGTTGCGAGTGAGCGAGCGTTTTCTTCTGGCCGATCTCCCTCCTTGTGGGGGAGATGCCCGGCAGGGCAGAGGGGGGTGGCCCCGATCACTTCACTCAAAACTCACCGGTAAGACGGAATGATGCGTGCTGAAACCCAAACAATAAAAATGACCGAGGCTTCCAGCCCCACGCCCGTTCTGGAAATGCGCGGCATCAGCCAGATATTCCCCGGCGTCAAAGCGCTTGATGGCGTCGATATCGCACTATACCCCGGCAAGGTCACGGCGCTGATCGGCGAGAACGGTGCGGGTAAATCCACGCTCGTCAAAATCCTTACCGGCATCTACCGCCCGAACGAGGGCGAAATCCTGCTGGATGGCAAGGCCGTCCACTTCCACAGCGCACAGGATGCCATCGATGCCGGCGTCACCGCCATTCATCAGGAAACCGTGCTGTTCGACGAGCTTTCGGTCGGTGAGAACATCTTCCTCGGCCATGCGCCGAAGGGTCGTTTCGGCCTGATTGACTGGAAGACCATCAACGAGCGGGCCAGAATTCTGCTGGAACAGCTCGAAAGCACCATCGATCCTACCATCCGGTTGAAAGATCTTTCGATCGCCCAGCGCCATCTGGTGGCCATCGCCCGTGCGTTGTCAGTCGAGGCGCGCATCGTCATCATGGACGAACCGACAGCCGCGCTTTCCCGCAAGGAGATCGACGATCTCTTCCGCATCGTCGAGAACCTGAAGCGGCAGGGCAAGGCGATCCTCTTCATCAGCCACAAGTTCGATGAAGTGTATGAAATCGCCGAGAATTATGCCGTATTCCGTGACGGAAAAATGGTTGGCGCCGGCACGCTTGCCACCACCCCGCAAGATGAAATCGTGCGGCTGATGGTTGGCCGCGACGTGACGAATGCCTTCCCGAAGCAGGCGGTCACCCTTGGTCCAACGGTTCTTTCGGTGCGTGATTATTCGCACCAGACCGAATTCCGCGATATTTCCCTCGATCTTCGCAAGGGTGAAATTCTCGGCCTTTACGGGCTGATCGGCGCCGGGCGCTCCGAACTTTGCCAATCGCTGTTCGGCATCACCCGCCCGGCTTCGGGAGAGGTGACGCTGGATGGCCAGCCGCTCACCATCCGCTCGCCGGAAGATGCGATCCGCGCCGGGATCGTATACGTGCCGGAAGAGCGTGGCCGCCACGGGCTGGCACTCGATATGCCGATCTATCAGAACATGTCGCTGCCATCCCTCACCCGCACGTCGCGCAAGGGGTTTCTCACTGCCGCCAATGAATTCGCGCTAGCGCGCAAATATGCCGCGCGGCTCGATCTGCGCGCTGCCGCGCTTTCGGTGCCCGTTGGCACGCTTTCGGGCGGCAACCAGCAGAAGGTGGTGATCGGCAAGTGGCTGGCCACGAAGCCGAAGGTCATCATTCTCGATGAGCCGACCAAGGGCATCGATATCGGCTCCAAGGCCGCCGTGCATGGTTTCATCAGCGAGCTTGCGGCAGAGGGCCTGTCGATCATCATGATTTCATCCGAACTTCCCGAAATCCTCGGCATGTCCGACCGCGCCATCGTCATGCGCGAAGGCCTGATGGCGGGCCAGTTCGAACGCGCCGAATTTTCTCCGGAAAAGCTGGTGCGCGCTGCCACCGGCAATGCCTGAGAGGGGCCACAAACATGCAACGTCTACTCAAAAATCGCGAATGGCTGCTGGCGGGTATCATCATCATCATGATTGCCGGCTTTGCCCTGCGCGCGCCCGGCTTCGGCCGGCCCGGCAATCTCGTCAATATCTTCAATGACACGTCCATCCTCATCATCCTGGCGCTTGGCCAGATGGCGGTCATTCTCACCAAATCCATCGACCTCTCAGTCGCCGCCAATCTCGCCTTTACCGGCATGGCGGTGGCGATGACCAATGCCGCCTTTCCGGGCGTACCCCTGCCGCTGCTCATCGTCATGGCGGTCGGCATCGGCGCGTTTCTGGGCTCGCTCAACGGTATCCTCGTCTGGTGGCTCGGCATTCCGCCCATTGTCGTGACGCTCGGCACGCTCACCATCTATCGCGGCATGGCTTTCGTGCTCTCGGGCGGCGGTTGGGTGAATGCGCATCAGTTTTCGCCGACCTTCCTCAACGTGCCGCGCACGATGATCCTTGGCATGCCGGTTCTGTCTTGGGTCGCCATTCTCATCATCGCGGGAGCCTGGCTGGTGCTCACCCGTACCTCTTTCGGCCGCTCAGCCTATGCGTCCGGCGGCAACCCGGGTGCGGCGGTCTATGCGGGCATCGATGTCGGCCGCACGCGCTTCTTCGCCTTCGTGCTCTCAGGCGCTCTGGCTGGCCTCGCCAGCTATCTCTGGGTGTCGCGTTACGCCGTCGCCTATGTAGATATCGCCGCCGGTTTCGAGCTGGACAGCGTGGCGGCCAATGTAATCGGCGGCATTTCGATTGCCGGCGGTATCGGCTCGGTGGCCGGTGCGGTGCTCGGCGCGCTGTTCCTCGGCGTCATCAAGAACGCGCTGCCCGTCATCGGCATCTCGCCCTTCGCGCAGATGGCGATATCAGGCGTGGTCATCGTGCTCGCCGTTGTCTTCAACGCCCGCGCCGAAGCCAGAAAAGGCCGTATCATCCTGCGTGACCGGGCCGCGGCAGACCATGGGAAGGAAGCATCTGCATGAGCACGAATTCCCAACCATCACAGGCACCGCGCGTCATTCCCGACAAACTCGGCACGCCGCTCAGCCGTATCATGGCCAGCTGGGAAGTGTTGCTGCTTGGCGTCGCGATCCTCATCTTCATCGCCAATTCGCTCGCCTCGCCCTATTTCCTCAATGCCTGGAATCTCTCCGACGCGACCTTCAACTTCACCGAAAAGGCGATCATCGCCTTTGCCATGGCGCTTCTGATCATTGCCGGTGAAATCGACCTGTCGGTTGCCGCCATCATTGCACTGGCCTCCACCGCCATGGGTGCGGCGGTGCAGATGGGGGTCGGCACGCCTGGCCTCGTCGCCATCGGCATCGGCACCGGGCTTTTCTGCGGCGCCTTCAACGGCTTTCTGGTCGCGGGGCTGAAACTACCCTCCATCGTCGTCACCATCGGCACCATGAGCCTGTTTCGCGGTATTTCCTATATGGTGCTGGGGGATCAGGCCTATGGCAAATATCCGGCGGATTTCGCCTATTTCGGTCAGGGCTACGTGTTCTGGGTGATCTCCTTCGAATTCGTGCTGTTCATCGTCATGGCCGTCCTCTTCGCCATTCTGCTGCATGCCACCAATTTCGGCCGGCAGGTCTATGTCATCGGCACCAATCCCTTCGCCGCCCGCTTTTCCGGCATTCCCGTCGAGCGCGTGAAGTTCATCCTCTTCCTGCTCACCGGCCTGATGAGCGGCATCGCCGCCGTCTGCCTCACGTCCCGTCTCGGCTCGACGCGGCCGTCGATTGCCCAGGGTTGGGAGCTGGAGGTCGTGACGATGGTAGTGCTAGGCGGCGTTTCCATTCTCGGCGGTTCCGGCACCATCGCGGGCGTCGTCATCGCCGCCTTCGTGATGGGGCTCGTCACTTTCGGGCTGGGGCTTCTGAACGTGCCCGGCATCGTCATGTCGATCTTCGTCGGCCTGCTGCTGATCATCACCATCGCCATCCCCATCGTCGTCCGTCGCCTTCGGGCCATGAGAGGCTGAGCTATGCCAGAACTCGAAAAACATGCCTTCAGGATGAAACTCTTCGCCGGCAAAGAGGTGGAATATAAAAAACGCCATGACGAGATCTGGCCGGAGCTGGTGGCGCTGCTGCATGAGGCGGGTGTGAGCGACTACTCCATCCATCTCGACCCCGAAACTAGCATTCTTTTCGGCGTGCTGACCCGGCCGAAGGTCCATGGCATGGCGGCTTTGCCCGAACATCCCGTGATGAAAAAATGGTGGGCGCATATGGCTGATATCATGGAGAGCAATCCCGACAATTCGCCCGTCGCAAAAGACCTGGTGACGGTGTTCCATCTGCCATGAGCAACAGCATTAACCTTGGCCGCGTCGCGGTCATCGATATCGGCAAGACCAACGCCAAGGTCGTCGTCATCGACACCGGCAGCGGCGAGGAGATTGCTGCCGAGAAGCGGACGAACCCGGTTCTTCGCGATGGCCCCTACCCGCATTACGATGTGGAGATGCTCTGGAACTTCATTCTTGCCGCGCTTCAACGGTTTGGCCACGAGCCGGGTTTCGATGCGATTTCCATCACCACCCATGGCGCTTCGGCAGCGCTTCTCGATGGAACCGGCGACCTTGCCATGCCGGTGCTCGATTACGAGCATATCTACGCCGAACCGGTTCAGCAGGCCTATCGCGGCATCAGACCCGATTTTGCCGAAACCGGCTCACCGCAACTTCCCGCCGGACTGAACCTCGGTGCGCAGATCCATTTCCAGAAAACCAACTTTCCGGACGATTTCGCCAGGGTGCGCAGCATCGTCACCTATCCGCAATATTGGGCGGGACGGCTGACTGGGGTGCAGGCAACCGAAACGACGTCGCTCGGGTGCCATACCGATCTGTGGAACCCACGCCGGAAAAGCTTCTCCTCGCTGGTCGGGCGTCTTGGCATCGAGCACCTGATGGCACCTGTCCGCTCCGCTTTCGATGTGCTGGGCACGATCCGCCCATCACTGGCGCAGGAAACCGGGCTCTCACCCGATATGCCGGTCTATTGCGGCATCCACGATTCCAACGCATCGCTCCTGCCGCATCTATTGCGCCGGGAGGGCGATTTTTCCGTCGTCTCCACCGGCACCTGGGTGGTGAATTTCGCCATTGGCGGCAAGGCGGATGCACTGGATCCCGCCCGCGATACGCTTTTGAATGTCGATGCTCTCGGGCGACCCGTTCCCTCCTCCCGCTTCATGGGCGGCAGGGAATATGAGATGCTGGCGCAGCAATTCGGAGCTGCGACGCCCCACGACATTGAAGCCGCCCTCGGCGGGGTTATCGAAAAAGGGATGATGCTGCTGCCAAGCGTGGTCAGCGGCTCCGGCCCCTTTCCGCAAAGCGCATCACGCTGGATCGCCGATAGCGATGCAACGGGGGCGGAGCGACATGCGGCCGCCTCGCTTTATCTCGCCCTGATGACGGAATTCTGCCTTTCGCTCGTTGAGCGGAGAGGGCCGATTGTCGTTGAGGGTCCATTCGCCGGAAACGCACTGTATTTGAAGGCACTCGCCGCTTTCGCCGCAACCGACGTCATTGCCATGGAGGGTTCGACGGGAACCAGTGCGGGTGCAGCGCTCCTCACCGGGATCAAGCCGGTTGCCGGTCGCGAGCGTCATTTCACGGCGGAGGATATTGCGGGCCTTACGTCTTATCGCACCGCCTGGCAAAACCATCTGACCTGATCCGCATAAAAATGCGGCCGAACAATCGGCCGCATTTCGATTCTGCAGAGGATCAGCCCTTGATGAAGGCCAGCAGATCCGCATTCAGCACATCGGCATTGACTGTCAGCATGCCGTGCGAGAACCCGGGATAAGTCTTCAGCGTGCCGTTCTTCAGCAGCTTGACCGATTTGTGAGCCGAGTCGGCAATCGGAACGATCTGGTCGTCTTCACCGTGGAGAACGAGCGTTGGAACGCTGATATTCTTCAGGTCTTCAGTCTGGTCGGTTTCGGAGAAGGCCTTGACGCCGTCATAATGAGCCTTCGCGCCGCCCATCATGCCCTGACGCCACCAGTTCTGGATCACGCCTTCCTGCACGGACGCGCCATCGCGGTTGAAGCCGTAGAACGGGCCGGACGGCACGTCGCGGAAGAACTGGGCTCGGTTTGCGGCAAGGGCTGAGCGGAAGCCGTCAAAGACTTCCATCGGCAGGCCTTCCGGATTGGCCTCGGTCTTGAGCATCAGCGGCGGTACCGCGGAAACGAGAACCGCCTTGGCAACGCGGCCGGCGGGTTCGCCATGCTTGGCGACATAACGGGCGACTTCGCCGCCACCGGTGGAATGGCCGATATGGACGACATTCTTCAGATCGAGCGCCTCAACGACGGCGAAGGCGTCGGCGGCGTAGTGGTCCATATCGTGACCATCGGCAACCTGGGCGGAGCGGCCGTGACCACGGCGGTCATGGGCGACAACACGAAAACCTTTAGAGAGGAAAAACAGCATCTGCGCATCCCAATCATCGGACGAGAGCGGCCAGCCGTGGTGGAACATGATCGGCTGGGCATCCTTCGGGCCCCAGTCCTTGTAAAAGATTTCGGTTCCGTCTGTCGTCTTAACAAAGCCCATGATCGTTTCTCCTTCGGTTGCGTTGGCATCTACAGTGCAGCTTCTTGTGCGCCGGTTTGATGGAGGGATAATGACGCAGGAAAGCGGTCCCAACAATTACAATAATAATTCGGAATGAGTTGCGCTTTTAGCAATAATAATGGAGCCGCCCGCTGCCTGCCGGATTATGGCATGGGCACTAAACTTCACGCAGCCTCAAAAGTTGCACCGGATGGCGCAAGCGGAAGGAAAACTGATTGAGGGCAGAATGCTCCGCGCCCTGCCCCCAGTTTGAAACAAACTCTCTAACGTCACCCTCGGCGTGAGGTGACAGGCTTTCAATCCACGTCGGGATCGTATTCCCTCGGGCTATCATCCCTGGAAAACAGCACGCAAGGACCTCGCGAGCCGCGCGGATCATAGGCATAACCCTTGGCGGTCAGCGCCTGCATGATGTCGCGAACGCCGGCGAGACCATAGAGATGGTCGTGCAGCTCGACGAATATCCGCTCGACACCGGCAAGTTCGGCCTTGCCAAGCAGATCGCGCTCCGCGCCCTCGATATCCATGACGAGCGCGGTAATGCCCTGCTCGGCCACAAATTCATCGATATTCGCCGAGGAGATTTCGATGCGTTTTTCATATGGACCCTGGTTCTCGTCCATGGACGACATCCAGAGATCCTTGCGAACATAAAAGGGATAGGAGCGAGGCTCGTCTGCGGTGAGGAGCCCCTGCGAAAACACCACATTGCCGCGGCAATTGGCCTTGATCACCCGCTCCGCCAGCGCGGCCGTTGCAGGGTTGGCCTCGAAGGCCCAGACGGAAACATCCTCGATGCCGGCGATGATCGAGGTGATGATGCCAATACCGGATCCCAGCTCCAACACGCGGTCGCCGGGCTTGATGGCTTTCAGGACGCTGCGGGCCTCCTTCGCCTCGTAGCTACCGTCGGTCAGCGCCTGCCATATGACGGGCGAAACCTCATCGGAAGAAAGAGGCAGGGCAACTCCATGCACGTCCAGTATTTCCATGTCTCAAGCCTTTTCGCAAAACCCGGTCGCTTCGTCCGAATGATCCACATCGACCGGGACTGCTCTACAACATCGGCGCGGCGACCGATATCGGTTTTAGCAGGCAATGATATATCGGTTAAGAATTCGACACGCTTGCAAGGTCGCGAAACAGGCCCGTTTCAGACCGAACTCCAAGCCACCAGTTCCTTGGCTGGCAAGGGCCGGCTGATCAGATATCCCTGCACCTGATCACATCCCAGGCGTCTGACACATTCATATTGCTCTTCCGTCTCGATACCTTCCGCAATCGTCGTCATGCGCAAACTGCGGCCAACGCCGACCACGAATTCCACGATCGCCAAGGCGTCACGGTCACTGGTGATATCGCGCAGGAAGGATCGGTCGATCTTGATCTTGTCGAAGGGCACGCCGCGCAGATTGGCGAGCGATGAATAACCCGTGCCGAAATCGTCCATGGCGATCTTGATACCGACGGCCTTCAGCCGCGACAGGGTGTTGATCGTCTGGTCGCTCTTGTTAAGCAGGATCGATTCGGTAATCTCAAGCTCGAGACGGCTCGGTTCCAACCCGCTTTTCTCAAGCGCGCCCATGACGTTCTGGATGAGGTTGGTGCTGTGGAACTGAACCGGCGAAAGATTGACCGCCACCTTCATATCCTCGTCCCACCCCATCGCCTCGCGGCAGGCGGTCTCCATCACCCATTTTCCAAGCGAATGGATAAGGCCGGTCCTTTCCGCGACGGGAATGAACACGCTGGGCGGCACATCGCCCCTGACCGGATGTTTCCAGCGGAGCAGCGCTTCGAAACCGCAGAGCTTGCGGGTTTGCGTCGCCACCTGCGGCTGGTAATAGACTTCCATTTCGTCGTTCTGCAGTGCCGTCTGCAGATCGGCCTCGAAGGATTTCTTCTCGGTCAGCTGCTTCTGCATGCGGACCTTGAACACGCTTGCCCGGCCCGGGCCGATGGCTTTCGCCTCATAAAGAGCCAGATCGGCGCGCTTGAACAATTCATCGGCATCGACGGCACCATGCGAGATGGCGATGCCGATGCAGGTGCCGATTTTGACCTCTTGCTCACCCAGCTGATAGGTGCGGCTGATCTGGTCGATGAGCTTGGTGGAAAGGCGGCGGGCGGCATCCTCGTTCAGATCGTCGGAGACGACGGCAAATTCATCACCGCCCAGGCGGCAGACCATGTCATAATCGCCGCCGATAGCCGAAAGGCGCTGCGCCACGGCCTGAAGCAGCGCATCGCCCGCATCATGGCCGAGCGTATCGTTCACGTCCTTGAACCCGTCGAGATCGAGCAGGAGGATGGCCGTCGTTCCGGTGCCGCCGAAGGATCGGCGCAACCTCTCGATCAGCTCCTGCCGGAACAGTGAACGGTTCGGCAGCCCCGTCAATGCGTCATGATAGGCATCGTGCTCGAGCCGGACATTCTTCGCCTGCAATTCCAGCGTGGCGGCGCGCAGGTCATCCGTCAGGCCACGCATGCTTTTCTGCGCGCGGTTCAGGAGATCGTTCTGGCGCAGCAGCAATATGACGAGAGCAATACCGCATAGAATCAGGCCACCGGCCAGCGCGGTATAGACGATATGCAGCTTGCGAACATCCTCATGGGCGGTATCGATGAGGTTGACATCATAAGCGACGGAAGAGGAGGCGAGCGTCGTCATCGGCGCATCGAGCGCGCTCATCGCCGCTAGCAGATCCGGAACCTCGGCGGGATCAAGGGTGTTCACCTCCTGCTCCAGGTGCGCAAGAATGGCATCGAGGCGGGTTACCAGATCCCGCCACTGCTGTTTCTCATTGATGAAGGCCCCGAGATTGCCCTGCTTCAGAAGCTCAAGCCGGCTCAGCATGATGTCCAGACGCAGCTGCAACTCGTCCCGGTCTATCTTGCCGGGGTTGAGTGCGAAGACGGCCAGCTTGTTCTGCAGGCGCAGATATTCCGCCACCGTCTGGCTGACCGCCCAGGAATCATTGTAGCGGGCGAATTTCTGCAGAGCGGTCTGCCGCTCGGCAATGACGAAAGCGATATAGCCCGTTGCCAGGACGAAGCAACAGATGATCACCGCCACAAGTTTTCGCAAACGGCACCTTTATTCCACTATCAGTTTGGCAACTTGCCATGCGGACCGCGAATAATACGTCTGCTTCTGCAGCTCCGGGTCGCTGTCATAGGGATAGATGACGAACAACGGGCCTTTTTCGCGAACTGTCATGTAATTGCCATCCAGCTTGATCGCCAGAATAACGTTAAATTTCTTAAAATCTTCAATCGGTATCGTACTGACATAATCGTTGAGAGCGACCGCCGTGACGCTTGTGCCCTTCGCGCCGACGATATCCATCAGCTTTGCCAGCGAAACACCATCGAAGCGAACACGGCCATCATGCCAGGGCGTCGTCGTCTCCACCGTCTCCATGCCGAGCGCTTCCAGCATGTCGCGGTCAAACTGCGCCGCACCCTCGGCATTCGTGTTGGTGATGTTTCCGGATATGGTTAATATCGGTTTGCCCTGCGGTTTGGCAATTGTCCCGGCCTGCGCGCAGGAAAGCCACATAAGCGACAAGAACGCACTGAGAAGTACCCGGCCGACACTCATATTTTTTCTCCATCTATAACGTTCAGCTCGAGGGTTTTCGCCAACCTTTGAAGGTTAAAGGCACCGACACTCACAATATATATCAGGAACTGATGTTATATCCTCACTGAGATTTTATCCGTATTTTCTCTAGGTTTTGAGTAAACCCTTTGGATAATTTTTCCGTCTTATTATAGTTTTTTACGCTCGACGCCCTGTTATGAGGCAATCCGCAGACGCCAGAGGCAATCCGTCCGGTGTGACAAAGGCCGAATTGTGACGGAAGCTGTTCCACCCTTGGACAGAACCTTCTGATTCGCGCGGACCGGCCTGCCACTCATCGTCCTTCCAGATACCGAACCGGAATGACGCAGACAGGTCCCCGTCACAGAAAAATCGTGACAATTGCCGACGCGCACGGTTGAAACGCACCGCCCGGAACTTAATATAAAGACTGTCACTTCCGTTTCTGGCCATCTCGGATGCCGGAAATATCCAGACATCTGTTCCGCGCAGCGCAAGCCGCGACGCCGGATATCGTCCGGTCAGGAAAATTCTGTTCACGTCTCCGGGCCGGACGGCACTCGCTGTATCGGCCACATCATGAAGGTAGTCCCTATGCACACCTATCCCGACATCAAACTTCTCATTGATGGCGAATGGCGAGACGCCGTTTCCGGCAAGACGATCGCCGTGTCCGATCCGGCAACCGACGAGATCATCGGCGCGATTGCCCATGCCGAGAAGGAAGACCTCGATCTGGCGCTTGCCGCCGCCGAGCGCGGTTTCAAGCTGTGGCGCGACACCTCGCCCTATGAGCGTTCGAAGATCATGCGCAAGGCCGCCGACATCCTGCGTGAGCGCAAGGACAAGATCGCCTACATCATGACCCGCGAGCAGGGTAAGCCACTGGCGCAGTCCGCTACCGAAATCATGGGCGCCGCCGACACCATCGACTGGTTCGCGGAGGAAGCGCGCCGCACCTATGGCCAGGTCATCCCCGCGCGCGCCACCGGTGTGTCGCAGCTTGCCATCAAGGTGCCGGTCGGCCCCGTGGCGGCGTTCACGCCGTGGAATTTCCCGCTCAACCAGATCGTCCGTAAGCTCTCCGCGGCGCTTGCCACCGGCTGCTCCATCATCGTCAAGGCACCTGAGGAAACCCCGGCATCGCCGGCCGAACTCATCCGCGCCTTCGTGGATGCGGGCGTGCCGGCAGGTGTCATCGGCCTCGTCTACGGCGTTCCGTCGGAGATTTCGGAATATCTGATCCCGCATCCGGTCATCCGCAAGATTTCCTTCACCGGCTCCACGCCCATTGGCAAACATCTGGCGGCCTTGGCCGGCAAGCACATGAAGCGCGCCACGATGGAACTGGGCGGCCACGCACCAGTGATGATCTTCGATGATGCCGATATCGAGAAGGCGATCGAGGTGACCTCGCTTGCCAAGTTCCGCAATGCCGGCCAGGTCTGCGTCGCCCCCACCCGCTTCCTCGTGCAGGATGGCGTGGCGGACCGCTTTCTCGAGGGTTTCGTGGAAGCAACGAAAGCCATCAAGGTCGGCAACGGTCTCGAAGAGGGCGTCATCATGGGTCCGCTCGCCAATGAGCGCCGCATTCCCGCCCTGGAAGGTCTCATCAACGACGCCGTTTCCCATGGCGCGGAACTGAAGACCGGCGGCCGCCGCATCGGCAACAAGGGCAATTTCTTCGAGCCCACGGTTCTCGCCAATGTGCCGGTGACCGCCAAGATCATGAATGACGAGCCGTTCGGCCCGGTTGCGATCATCAACCGCTTTTCGAGCTTCGATGATGCCATTACCGAAGCAAATCGCCTGCCCTTCGGCCTTGCATCCTATGCCTTCACCGGCTCGGTCAAAACCGCGCATGCGCTCGGCCAACAGGTCGAGGCCGGCATGCTGACCATCAACCATAACGGCCTTGCGCTTCCCGAAGTCCCCTTCGGCGGCATCAAGGATTCCGGTTATGGCACGGAAGGCGGTTCGGAAGCGGTTCAGGCCTATCTGGAGACCAAATTCGTCAGCCAGATGAGTTGATTTTTACAGAAACTTCTTCTCCCCGCCGGGGAGAAGATGCCCGAATGGCAGATGAGGGGGCTAGCTCACAGTATTTCTCTACCCTTGCCCCCTCATCCCGCTGCCGCGACCTTCTCCCCGACGGGGAGAAGAAGCGAGCCGCAACCACTCAGTCTGACAGCGCTCTCTGAAAGTTGCACAGACCTATCTTGCCCCCAATCTCATCTTCTCTTAAAAGAACAAAAAGTGAACTTTGAGGGCAACATGAGCGACACCGCGGCACCGGCATTGAAGGAAATCTTCAACCGCGAAAAACTGCAGCATATCGCCGATCAGACCAAGGCCGTTCATCCGTCCTTCGACGTTTCCGCCTTCATGGCACACGCCACGACGAATCTGGAGGCGCTCGGCATCATGCAGCGCATGAGGCAGGTGGCGACGAGCCTGCATGCAACGCTTCCCGGCGACTATGCCCGCAACATCGAAATCCTGACCGCCGCAGCCCCGGTATAGGCAACGGTTTCGCCTCCATTTCGCTGCCGGAATATGTGGCACTCTATGGCCTCGATGATTTCGATCTTTCCATGCAGGCCTTGTCCTATTTCACCCGCTTCGGTTCGTCGGAATTTGCCATCCGGCATTTCCTGCAAAAGGACTTAGGCGCCACGCTTGCGGTGATGGAAACATGGTCGCTGCACGGAAACGAGCATGTGCGGCGGCTGGCGAGCGAAGGTTGCCGGCCCCGCCTGCCCTGGTCATTCCAGCTGAAACCGCTGATCGATGATCCCTCCCCCGTCACCGCGATCCTCGACGCCATGAAAGCCGACAAAGCGCTATATGTGCGCAAATCCGTCGCCAATCACCTGAACGATATCACCAAGGATAATCCCGCTTTCGTGCTGGCGCTGGTGGACACATGGCCGAAGGACAACGCGCATACGCGCTGGATCGTGCGGCAGGCTCTGCGCACCCTCATCAAAAAGGGTGATGCCGCAGCTCTTGCCCATCTCGGCGCCCATGAGGAAGCGCAGATTACGCTTGCGGCGTTTCAAGTCTCGCCTGAGACGGTCACTCTCGGCAATCCGGTGCGGATTTCCGCCTCTTTCACCTCAACGGCAACGCGCCCGCAGAAGCTGGTGATCGATTACGCCGTGCATTACGTGAAGAAGAGTGGCGATGCCTCCGCCAAGGTTTTCAAATGGAAAGAAGTTGAACTTCAGCCCGGCGAAACCTGCGCGCTGTCGATCAGCCGCGCCATGCGCGACTTCACCACACGCAAGCACTATGCCGGTATCCACAAGGTCGAGCTGATGATCAATGGCAGGCTTGTGGCGGAAAGCGCTTTCGAGCTTCTGATCTGAAGCTGGCTGTCGCCCCTATGCCACCGGAAAAATCTTCGCCCGGCGGATGATGACCGAACCGCGATCTCCGGCCGTAACATCGTTTTCCGGCGGCACATCGAATTCCAGGATATCGCCACCATCGGTGCTGGCGATCACCCGGCGCTCGCCAGCGCGGTCGAGGACACGCTCCACCGAAGCCGGAATCCCCTCATGTAGATCTTCCCATTCAAGATCGCCGGGGCGGGCATAGATATCGACGGCGCCGTCGCCTTGGGTATAGGAGAAGGGCAGCTCGTTTTCGCCGACATAGACCTTGCCGCCGCGCGCCACGCCGGACACCCGGTTGGCATCGCCAAGGAAACGCATGACGAAAGAACTGTTGGGCTGGCGGCACACCTCTTTCGGCGTGCCCTGCTGCACGATCCCGCCCTGATTGAGAATGACCACGCGGTCAGCCAGATCAAGCGCCTCTTCCTGGTCATGGGTCACGAAAATCGTGGTGATACCAAGCGAATCGTGAATTTCCCGCAGCCAGCGCCGCAGGTCGCGACGCACATTGGCGTCCAGTGCCCCGAACGGTTCGTCCAGCAGCAGCACCTTGGGATCGACCGAAAGGGCGCGGGCCAGCGCCACGCGTTGCCGCTGCCCGCCGGAAATCTGCGCCGGGAAACGGTCACCCAAACCATCGAGTTTGACGAGGTTCAGAAGTTCCTTGACCCGGGCATCAATCGCCGCTTTGTCGCGCTTGACCTTCGAAACCTTCATGCCGAAGGCGATGTTTTCATGCAGCGTCATATGCGGGAACAACGCATAATGCTGGAACACGAAACCGACGCCGCGGTCCCGTACCGGAATATTGGTGGCATCCTCATCCCCGAAAAAGATGCGGCCGCCATCGCTATATTCCAGACCCGCGACCATGCGCAAAATCGTGGTCTTGCCGGAGCCGGAAGGGCCGAGCAGCGCCAGAAGCTCGCCGCTTTCGATATCCAGCGAAACATCGCGCACGGCGCGGAAGGTATCGAAGGTCTTCACCACATTTTCGAGGCGGATTTTCATGGGAATCAGGTCTCCGTGGCGATGGCGGCATCGCCGTTGGTCTTTTTGGCACCGCGCCCGGCACCGCGCCGTTCCAGCGCCACCTTGGCGATGATGGTAACGACGGCAAGCAAAGCGAGGATGGAGGCCGAGGCGAAGGCGCCAGCCGTCTGGTAGTCGTGGTAAAGCAGTTCGATATGCAGAGGCAGCGTATTGGTCTGTCCGCGGATATTGCCCGATACGACCGATACCGCGCCGAACTCGCCCATCACGCGGGCGTTGCACAGCACCACGCCATAAAGCAGCGCCCACTTGATATTCGGCAGCGTCACCGAAAAGAAGGTGCGCCAGCCGGACGCGCCGAGTGAGGTCGCAGCCTCCTCGAGATCGCGGCCCTGCGCCTGCATCAGCGGGATCAGCTCGCGTGCCACGAAAGGTGCTGTGACGAACATCGAGGCGATAACGATGCCGGGCAGCGCAAACAATATCTTGATGTCATGCGCGTCAAGGAACGGTCCGAACAGCCCCTGCAAACCATACACGAAGAGATAGGCGACACCCGCAACGATCGGCGAAATGGAGAAGGGTATCTCGATCAGCACCAGCAGGAAGCGCCGGCCGGGAAAATCGAATTTGGTGATGGCCCATGCGGCCGCAACCCCGAAGGCTGTATTGACCGGCACGGCGATCAGCGCCGTCAGAACCGTCAACATGATGGCGTGACGGGTATCGGGATGGGTGATGGTGGAGGAATAGACCTTCCACCCCTGCGAAAACGCCTCAACACCGATGATGATAAGCGGTGCGACAACCAAGAGAGCGCCAATGACGAGCACGAAGGCGATCAGGCTGCGGCGAACGAGAGGCGCGTCACCAACGCGCGGCGGTTTACGGTGTCGGGAAACGGTGCTCATGCCTCAGCTCCTCACCGTATAACGCAGCGCCCGCGCCTGCAGGTAATTTGTCACGGCCAACATCACAAAGGCGGTTATCAACAGCACGGAGGCGATGGCGGCGGCGGCCTGATAATCGTATTCCTCCAAACGGATAAAGATCAGCAGTGCAGTAATCTCCGTCGAGAACGGCTGGTTACCGGCGATGAAGATGATCGCCCCGAATTCACCGAGGCTACGGGCGAAGGAGAGCGAAAGACCGGCGAGCAGCGCCGGCGTCAGCAGCGGCAGGATGATCTTGCGGAAGACTTCAAGGTCGGAGCCGCCAAGCGACTGCGCCGCTTCCTCCAGCGCCGGATCGAGGTCTTCCAGCACCGGTTGCACGGTGCGCACGATAAAGGGCAGGCTGGTAAAGGCCATCGCCACCATAATGCCAACAGGCGTATAGGCCACCTTGATGCCGAGCGGCGCCAGCAGAGAACCGAACCAGCCATTTCCCGCAAACAGCGTCGTCAGCGCAATGCCGGCCACGGCAGTGGGTAGCGCAAAAGGCAAATCGACAATGGCATCGACGATGCGCCAGCCCGGAAAGCGATAACGCGTCAGCACCCAGGCGAGCGCCACCCCGAAAACGACGTTGAACAATGTCGCAGCCAGCGCGCAGAGCACCGTGACACGGTAACTGGCGACGGCGCGTGGCGAAGAGATGATCGACCAATATTCGGCAGGTCCAAGGCTTGCGGCCTTGAACACCAGCGCCGAGAGCGGCAGGAGCACGATGATGGCGACGTAAGTGAGGGTAACGCCAAGGGACAATTTCAGCCCCGGCAGAACATTCCGCTTCAAACCCGCCCCCATCAATCATAAAGCGACCCGGCAGTTTCCCGCCGGGTCTTTTGACCGTTCTCTATCGTTGTGATTAACGGCTGCCGTAAAGCGTATCAAGCGTCGCGCCTGATGCAAAATGCTCTTTCTGGATTTTCTCCCAGCCGCCGAAGGCATCATTGACGTTGACGAGGCGAATGGCCGGGAACTTGTCCTTGAACTCGCCGACGACCTTTTCATCATGAACGCGGTGACCGAATTCTGCGGCGATGCGCTGGCCTTCCTCGGTATAGAGGAAGTCGAGATAGCTCTTCGCCAGCTCACGCGATCCGCGCTTGTCGACCACCTTGTCCACCACGGCGACAGGGAATTCGGCGAGCAGGCTGACCGAGGGCACAACGCCTTCCACCTTCTCGGCGCCATATTGCTTGGCAATGCCGCGGGTTTCGGCTTCGAAGGTGATCAGCACGTCGCCGATTTCACGCTCCACGAAAGTGGTGGTGGCTGCGCGGCCTCCGGTATCGAACACTGGCGTGTTGTCGAAGATTTTCTTGACGAATTCCTGAACCTTCTTCTCGTCGCCGTTGAACTTCTCCTTGGCGTAAGCCGTGGCGGCGAGATAAGTGTAACGGGCGTTACCCGAGGTCTTCGGATTGGGGAAAACCACCTTCACATCGTCGCGGGCAAGATCGTCCCAGTCCTTGATACCCTTGGGGTTGCCGGCGCGCACGAGGAAGGACGGGAAGGAATAGAACGGCGAGGCGTCGTTCGGGAAATCCTTTTTCCAGTCGGCGGACACGAACTTCTGCTTCACCAGAAAATCGACATCCGTCACCTGGTTAAAGGTGACGACATCGGCTTCCAGCCCCTCAACGATGGCGCGCGCCTGCTTGGAAGTGCCGGCATGCGACTGATCGACCGTGATGCCCGGATGCAGCTTGATGAACGCCTCGTTCTCGGCCGCAAAAACTTCACGGGCGACATCATAGGACGCGTTGAGAATGGTGGTCGGAGACTGCGCCTGCGCCGCACCTGCAAAAAGAGCGGCAATGGCAGTACCGATAATGAGAAGACGTTTCATGAATACCCCCGGCAATTCGAATGGTGCTCAACATAACCGGCGGCGGCAACAGCGACGAGAAATAGTCGTGCTTTGCGCAAGCGCGGATTGGAAATTTCGCCCAAAGAATTGAATTTCTAAAGGCGATGATTTCATATGGAGCGGGAAGACGGATTTCTTTTGCGTCAGGCTAAAGACGATGCTCGGGAAACAGATTGCCGGAATGCGCGGCAAAATAAGGTGCAAGGTCTTCTTCACTCACCTCTTCCAGCCGTGCAGGCCGCCAGCGGGGATTGCGATCCTTATCGACCAGGGCCGCACGCACGCCCTCGTAAAAATCGTGCTGCCGCAATATCTCCGTGCCTGCGGCGAATTCGCGCTCCAGGCATTCGATCAGGCTCGCGCTTTCCCGGCCGAGGCGCAGTAACTTCAGGGTCAGTTTCAGACTGGTGGGAGAGCGTTTACGCAGTATCTCGAGGGTCTCGCGTGAAAAAGCATCGTCACGCGCCGAAAGTGCGGCGAAGATTTCCTCGACCGTGTCGAAACGGAATGTCGCGTCAATGATATCCCGATTTGCGGCCAGCAGGCCTTCGCCCCCGTCAGTGGCGTAGGACGCTATCGCCGCATCGACACCTTCGATATCGGTAGCTTTCGACAGAGCCTGCACCAGTGCGTCGAGACGTCCTGATGGCACGCAATAGTCGGCAAAACCGGCATAAATCGCATCTGCAGCGGTGACGGCGTTGCCCGTCAACCCCAGCCAGGTGCCGCATTCGCCGGGTGCCCTCGGTAAAAGCCAGGACCCGCCGACATCGGGGAAATAACCGATGCCCGTTTCAGGCATGGCGAGCCGCGTGCGCTCCGTGACGATGCGGTGGCTGCCATGGGCGGAAATACCGACACCGCCGCCCATGACGATGCCGTCCATCAAGGCCACATAGGGTTTGCCGAAACGGGCGATGCGATAGTTGAGCGGAAACTCCTCCTGCCAGAAATCCAGCACTTGCGGGTCGCCTGCCTTGCCGAGATCATGGATGATACGGACATCACCGCCAGCGCAGAGCCCTCTTTCGCCCTCTCCTCTCAACACCACGCAGGAAATGGCGGGATCGTCCTCGAAGCGCTGAAGTGCCTGAAACAGGGCGCGCACCATCGGCAGCGTCAGGCTGTTGATGGCCTTCGGGCGATTGAGGCCGATGATGCCGCCCGCTCCTTTTGTCTCGACGACGACCTCAGTTTCCACTTCCCTTGCCAGTTCCAAGACCGCCTCCTCCGCCGCCATGCATCCACCCATCTTGGCGGCCTTGGCGCGATCACGCAACATTGATCTTGTCCTGCGGGAACGTCTTTCGCCAAAACCGCTTTGCAGGAGAGAAAATGCCGGAAATCCTCTTTCGCAATGCAGCATGTTTGCTTGACGCCTGAAAGATCATGGCATGTAATAGGTTCTGGAAATGCCGGCATCGATTGCTGTCGAGCGTGTGCCGGACCAAGCAGAATGTCGCCTTCTCAAAGGCGCTGTAAACAGCAACGGGAGACGAGCATGCAGGTTTCGGAAAACGAATGGATCAGTAAACGGGCATATACACTCTGGGAAAAGGAAGGCCATCCCCATGGCCGCGATGCGCAGCATTGGGAACAGGCCAGGCATGAATTTTCGCTGCTGAAGACATCGGAAGCGACAAAACCGGCAACGCGCAAAAAAGCCGCTCCCACGGCGATTGTTGACGTTGCCGCACTGGACGCGGAAGCACCGGCAAAACCCAAGAGCCGTGCCCGCAAGGCTACTGCCACGAAATAACACCGCACGAATACATCGAACAAAGCCCCAAATGAAAAAGCCCGACGAAATCTCGCCGGGCTTTGTCTGTTAGCGCTGGGCGCAACCTGGACTACCGATTATGCACCCCTGCAGAGGAGCATCCGGGGCTGGTGCAGGCGGGCGTGGCTGGCCTTCCAACTGGCCACGCTGACCATCATACTGATTCTGCGGGCGATCACGATTGCCGTCTCGATTGCTGTCTCGATCACGATTTCGATCGCGGTTTTCATCTTCCCAACGACGGCGGTCGTCGTCGCGACGTGGCCTGTCCTGATTTCGGTCACCTTGGTTCCAGTCGCCGTAACGACGTTCCCAGCGACCATCATTCGGGCCACCCTGACGCGGATCGCGCCATTCATCACGGCGCCCGTCATCCCGGCGGCCATCGCGCCAATCATCACGCGGACGCGGGCGATCCCAGCCGGCACTCGGAGGTGGCGCGTTCCAGTAACCGCCTGATGGCGGCGGACGACGCCAGCGGTCGCGCTCGCGGTAAAAGTCGCGGTCGCGATAATAACGGTCCCAATAACGGCCGGCTTCAAAGGTGATCACGGGAACACCGAGATCGCGATAATAACGCGGCTCGACGTAGACCCGGTTTTGCCGGAACGTCGTCTGGATATAACGACCGGCGACCCAACCACGGCCATTGACAAAAGAGACGTCGCACCACGGCGTATCGGACAGGCAGCCGTGCACCGTCAATGGTGCGCCAACCGGGATCACCACTACGGCCGGATAAGCCGTGCTCGGGCCGGAGCGCATATTCACATTTGCGGTGGCGAAACCGCGCGTCGCAGCTTCTGCAAGTGCCGGCGCAGCGAGCATCGCCACCAGCGCTAGTGCGCCAAATAGTTTTCTCTTCACTTCTTTCTCCTCAAGCAAAGGCCCGCTTTGCCCTTGTCGGCATCCATCATATTCGATGGACGAGCATGCGTTCCGCATACTGCCACGATCGGAAAATACGCGTTCCTCCATGAACGCAGCATGAAACAAACAAGGTGCCGTGTCAGTTCCATCTGCGGCAATGCGCCCCCCGACAATTTACCTGCGGAATAGACCGCCGGTCTTGACTTCGGGGATCAATCATCCGACTTCAATGCAAGAGCAATATGGAGCAGACCCATGAGCGAGACCGCACAGACGACCGTCGATCAGAGCGAGGTGGATCGCTTCTCCGCGATGGCTGCGGAATGGTGGAGCCCGACAGGCAAGTTCCGCCCGTTGCACAAATTCAATCCGGTTCGGCTCGAATATATTCGCAACCGCGTCTGCGAGAATTTCGGCCGCAACCCGAAGGCGCATCGCCCGCTGGAAGGGCTGCGCGTGCTGGATATCGGCTGCGGCGGCGGCCTTCTGTCCGAACCCGTGGCACGCATGGGTGCCACCGTGGTGGGCGCCGATCCCTCGGAGAAGAATATCGGCATCGCCTCAACCCATGCACGGGAAAGCGGCGTCAGCGTTGATTACCGCGCCGTGACCGCGGAACAGTTGCAGGAAGCCGGCGAAAGCTTCGACGTCATCCTCAACATGGAGGTGGTGGAGCATGTGGCCAATGTCGATTTGTTCGTCACCACCTGCGCGAAAATGGTGCGCCCCGGCGGGCTGATGTTCGCCGCCACCATAAACCGCACGCTGAAGGCCAGGGCGCTGGCAATCTTCGCCGCCGAAAACGTGCTGCGCTGGCTGCCGCGCGGCACGCACCAGTATGAAAAGCTGGTCCGCCCGGAAGAACTCGAGCGGCCGATCGTGGCGAGCGGTATGGATATCATTCACCGCACCGGCGTCTTCTATAACGTGCTCCAGGATCGCTGGAACCTCTCGCCGGACATGGAAGTCAACTATATGATGATGGCGAAACGCCCGGCGGCCGCGTGAAACAACCTACCTGCTTTTACGGGCCGCTCTCAGGCCGGCCATCTCGTGAAGGCGATTAGGTGCGGCAATATCGAGCTGAAGAAACTCAATTCACGTCGTCGGGCAGCACCGGCAGCGGCGCGATCTCTATGCCCTCGTCCAGCAGGGCCTTGGCTTCCTGCACCGAGGCATTGCCGATAATGCCGCGTTCATCCGCCTCGCCATAATGGATCTTGCGGGCTTCCTCGGGAAACTTGTCGCCGACGTCCTCCGCATTCGCGCGGATATTGGCAACGGCTTCCCGGATTTTCGCAAGCGCCTCTTTCCTGGCGGAATCCATCGCGAGCGTCTGGCGTTCGTCCCTCTTGCGGGCGGTGGAGACGGAAGGCGCCATCAGGAGCTTGGAGACCTCAACGGAATTGCAGACCGGACAAGACAGCAAGCCGCGCTGCAACTGATTGTCGAAATCGTCGCTACCGGCAAACCAGCCTTCAAACTCATGGCCCTTTTCACAGGCCAGCGCATAACGGATCACGCCGCCTCACCTCCGGCAGGTTTCAGGGGAATGACGGTGTCCAGCCCGAACTCACGGGCATTGCGCAGATTGGGAATTTTGCCGCGCGCAGCCGCAACCAGCGACGTGTCGATCTCGGCAAAGATAATCTCTTCCCCCGCACCGCCCGCCAAGGCCAGCACCTTACCCCAGGGGTCGATGATGATGGAATGGCCGAATGTCTCGCGACCGTCCTCGTGAACGCCGGCCTGTGCGGCGGCGATTACAAAAGCACCGTTTTCGATAGCACGGGCACGCAACAGGATTTCCCAGTGGGCTTCCCCCGTCTGGCGTGTGAAGGCCGCCGGAACCGTCAGAACCTCCGCACCAGCCAGCGCTTCTGCCCGGAAAAGCTGAGGGAAACGGACGTCATAACAAATCGCAAAGCCGAATTTTGCCAACGGTAGTTCGGCGATACGTGCCACTTCACCGGGTTGGTAAGCGGCACTTTCACGCCAGCTTTCGCCATTATCGAGATCGACATCGAACATATGGATCTTGTCGTAGCTGCAGATGCGCGAACCATCCGGCGCGAAGAGAAAACCGCGATTGGCGATCTTGCCATCCGGGCGGGCAATGGCCGTGGAGCCGATATGGACGTGAATGCCAAGCTCGCGTGCCAGCCGTGCGGCGGTCGCTACGATGATATCGCCATCGTCATCACGCAGCTGGGCACGAAGCGCCTGCCTGTCCTTCTGGATTGCGCCCGTCATTTCCGGGGTCTGTACATACACAGCCCCTTCCGCCGCGGCGGCGCGCACCAGCCGTTCCATATCGGCGGCGTTCCTTACCGGGTCGACGCCGGAGCGCATCTGGATGGCGGCAGCCTTGAAACTCATCACGTCCTCCATAAACCCTGCCGATCAGCCAGCCAGCATGGCATCCAGCTTGCCGGCACGTTCCAGCGCATGCAGATCGTCACAACCGCCTACATGCTGGCCGTTGATGAAGATTTGCGGGAAGGTCGTGCCGCCGGATTTCTCGATCATTTCCTGCCGGTATTCCGGCGTCGTGGTGGCGTTATATTCGGCGTAATCGACGCCCTTCATGTCCAGCAGCGCCTTGGCGCGCGCGCAATAACCACAAAAATCCCGTGTATAGATCGTTACCGGTGCCATGTTATTCAGAGCCTCGCAAACGTGCGGCAAAACGCACGATAAAGTCACGTCGTTCAGGCTTCATATAGGGCCGGAAATGGCCATTGCAAAGGTCAAAACTGTCACATCCACGGCACCCGCCTTGCGCAGGGCGCGGCTTGCCGCCCCCACCGTCGCGCCTGTCGTATAGACGTCATCCACCAGCACCACGCGCTTGCCGAAAATATCGGCCTCCCGGCCGGGCGCGAGGGAAAACGCACCCCGCACATTATCCCGACGGGCAAGCGCGGAAAGCCCCACCTGCCGCTCGGTCGGCTTCACGCGCAGCAGCGTGCCGGCGAGCAAAGGTTTGCCGGCGGCCCGGGCAAGATGCCGGGCCAACTCGGCGGACTGGTTGAAACGGCGGTGCAGGAAGCGGCGGCGATGCAGCGGAACCGGCACGATGCAATCGCAGGCGTCAACCGTCCCGTCACTTGCCCGCAACATCCACAGCGCGATCAACCGGGCGAGATCGGTGCGATCCTGATATTTCAACCGGTGAACCAGCTTGCGGGCCGTGCCCTCATGGCTGGCGACGCTACGCAGGCGATCGAAAGGTGGCGGATCGGCGATTGCCCGCCCGCTGACAACACCTTCTCCATGGTCCCGCGCGAAGGGAATGCCCAGAACCTCGCAGAAAGGGCGATCGATAAAGGCGACATCCCTCCAGCAATCGGGGCATAAGGCGCCTTCGCCACCGGTCATGCGATTGCAGCCGGCGCAGGTCGGCGGATAGACGAGGCGGAAGAACGAACGCGCCACCGCGCGTGCCGCGGAAGGCACGACGGCGGACTTCGACAGCAATCCCGAAAACAGATCGTCACCAGCACTCATGAGGTTGACTTTAGCGCCGAACGGGTGCCTTTGCGAGAGCGATACGCTCCGGCGCGACACCGGAAATAATGCCCGAAGCGGCATGACAGCAACGATAAGGCCCGCCGACCCAGAAGGCGTTGAAGGCCGAGCAGGCAAGACGATGGATATTCTCTTTGACCAGGCCCTGATCGAACAAAACCGCCGCCGTGCGTGGACCCGGCGTGATGACAAGGCCCTGTTTCTTCTCGACATGGCAGCCGAAGAGCTGGCCGACAGGCTTGCCATCGTCGAGCGCAAGTTCGAGACGGCCATCGAACTGCACGGCGGAACGGGCGTGACGGCCCGCCGGCTGGCCGAGACGGGAAAAGTGGACAACATTCGCCGCATCGAAACCGAAAGCGCATTCGCGACGGACGGAAACATTCCCGAAACGGCGTCGATGGAGCATCTGCCGCTCGCGGAAGCCTCCGCCAATCTCATCGTTTCACCGCTTGCCCTGCATCTCACCAACGACACCCCCGGTGCGCTGATCCAGATACGGCGCGCATTGAAGCCCGATGGTCTGTTTCTCGGCGCCATTCCCGGCAGCGGCACCCTGCATGAGCTGCGCGATGTCTTGCTGACAGCAGAAGCGGAGCTGACCGGAGGTGCCAGCCCGCGCGTCATTCCCTTCGCCGACGTGCGCGATGTCGGTGCGCTCCTGCAACGCGCCGGTTTTGCTCTTCCCGTCACCGACGCGGAGACCTACACGGTGCGTTATGATTCGATTTTCCCGCTGATGCGCGACCTGCGCGCCATGGGCATGGCCAACCCGCTGGCAAGCAGAAGCCGAAAGCCGCTCAACCGCGCCTTTTTCCTGCGGGCGGCGGAACTCTATGCCGAGCGCTATTCGGATCCCGACGGGCGGATAAGGGCGACATTTTCCATCATCTATGTATCAGGCTGGGCGCCGCATGAGAGCCAGCAAAAGCCCCTGAAACCCGGCTCCGCCAAGATGCGCCTTGCTGACGCCTTGAAGACAACAGAAGTAAAACTGTCCTGAATGATCGGCGCGAGCTTTCAACCCTTGGGAAAAGCGTCGACGATGAACTGAAACACGGCATTGATACCGCTGCTGATGTTGCCGAGGCCGGCGATGAGCGCTGCGGAAATTATCCCTGCGATCAGGCCGTATTCAATCGCTGTCGCGCCGTTTTCATTTTTGCAAAAATTGATAAAAAAATGCAGCACAGGATATTCCCCATCCACCATCCGGTGCGTTTCGACAACCGGCACACGCCCTGTTGAAATTCAGCACCATCCTAGGTCGGCGACATGAGGAATCCGTTACCGTTGATGGTAAATGATCAGCAACCGCCCTCGTTGCTGTAACCCGTGACCACGCAGGGCATCTCCGGCATCGGCTGGGTGACACTGCGGCGGATGGAATAGGTCTTGCCCACATCGGTCTTCTTGATGGAGCCGGTGCTGATCATGTCGTAATTGTCGGGGAACTGCGCCACGCGCGTGGGAGATTTTCCGGCAAGCATGGGAGTGATGATCAGCGAGAGCGCGATGACCGCCGTGCCGAACAACAGCGCCACATTGAGTACGCCGGTGCGACGGGATTTGTTGGAATACGAATGACGACCTTCCACCGTCTTCCAGAAATCCTCGTTCATGACCAACCTCGTCTCGCGCAGTTTACCGCTTCTTTAGCTTAACAATCTGCCAGAGGGTGCTGAACGATCTCTTAACAAAGCCCCGTTTTGGCACGGCAAAACCGTGCACGAAGGGCGTTTTCACGAAGCTGTGACGGGATAAGGCAGGAGGGCCTCAGAGGCCCCTCGATTCTTACAGCAAATCCTGAAGGAAGGGGATGAGCGGCTCATCGGCCGGCGGCATGGGATAATCGCGCAGCGCCTGGGGCTTGACCCATTTCAGCGCCTGTCCTTCCCGGCCATGGGCGATGCCTTCATAACGGCGGCACACGTAAAGCGGCATCAGAAGATGAAAGGTCTCGTAGGTATGGCTGGCAAATGTCAGCGGTGCGAGACAGGCGACCTTGGTTTTGACGCCGAGTTCCTCGTCCAGTTCACGGACAAGGGTTTCTTCCGGTGTTTCGCCCTGCTCCACCTTGCCGCCGGGAAATTCCCACAGCCCAGCAAGCGACTTGCCTTCCGGCCGCTGCGCCAGGAGAATGCGCCCATCCTGATCGAGAAGCGCACAGGCGGCGACCAGCAGGATTTTTTTGCCCGCCTCACTCATTCGCCGGTGCCCTTTTGCCAGTAGCGATAACGATAAGCCTCGGAGAAGCCGAATTTTTCATAAAGCGCGATCGCTGGTGCATTGGTGGAAACCACCTGCAGCCAGGCGGTTTTGGCGCCGCTGATTCTGGCCCAGCGCAGTGCCGACGACAGAACCTGCGTGCCCAGTCCCTTTTTACGCTGCGATTTTTCGACATCGAGCGAGATGACGCCGGCAAGATCGTTATCCTGCACGCAAATCATGGTGGCGAGCGGGTTGCCCTCCACTTCCTCGTTGATAAAGAGGCCGAGCGTCGGCTTGATGGAACTGACGATTTCCGCGATTGCCGGGCGCAGCGCCGGATCGCCATCGCTCACCTTGATGCTCGCTTCGACAAAACGACCGATATCATGGCTGGGAAGGCTGACCAGCGTTTCCGGCAGTTCCATGCTGGAGAGATCGGCCGTCATAACCAGCACCTCTTCGAAGACGGACCAGCCATCGCCAATCAGAAAATCCACGAGTTGCGGCGGCATCAGCGTCGTTTCGCGCACCACCAGCGGCCGGCCGAAATCCTCGAAACGCTTGCGCGCCTTTTCCAGCCGCACCGCGCAGTTGCCGTAATCGGAGGGATCGAGCGGCACCACGCAGTTGATACGTTTGGAGGGATGCGAACCCGTGAGACGGATCTGCCAGCTGCCATCATAAATCACCGACGAGGCAGGCCATGCCCGGAAGCTGACGGCTTCCAGACGGCGAACCAGCGGCAGATTGACGGCCTTGTTGTCCTGCATTTTCTTCGATTCCAACGGTCAGCTCCGGTAGTCGCCGTTGATCGCAACATATTCTTTGGTCAGATCGCAGGTCCAGACCGTGGCCGTGCCTTGGCCGAGGCCGATATCCACCTTCACCGTAATATCTTCCAGCCGCATCACGGCGGTGGTCTCCGCTTCCGAATAATCCGGATCGCGTTCACCGTTCACGGCCACGCGCACGCCGCCAAACCAGATGGCGAGGCGGTCACGGTCAGCCATTTCGCCTGATTTACCGACAGCCATGACGACGCGGCCCCAATTGGCGTCTTCACCTGCAACGGCAGTTTTCACCAGCGGCGAATTGGCGATGGAAAGGGCAATTTTCTTGGCAGCGGCATCGTTTTCCGCACCTGTCACGGTGACTTCCACCATCTTGCGCGCGCCTTCGCCGTCGCGAACCACCTGCAGCGCCAAATCCTTCAGGAGATCGTTGAGCGCGGCGCGGAAGGAGGACAGGCGCTCGTCATCGGCGCTCGTCACCTTTACCTGACCGTCCTCAGCCGCCGCACCCGTGGCGAACAGCATCAGCGTGTCCGACGTGGACGTGTCGCTATCGACCGTCACGGAATTGAAGGTCGGGCCGACACCGGCGGACAACAGGGATTGCAGCGCGGCGGGTTCGATGTCGGCATCCGTCACGACGAAGGAGAGCATCGTCGCCATATCAGGCGCGATCATGCCGGCACCTTTGGAAATACCATTGATCGTGACGATCACGCCGCCGATCTCGGCGGTGCGGGTCGAAACCTTGGGATAGGTGTCGGTCGTCATGATCGCCTTGGCGGCTTCCTGCCAGAAATCGGCTTCCGCCCTGACGTTCATATCACCGAGAACGCCTGCAAATTTCGAAGCGTCCAGCGGCTCGCCGATCACGCCTGTTGATGCCAGGAATATTTCGCCTTCGGAGCAGCCGACGGCAGCGGCGGCGGACTTCGCCGTCAGTTCGGTCGCAGCCTTGCCCTTGACGCCCGTAAACGCATTGGCATTGCCGGAATTGACCACCACGGCACGCGCCGCGCCGCTGCCGAGATTGGCGCGGCAGAAATCAACCGGGGCCGAGGGGCATTTCGATTTGGTGAAGACGCCAGCCACACTTGCCGGCTTGTCGAACACCATCAAGAGAACGTCGGTGCGGTTCTTGTATTTGATGCCGGCGGCAGCCGTCGCCATGCGAACGCCGCGCAGCGCGGGCATATCGGGATAGGATTTGGGAGCGAGCGGGGAAACGGCAACGGACATGGGAAGCGCCTGAAACTCTGGAAAGGGAGGGTCTGGGAAAGCCTGAGATGAAACGGGGCGGCCTCGAAGCCGCCCCGTAACATTGGTATTTATTACTGCTGCGGCGGCTGAGCTTGCTGTTCCTTCGTGGCTTGGTCGTAGCCCTTCTTCAGCGTCTCATCCATGATTTCGATCTTCTGGTCAGCCTTTGCCTTCTCGATGAGGGCAACGTATTTGTCGCGCATGACAAGCTGACGAACCTGAGGCTCGACCTGCTCGAAAGCCGGCGGCGGGGCGATGCGCTTGTCTTCCAGCTTGATGACATGGAAGCCGAACTGCGTTTTCACCGGGGTCTTGGTGTAGGCGCCCTTTTCGAGGCCGAAAGCGGCTTCTTCGAATTCCGGCACCATGCGGCCCTTGCCGAACCAGCCGAGATCACCGCCGTCATCCTTGTTGGAATCGGTCGACTTTTCCTTGGCGAGTGCGGCGAAATCCTTGCCCGAATCGAGTTGCTTGATGATGTCCTTGGCTTCGTCTTCGCTGGCGACGAGGATGTGTGCAGCCTTGATTTCTTCTTCCTGCGGCAGGGCTGCGACTTCCTTGTCGTAGCGGGCCTTCACTTCGTCATTGGTGACGGCGTCGACCACATGCTTGCGGAAATAAGCGTTGTGCAGCTCACGATCCTTGATGAATTCCATGCGCTTCTTGAAATCTTCAGTCTTTTCCAGACCTTCGGCGTCTGCATTCTTCACGAGAAGCTTGACGTCGATCGCGCCGGACAAGGCTGCGACCTTCTTCTGCTCGTCGGGAAGCTGCGCGAGCTGCGGATCGAGGTTGCCCATGGCCAGATCGAGTTCGGACTGGTGGATTTCCAGATCGCCGACCTTGGCAACGACCTTGTCTTCCTGTGCAAAAGCCGGAAGCTGAAGGCCGAGCGTGGCCACAATCACCGCAGCCGCAATTTTATTATAGCGCAACATTTTGAACCTTTCGGGGACAATGCCGGCTCCAGACATGGTTTCCGGCTCTGAAAAAACTTCCAAACACCGGATTGTGGCCATTCTGTAACGGGCAGAACCGTTGACATCATTTGCCCCCCCTCTTATCTGTCACGCAACCTCGCGTCCAGATACGTTGAAGGGCGAAGTCCGTCATTTGTGCTGAAAACAGCGTGACGGAGAAAAGCGCCCGGCAAAACGGAATTTCAGAAAGGGCCAGTAAGATGGTCAGTCTCGGCGGAATAGCCCGCAAGTTGTTCGGTTCGGCAAATGAACGCCGCGTCCGCTCCTATAAAAGCAAGATCGCAGCCATCAATGCGCTGGAAGAGGCCACCAAGGCGCTCTCCGACGAAGCGCTGGCGGCCAAGACCGCGGAATTCCGCCAACAGCTTGCCGACGGCAAGACGCTGGACGATCTGCTGATCCCGGCTTTCGCCGTCGCTCGCGAGGCATCGCGCCGCGTTCTGCACATGCGCCCGTTCGACGTGCAGCTGACCGGCGCCATGATTCTGCATGGCGGCGCCATTGCCGAAATGAAGACCGGTGAAGGCAAGACGCTGGTGGCGACCCTTGCGGTCTACCTCAACGCACTCGCCGGCAAGGGCGTGCATGTCGTCACCGTCAACGACTATCTCGCCAAGCGCGACGCCGCCACGATGAGCAAGCTCTACGGCTTCCTCGGGCTGACGACCGGCGTGATCGTCCACGGTTTGGACGACGACCAGCGCCGCGAGGCTTATGCCTGCGACATCACCTACGCGACGAATAACGAACTCGGCTTCGATTATCTGCGCGATAACATGAAATATGATCGCGCCCAGATGGTGCAGCGCGGCCACAACTACGCGATCGTCGACGAAGTCGACTCGATCCTCGTCGATGAAGCGCGCACGCCGCTTATCATCTCCGGCCCGCTGGACGACCGTTCCGACCTCTACAACACCATCGACGCCTTTATTCCGCTTCTGTCCCCGGAAGACTACGAGATCGATGAGAAGCAACGCTCGGCCAACTTCTCCGAAGATGGCACCGAGAAGCTCGAGAACCTGCTGCGTCAGGCGGGTCTGCTGAAGGGCGAATCGCTTTACGACATCGAAAATGTCGCCATCGTTCACCACATCAACAATGCGCTGAAGGCCCACAAGCTCTTCACCCGCGACAAGGACTACATCGTCCGCAACGATGAAATCGTCATCATCGACGAATTCACCGGCCGCATGATGCCGGGCCGCCGTTATTCCGAAGGTCAGCACCAGGCTCTGGAAGCCAAGGAAAAGGTGCAGATCCAGCCGGAAAACCAGACGCTGTCCTCCGTCACCTTCCAGAACTATTTCCGCATGTATGAAAAGCTGGCCGGCATGACCGGCACGGCATCGACGGAAGCGGAAGAATTCGGCAACATCTACGGCCTCGACGTCATCGAAGTACCGACCAACCTGCCGATCCAGCGTATCGACGAGGACGACGAGGTTTACCGCACCGGCGAAGAGAAGTTCCTGGCGATCATCACCGAGATCAAGGCGGCGCATGAGCGCGGCCAGCCGGTTCTGGTCGGCACGACCTCGATCGAAAAATCCGAGCTTCTGGCCCATATGCTGCGCCAGTCCGGCTTTACCGATTTCCAGGTGCTAAACGCCCGTTACCACGAGCAGGAAGCCTATATCGTTTCGCAGGCCGGCGTTCCCGGCGCCGTCACCATCGCCACCAACATGGCCGGCCGTGGTACCGACATCCAGCTCGGCGGCAACGTCGACATGCGCCTCGAGCGCGAGCTGGAAGGCATGGAGCCGGGTCCGGAGCTTGATGCCAAGGAAGCGGCTATCCGCGCCGAGATCAAGGTGCTGAAGGAAAAGGCGCTCGCCGCCGGCGGTCTCTACGTCATCGCTACCGAACGCCACGAAAGCCGCCGTATCGACAACCAGCTGCGCGGCCGTTCCGGCCGTCAGGGCGACCCCGGCCGCTCGAAATTCTACCTGTCGCTTCAGGACGACCTGATGCGCATCTTCGGCTCCGAGCGCATGGACTCGATGCTGCAAAAGCTCGGCCTGAAGGACGGCGAAGCCATCGTCCATCCGTGGATCAACAAGGCGCTGGAACGCGCCCAGAAGAAGGTCGAAGCCCGCAACTTCGAGACCCGCAAGAACCTTCTGAAATACGACGACGTCTTGAACGACCAGCGCAAGGTCATCTTCGATCAGCGCCTCGAGCTGATGGAAGCCGACAATATCGGTGAAACCGCCGCCGACATGCGCCACGAGGTCATCGAAGCGCTCGTCACCAAGCATATTCCTGAAAATGCCTATGCCGAGCAGTGGGATATCGCCGGCCTGAAAGCTGGTATCGCCCAGTTCCTGAACCTCGACCTGCCGGTGGAGGAATGGGCGAAGGAAGAAGGCATCGCCGAGGACGATATTCTCCAGCGCGTCACCGAAGCGGCCGACACATACGCCGCCGAGCGCGCCGAACGTTTCGGCCCCGAGATCATGACCTATGTGGAACGCTCGGTCATTCTTCAGACGATCGACCATCTGTGGCGCGAACATATCGTCAATCTCGACCATCTGCGCTCTGTCGTCGGTTTCCGCGGTTACGCCCAGCGCGATCCGCTGCAGGAATACAAGGCGGAAGCCTTCGAACTGTTTCAGTCGCTGCTCACCAATCTGCGCGAGGCCGTCACCGCTCAGCTGATGCGCGTGGAACTGGTGCAGCAGGAACCGCAGCAGCCGGAACTGCCTGAGATGACCGCCCATCACCTCGACCCCGTCACCGGCGAAGACGAGATGGCGCAGGGCGTGCCTGCCGCTTTCGTCCCGGCCGAGGAACGCGATCCCAACAACCCCGCCACCTGGGGCCGTATTGGGCGCAATGAAATGTGCCCCTGCGGCTCGGGCAAGAAATACAAGCACTGCCACGGCGTTTACGAGCAGGCCTAAAGCCAGGGATTTATGCCAGAGATCAATCGCCCGTAACCCGCGTTACGGGCGATTTTGTTTGCGCCGGATCATTGCTGCTGGTCGGGGTGTTGACTGGTATCGGCACTTTCCATATGGGAGCCGGATCATCTTGCGGAAACTGCTTTCATGGCCCCTCGCGATCTTGCCGCCTATATTTTTCTCGCGATTACGTGGGGCGTGTCTTTCCTGCTGCTTCTGCATGTCGTCGCCGCCTTCGGCTGGATTGGCGCGGTCACGCTTCGCTCGCTCATAACCGCTGTCGCCCTTTATCTCATTGCGCGGGCGGCCCGCCGGAAGCTGGCATTTTCCGCCAGCTGGCGCGCTTTCGCAATCGTCGGCGCAACGACGGTCGCCGGGCAACTGATCGGCCTTTCCTATGCGACGCCACAGATCGGCACCGCGATGGCAGCCATATTGGTGGCGACCATTCCGCTTTTCTCAATGCTCATCTCGCAGATGTGGGGTCTGGAACGCCTGACGCGGCAGGGCATTGCGGGTCTCGTCATCGGCTTTGCCGGTATCGTTCTGCTTGTCGGCTTTCCCGCTGTTCCCGTCACTTCAGGCTTTATCATCGGCTGTGCTGCCGCTGTCGCCGCCTGCATCTGTGCGGCCTATGGCAGTAATTTTGCGAGCCTGCACCTCAAAGGAGTTGGATCCTGGGAAATCACCATCGGTTCCTTCCTGACAGGTGGCCTGATGACCCTGCCGCTTCTTTTCGCGGTGCCCTTGCCCGGAACACCTGATCTCGTTGACTACGGTTATCTTCTGATACAGGCGGTCGTCATGAGCGGCCTGACCTATATCACCTATTTCAAGCTGGTCTCCTCAATCGGCGCAACGAAGGCGATCAGCGTGGAATTTGCCGTCACCGTCGTGGCGGTGCTTGTCGGCGCCCTGGTGCTCGATGAACCCCTGTCGCTTCCCCAGCTTTTCGGCGCCGGCATCATCATTTTCGGCTGCGCGCTGGTGCTCGACCTTCTGCCCAAGAAAAAGGCGCCACCTACCCCTTCGGGCGCGTGAAGGGTTTATTAGCGTTTTCCACCAATAGTCGTGTTGGTCGTCACGGCGCACGCGGGATCGCGTTTTCGGCGCGGGGGAAAAATGCAACCGGGCAAGTCAGACTATGAGCATTACTGGGACCCTCTAAGGGCTCTCCTGATGATGCTCGGCATTCCCTACCACGCCTCCCTACTCTACAGCCACGTTCTGCCCTGGGACATCAAGGATTTCGAGACCAGCCCGCTTTTGAGCGGATTGGGTGCTGCGCTCGTCACCTTCCGCATGCCGACATTCTTCCTGGTGGCGGGGTATTTTTCCACCATGGTCATCGGCAAGAAGGGCAAGATGCGCTGGCTGAGGCAGCGTTTCCTGCGCCTCGGCGTTCCCTTCATCGTGGCCGTGGTTCTGCTCGGGCCATTACAGCTGTTCCTGCTGCAACTGGCCAGCGTCGCCAAAGGCGATATTCCCACTGACCGTTTGCTTGAGAGCCTACCCGGCTTGCTGCGCCCGAGCGAACAGTGGATCATGCATCTGTGGTTCCTGCCGGCCCTCATTGCCTATTCGGTCCTGCTGGCAGCTCTTCTGTTTCTGGCAGCACACCCGCCATTTACCCATGTCAGAAACTGGTTCAACAGCTTGCAGCAGCGGCACGCTACCCTGGTTTTCGCGGCACTGTGCACCCTCCCGGTTCTGTGGGAGTTGATGGTCTATGGTTCCGGTCTGCTTGCGGCAAGCAGTGGAAGCAGGCTTTTCCTTCTTTATGAGCGTGCTTCCGACCCCTATGCGCGCTACCTGCCCTTCTTCCTGCTTGGCGCCCTGTTGCAGCGTAATCGCGCTCTTTTTCACCAATTCCGTCAGACGGGTTTTCCCACCGTTGTCATCGCTGCGGGCGCTATTGGTGCGGCGGTGGCATTGCGCCTGCAACATCCTTTTTCGACTTCGGCCCTTTTGGTCCTTGTTTCCGCAATTGCTGCGGTGGCAGCGAGCCGTCTGTTGATCGACCTCGCCTGCCGCTATTTCGACAGGCCAAGCCCGCTTGCGAGACGCATGACGGATGCGTCCTTCACCATTTACCTGTTTCATCATCCGCTGATTTACACCTTTGGAATCCTCTTCATCCTGATTGCGCTGCCGCCGATCCTGGAATTCGCGATCATCGTCGCAGCCACGACGGCAACGGCCTATATGCTGCATCAGGCGATACGCCGGAGCCCGCTCGCACTTTTCCTCTTCAACGGCGTCCGCAGGCCGCGCGGGGTGGATGATATCGGCACACAGGCCGGCGCCTCCCAAACCCTTCGTTAAGGATAAGCGCTTACAGTCGAACTGCCTATTCAACTGGAAATGATGGCGTGTGGATCATGGCTATCCTCAACTCGGCGGAAAAAGCCTTACCCGCAAGCCTGCGCGCAAAGCTTGCGCCGCTGGCGGCGAAAGTTGCCGTCCTTCTTTCCGGAAGAGATGAGGTTTCGCGCGCTCAACGCATGGCGCTCGTTGCCTTTGCAGTGCGCATCGTCAGCGCCGGCATCGCCTTCATTTCCCAGATCATCCTTGCCCGCCTGATGGGCGAATTCGAATATGGCCTCTTCGCCTTTGTCTGGGTTCTGGTGATCCTGTTCGGCAACCTTTCCTGTCTCGGTTTTCATACGACCGTGATCCGCTTTTTACCTGGCTACCGTCTAGAGGAAGCCCATGACAAGATCATGGGGCTGACGTCGACGGCACGCGTCTTCGCGATGCTTGCAGCCAGCGCGCTCGCAATTTTCGGGTTTGTTTTCCTGTATTTCTTCGGCGAGCGCATCGCTTCCTATTATCTCATCCCGGTTGCGCTGGCGCTTTTCACCCTGCCGATGGTGGCGTTGGGCGATGTGTTGAACGGCACCGCGCGCGCCAATGGCTGGGCCGTCTCCGCCCTCAGCCCCACCTATATCGTCCGCCCGGTGCTGATCCTGCTGTTCATGATGGCGGCGGTCCATTTCGGCGCGGAAAAAACCGCGACCACCGCCATGCTCATGGCCCTTCTGGCCACCTACGTCACCACGCTCTTTCACTTCGCCTTCATGAACCGCCGGCTCAACCGGCATTTCCGCAGCACGGCCCGCAAGGTTCATTTCCGTCACTGGATAAGGTTCGCCTTCCCGATGTTCCTGATCGATGGCATCGGTTTCCTGATGACCAATTCCGACGTGGTGATTGTCGGGCTTTACCTGCCTCCCGATCAGGTTGGCATCTATTTTGCGGCGGCGAAAACCATCGTGCTGATGCAATTCGTGTTTTTCTCCGTGCAGGCGGCTGCCGCGCCACGTCTTGCCGCCCTGATGTCGGCCAATGATCGTCAGGGGCTTGCGGGTTTTGCCGGTCAGGCCGCACGCTGGGCTTTCTGGCCATCGCTCGCCGTCGGTAGCGTGGTGCTTCTGGCAGGTCCGTTCCTGCTGTCACTTTTCGGCCCGGGCTTCGTCCAGGGTTACCAGCTAATGTTCTTCCTGTTTGCCGGTTTCCTCGCCAAAGCGATGATCGGCCCGGGAGAAACGCTGCTGAATATGGCCGGCAAACAAAAACTTTGCGTTGTGCTTTATATTATTATCTTTGGTTGCAACATTGCACTCAACATGGCGCTCATTCCGGTCTATGGTCTGGCAGGGGCCGCGGCAGCGGTGGCAATAGCCATGTGCATGGAAGCTGTGCTATTGCATATTGCCATTCGCCGCACACTCGGGATCGTGCTTTTTGCTTTCAACGATCCCCGGGCAGGTCAAGACACTGGGAAGGCGGTATAACAACAAGCATGTCCAGCGATCCAAAGAATCCGGATTTTCAGGACCCGCGCATCGCGGCGCTGTTGGCGTCTGCGGAGCGTGACCGTCCCGCGGCAGACAGCAGCCGGCGCGTGGGACGCGACGGCCGGGAATTCTGCATCTATCCGGGTCAACTCGGTTACGACATGCAGGAAGAACTCGACTTCCTTTCCAATCGTGTCATGGAGGCGAATGTCTTCTTCACCGGGCGGCTTCTTGCGCCCGCCATGCCACGTATCGAAGACAAGTCCGTGCGCTTCGCCCTCATTCGCGACGAGAACGGCGCTAGAAGCCGTATGCGCTTCCTGATGCCCTTTACCGTGGAAAAGCCGGGTTTTTCCATTGGTCCGTCCATCATTCGCGTCTGGGCCAACCCATTTGGGCCGCTCGGCACGCCGCTGGTCGATACCGAAGGGGCAGCTGAAACCCTCGACAATCTTTTCGATGCCCTTTCCGACCGGAACATGCGTCTGCCGAATGTTCTTGTCCTGCCGGATGTGCGGCTGGAAGGGCCGTTTGCGCGCATGTTCAGGGCCATCGCGCTTAGCCGCAACCTGCCGGTGACGACGACGGGCAATTATCACCGGCCGATGCTGGAAAGCCTCCTTGATGGCAAGGCCTATCTGCGCAACACCCTTGCACCACACCATCTGCGCGAAATGAGCAGGCAGTGGCGCCAGCTCGAAAAACTTGGATCCCTCTCCTACAGCGTGACCCGCCAGCCGAAGGATGTGCGCTACCGAATGGAGGAATTTCTGGCGCTGGAGGCGAGTGGCTGGAAGGGCCGCAAACGCACCGCGCTGGTCAACGACCGGTATCGCGCCGCTTTCGCCCGCGAGGCCATCACCAACCTCGCCGAAGCCGATGCAGTCCGTATCCACACCATCGATCTCAATGGCAGCGCCATCGCATCCATGGTGGTCTTCATCACGGCCGGCGAAGCCTATACGTGGAAAACCGCCTTCGACGAAACCTATTCGCAATATTCACCCGGCAAGCTACTGATGCAGAAACTCACCGACTGGCATCTGGACGACGCCAATATTCTGCGCAGCGACAGCTGCGCCGTGCCCGATCATCCGATCATGAGCCGCTTCTGGCAGGAACGGCAGGAAATGGGGACGCTGGTCGTCGGCCTGACCCAGAACAGCGACCGCGACGTGCGGCAGGTTTCCACGCAGGTGGACATGTACCGGAATACCCGCAACCTCGCCCGCAGCCTGCGGCAGAAAATCCTGTCCTTCGGACGCAAGGGCAACTGATCCGAAGGACGCCGGGGCGCCCTTCGGATATGTTCGGCAAATGAGGCCGGCTTCAGCGCGAGGCCGTCCGGATCATCTTGCACAATTGCGTCAGGGCAGCATCGTATCCGCCACCCAGAATATCGACACACCGGCGGGCGAGCTTGATCTGCTCGACCCGTGACATGTCGTTATAGGCCTGTATGGCATTACGCACGGCGCCAGGGGAAAGTTGCCCCGGATTGCTACCGGGATTATTTGGATTGTTCGGATTGCCTGGATTTCCCGGATTCCCAGGGTTACCTGGATTGCCAGGCGAACCTGAACCACCAATTCCGAGCCCGACATCGAGGCCGAGACCGCTCGATCCACCCACATTCGCACCGACATTGGCGTTGATGCCTCCAGAGCCGCCGACGGAAGCCTTGGCGGCGGCATTGACACCGCCGGCACCACCGACGGATGTGTTGACGTTGGCGTTGACCCCATTGCTGCCACCGACCGAAGCGTTGACATCTGCACCCAATCCGCCGCCGCTCCTGCCGCCGACATCCGCACTGGCGTTGACACCGCCGCTGCCGCCAACGGAGGCATCGACCCCGAGCCCGCCGCTGCCGTTGCCGCCCACACTGGCATTAACCCCATTCTCCCCACCGATCCCGATATCCAGCGCATGGGCGTTGACCGGCAAGATCAGACAGGCAGACAGTAACAAATTGCGAGAAAGAGCCCTCATAATTTCCTCCCTATGAGTTTGGCCATTCCCGCCCCGCGTGGAAGTTCCACGCCGCCATTATAATTTCAATTAGCAATTGCGTATATACTAATTTATTAGAGATGTCTAAAATTCTCAAAATAATTCAATCATAGGTGTATCGTTTTGAAACAGGTGCTGCCGATTGAACCATCCGCGCCGCGGCAAGGCTGCCAAATGTTTTAGGCACGCCCTGTGATTTTACCCCCCGCCGCCTAGCGCGCTGACATACCGTTTTGCAAGGCAAATTTCCCGCTTTTGGGCTTGCAAGCACGGTCTCGCCCGTGATAGACGCCGTGTCATTGCCTCAGTGCCCTGAAACACAATCGGCAGCGAAATGCGGGTGTGGTGGAATTGGTAGACGCGCCGGACTCAAAATCCGGTTCCGAAAGGAGTGTCGGTTCGACCCCGACCACCCGCACCACCTCTGATGATTTGCACGATATTATCGGCAGGAACGGGACCATATCCGGTCAAGGATCATCCTATGTCGCCAGATAAAATCGTCTGGCATTGCCATGGCCGATCGATGCCTGCTCATCCGGAGAAAGCGTCGACAGAAACTCTCTCGTCATGGCGATCCACTCCGGCAGGCCCGAGCCTAGATCGACCACCGGCCAGTCGCCGCCCCAGACCATTCTTGCCGGGCCGAATAGCTTCAATACGGTTTCCACATAAGGCCTCACGCTTTCCAGCGTCACTTGCCCCGGCGCACAATAGGCGGTGACACCGGAAAGCTTGACGAAGAGATTTGGCAGGCTGGCCAGATCGGCCATGCGCTCGCTCCAGGCGGGGAAATCGTTTCCGGCGATGTCAGGCGTGCCGCAATGGTCGAGCATGAAGCGAACGTCGGGGCAGGCCCGGACAAGTTCGGCGGCAATGGCGAGCTGGCGCGAATGAAAACACAGATCGACCGGCCATCCGGCCTTGCCGATCTTGCGCACGTTTCGCCGATAGTTTTCCGCACGGCTGGTATCGTCGGGCATGACCTGGAGGATACGCCGGAACCCGACAACTTTGAGGTGGCGGCACTCCTCCAGCCAGGCGTCGAAGCCCTGGTCCGTTTCCGGCCGGCAGCTGGCGATCTGGCCGAACATCGGCAAGGTGCCTTCCCCTACCATGCCAGCGACAAGCCGGGCTTCCGCCCGATAATCACCGTCATCGACCCCGGTTTCCATGAAAATCGTGCCGATGACACCGCTGCCCTCGACAAGAGCTGCATAATCCGCCCGGGTGAAGCTTCCCGCAAGGCTCGGCTCGCCGCGCGTCCAGGCATAACCGAGTTTGCCCCGCAAGATCAGATGCTGGTGGGTATCAATCAGGTCCATGGCGTCCTCCTCCTTGCCGTGTCGGTCAATCTTCAAGCGCGAGCGTGTCAAAACCCGCCCAGGCGGCGCCCGGCACGGCCGTTTCGAAAATGGACAGATTGCGCCGGAGACTGTCCGGTTTCGCCGTGCCGATCAGCACGCTGGCGACATCGGTGTTTTGCAGCGGAAAATGCAAAGCAGCGGCCGCGAGCGCGACGCCATGGCCGGCGGCGTGAGCCTCCATGGCGCACACCCGCTCCATGACTTCAGGCACAGCTTCATTGTAATTGAAGGTGGCGCCCGGCTTTGCGCCGGTTGCAAGAATGCCCGAGTTGAAGACACCGCCGATCACGAGCGAGGTGCCGGTCTCCGCACAACGCCCGAGCAGCCGCGCTGCAGCCGAACGGTCAAGCAGCGTATAACGGCCCGCCAGAAGGATGCAGTCGATTTCGTCGATCTCCATGAGGTTCAGGCAGGCCGGAACCTCATTCACGCCAAGGCCGAATGCGCCGATCTCGCCTTTAGCCTTCAACTCATGCAGCGCCTCGATGCCGCTTTCGGTGAATATTCCGAAATGATGGCGATAGGCTTCCTCTCCAAGCGTGGTCGCCTCCAGATCGTGGACATAGAGAATATCCACCGAACCGAGACCAAGCCGGGCAAGGCTCAGCTCATGCGAGCGCATGATGCCGTCATAGCTGTAGTCGTATTCCACAATGAAAGGCAGTGCGTCGACAAAACCGTAATCCGGCGTCACGCCCGCTTCAGCCGGTTTCAGGATCCGCCCGACCTTGGTGGAAAGCACGAATTCGTCGCGTGGTTTCTCCTGGAGAAAATCCCCGACGCGGCGTTCGGAAAGGCCCTGCCCGTAATAGGGCGCGGTATCGAAGTAGCGGATACCGGCGTCCCATGCGGTTTGCAGCGTCGCCATCGCATCTTCGCGGCTGACGCTGCGATAGAGATTACCGATACCGGCTGCGCCGAAGGAAAGTTCGCTGAGTTCCAGCGCCGTGCGGCCAAGTTTGCGGGTCTTCATGCGGCAGCCTCCTCGCGGCGGAGCTGGCGCTCGATGGTGCGGATGACACCGCGAAGTTCGCCGAGACCCTTCATGCGGCCGATGTAGGAATATCCGGGATTGGTCTTTTTGGTGATGTCATCACCCAGCAGATGGCCGTGGTCAGGCCGCATTGGAATATTAGTGCGGCGGCCAGCCTTGGCGGTGGACCGCTCCTCGCGCAACAATGCCTCGATGACGCCGATCATGTCCGCTCCGCCATCCAGATGATCGTCCTCGAAGAAAGAACCATCCGCCTCGACGGTGACATTTCGCAGGTGGGCGAAATTGACGCGGGATGCGAATTCCTTTGCCATCGCGACGAGATCGTTGTCGCTACGGGCGCCGTAGGAGCCGGTGCAAAGGGTGATACCATTGTTCGGGCTTTCAACGGCCGACAGGATGGCGCGGATATCGGCAGGTGTCGAGACCACGCGCGGCAAGCCGAACAGCGAGAATGGCGGATCATCAGGATGGATGCCGAGATGCACGCCCACCTCTTCCGCCACCGGCACGACCTCTTTCAGAAATGCCAGCAGATTGCCCTGCATGGTCGCGCTGTCGATGCCGTCGAACGAAGCAATCAGCGCGGCGATGGACTGGCGCGTCTGCACCAGCGCGCCGCCCGGCAGGCCCGCGATAATGTTGCGCTCGAGAAGCGACTGTTCATCTTCGCTCATTTGCGCAAAACGCTCTTCGGCTCGCGCCACCAGCGCAGGATCGTAATTTTCAGCAGCGCGGATACGCTTCAGGATGAACACGTCATAAGCGACAAAATCCGCCATTTCGAAGCGCAGCGCCAATCCGGTATTGCGCGCCTGCCAGCGCAGGTTCGTACGCGTCCAGTCCACGACAGGCATGAAATTGTAGCAGACGACGGGAACGCCCGCGCGACCGAGACGGGAGAGCGTATCTTTCCAGCGCGCAATCGCTTTCGGCGCATCGGCGTCGCCGCGCTTGATGGACTGTTCCATCGGAATGGATTCGCAGACACTCCATTCCAGACCGGCCGCTTCGATCATCGCCTTGCGTTTGGCGATCTCTTCGGCAGGCCACGCCGTGCCGTCGGGGATCTGGTGCAGTGCCGTGACAACGCCGCTCGCACCCGTCTGCCGCACATGCTCCAAGGTGATGGGGTCCGATTCACCGAACCAGCGCCAGGTTTCCTTCATAGTCTACTCCTCCGAAAAATGCCGTTCGATGGCGCCGAGCGCGCCGTATTGGACGATGTCGCGATAGGCCGCCCGAAGCGCCGTAACGAACGCCTCGTCCGCCAGCCATTCAGGACCGAAAACGCGACGGAATGTTAAAAACCGGTCGATCACCGCATCCGGCTCCTCGCCGTTACCGGTCGGCACAGCCCACTCCGCAAAGGCGGGATCGGCCATGACAATTGCTTCTCCCCGCTCGTTCAGCGTCGCGCAGGACCGTATCCACAGGGCGACGGCAAAAAGAGCCGCCGCATCCGGCGCGCCTGCGGCACGCAGCTCCGCAAGTGGCGCGAGAATGCGTTGCGGCACTTTCTGGGAAGCGTCCGAAGCTATCTGGGCGGCGCGGTGGCGAAGTGCGGGGTTGGCAAAACGCTGACGCAGACCGGTGACATAATCCGGGCCGCTGACGGCAGGGCTCAATGTTGAACCCACCTCCCGCCAGTAACGATCGATGTAACCACGCACCCGCGGATCGGCATAGATATCGGCGATCGTCTCAAGCCCGCTGCATTGGCCGATCGCTGCCATGGCAGTGTGAGCGCCATTCAGCATTCTGAGCTTCATATGCTCATAGGGCTCGACATCGTCTACGATTTCGGCACCCGACAGCTCGATGCCGGGGCGACCGTGCGGAAAGCGATCCTCGATCACCCAACGGAAATAAGGTTCCGCAATCACCGGCCAGGCATCCTCGCAGCCGAGACGTACCGTCACCCGTTCGCGGTCGGTGGCGGTAGTGGCGGGCACGATGCGGTCCACCATGACGCAGGGGCACGAGAGGTTTTCCGTGATGAACTCAGCGAGATCCTTATCGGTGAGACCAGCCATCTCCACCAGAAGACGGCGCAGGATGCGACCGTTGGACGGAAGATTGTCGCAGGAGAGCAAAGTCAGCGGCACAGCCCCGGCGACCCGCCGGCGCCTTGTCGCTTCCAGCAGAAAACCGAGCGCGGAGCGCGGCTTTTGCGGATGCGCCAGATCATGAACGACATCGGGATGATCACGAAGAAGCGTGCCCGCCGACAAATCGGCGAGGTAGCCCTTTTCCGTCACCGTCAAAGTGACGATCCTGACCCGCGGATCGGTCATGGCCCGCAGCAGCCGCTCCGGATCTTCCGGCGCAACGATGGTCTCGAGGATGGAACCGACGATCCGCAACGTCTCGTTTTCACCGTCGCGCAAGCAGAAAGTGTAGAGATTGTCCTGCGGCGCAATCGCATCGCGGGTGTCCGGGCTGCGCAGCGAGGCCGCGACGATACCCCAGCCGGTTTCGCCGCGCGCCAGGCAATCATCGATGAACACGGCCTGATGGGCACGGTGAAAAGCGCCGACGCCGAGATGGACGATGCCCGGTGTCACCGCTTCACGGTCATAGGTGGGCAAAAGCACGTCTTGCGGCAGATGGGAGAGTGCAAGGGAAGAAAGTCGATTGGTCACGTTATTATCTCCGTATCTCAGCCGAATTGCAGGCCACCATTCATGTCAACGACAGTGCCGGTCATGAAGCCGGACAGCGGCGAGGCAAGGAAACGCACCGCATGCGCGACCTCTTCCGGCTGGCAGAAACGGCCGACGGGAATGGCTGCAAGCTGGCGCTGACGATCTTCCTCCGACAATTGCTCCATGATCATCGGCGAAACCACATAGGCCGGCGCGACCGCATTGGCAGTGATGCCGAAGGAGGCGAGTTCACGGGCGGAGGAGTAGGTGAGGCCGACCAGTGCCGATTTCGAGACCGAATAGGCCGTACCCGCCGTCAGTCCGCCGGATTTCCAGGCGTAGGAGGAGATGTTGATCAGTCGCCCCCAGCGGTTTTCCTTCATGGCGGGAACGACGGCCTGCGTCAGCAGCAGCGCGGCATCGAGATTGACGGCCATCAGCCTGTGCCATTCTTCGAGCGTGGTCGCGGCCAGCTTGTGCGGAGACAGCACACCGGCATTGTTGACGAGAATGTCGATGACCTTGAAACGGCCGGCTATATCCCTCATGACGGCCTGTAGCGCCGCCGCATCACCGAGATCGACGGCGACTGGATCGCAGGCACTGCCGAACCCCTTCGCGAGCGCTGTTACAGCCTCGATATCGCGATCGAAGGCGATCACCCTCGCCCCTTGCGCCACCAGCGCCGCAACCACGGCGCGGCCGATGCCGCCGCACGCGCCCGTTACGAGCGCGGTCTTGTGTTTCAGTTCCATTCTGTCTCCTCCACGTCCATTATCAAATGGACAAATGCTTGCGCTCTTCCTCGGGCAGCTGTTCGTAGATCACGAAAACCATGTCCAGATGCGTCACCAGTGCCTTTTCCGCAGCGTTGGCATCGCCCCGGTCGAGGGCGTCGACAACGGCCAGATGCTCCTCGATCACGGCGGGCAGGCGCTCGGGTTTCGCCCAATAACGATGGAACCGCGAAAGCGTCACCTTGGCGGCGAGGATTGCCTGCCAGACGCCCTCGCGGCCGGAAAATGTGCCGAGCAGCCGGTGAAACGCCTCGTCAGCATGGAAAAAGCCGTTGGCGTCATTGGCGGCGATCACTCTTTCCTGTTCGGCGATGACATCGCGCATCGTGCGGCTCATCTCCTTCGTCCATTTCGGCGCAACCTCGCGCAGCAGCGCCACTTCGAGCGAACGGCGGATAAAATGGCTGTCCTGAATTTCACCGAGCCTGATCGGCGCAACGAAGCTGCCGAGTTGCGGATACACGTCCACAAGACCCTCTTCCGAGAGGCGCTGGATCGCGGCGCGTACCGGCGTGCGCGAAACGGAAAACTGACGGCAGATCGAATTTTCGCTGATCGGCGCGCCGGGCGCCAGGCGGACCTCGACAATCGCCTGACGCAGCGCCGCATGCACCTGATCGGCGACCGGGCCATAACGATTGACCACAAGCTCCACGCTTTCGATTCCGGAGCCGGCGACCTCTTGATGACCGCCGCGCCCAATGAAACCGGCATTGGTGTTTTTCGTCATGAACGCTCCCCTTCAAAAGGCCGCCGTGAAAATCTCATTGCTACTTGGATACAAGTATACTAGTGTCCATAGTGCTTACGCAAGTCGGCTGTTGGGAGAAAGAGCGATTAAGGGAGGGTTCCAGTCGCTTTTTGTGGATGCAGGCCGTTTCATGGAGGAAAAAAACATGACGTATTTCATGCGCAGCCTCGTCGCTGCCGCAATCATCGGCGCTGGAGCCTGCGGTGTTGCGCAGGCGGCGGATCAAAGCAAGATCGCTCTCGTTCCGGGTGGTCCGCATCCCTATTTCGCCGCCTGGGAACAGGCTGGAAAGGACGCTGCTAAGGATTTCGGCTTGGCGGGCGCGGATTACAAGGTTCCGCAGAAATGGGAACTGGCACAGCAGAACCAGCTTCTCGAAAGCCTTCTGAGCCAAGGGTATAACGGCTTCCTGATTTTCCCCGGCGATCCCGTTGGCGCGGTCTCCACGGCCGAGGAACTGACCGGCAACGGCGCGAACGTGATTGCCGGCGCTGGCTGCTTCAAAGACCCCTCACCTGCTGCCTTCTGCCTCGGCACGGATACCGGCAATTCGGCCTATCTCGGCACCAAGGAACTGATCAAGGCGATGGGAAGTGGCAAAAAACGCATCGCCCATTTCACCGGCTTCCTTGTCGACCCCAACACCCAGCTTCGTATCGATGCCGTGAAGAAGGCGGCTGATGAAGCAGGCGCCGAGGTCGTTCAGGTCATCGCCGATATCGACGCGCCGGAGCCGGCCGAAGAAAAGATCAATGCCTACCTTGCCGCCCACGCCTCGGAAGTGGACGGCATCGTCACCACGGCATGGGTTCCGGCGGTCGTTGCTTCCAACGCGCTGCGCAAGATCGGCGACAAGCGCATCCACATGGTCGGCATCGACCACGATGAAGTGGTGCTGAAGGCGATCAAGGATGGTTTCGTTGACGGTACGATGCTGCAGAACCCCTACGGCCAGGGTTATGTCGGCTCCTTCGCTTTGAGCAAATTGCAGTCCGGCTGCAAGGTGAAGGCCGATGCACCGTTCAAATCCAACGCGCTGACGACCAAGTTCATCGATTCCGGCACCGCCTATGTCGACGCCAGCAAGGTCGACAACTACGTTGATGCCATGCGCGCCGAGACCAAAAAGCTGCTCGCAAACTTCGATGCGACGTATCTGAGCTGCAAATAAGCAAGCCTTTTGCGGTTGCCGGGCGGCTGACGACCACGCCCGGCAACCAGCTCCGCCGGAAAAACGTCTTCCGGCAGTAGCATCACGTCGAGGGCACCCGGAGAGGTGCCTCAGGCCGAACCAATACCGGAACAGTTTCATGACCGTGAACGATAGTTTGCTCACAAAAGGCGTGCAGGATGCCGAGGAACGAATGGGGTCCAGCCTTTCGCAGGGCCGTTTTTTCCTGACCAATGAATTCGGGCTCATTCTGCTGATCGTCGTCTTCGCCGTTAGTTTCGGCGTGGCGGCCGGCGGCTTCCTTTCGCCTTTCAACCTGTTCACGCTCGGCCGAAGTGCTGCGATCAACATCATGATCGGCCTGTCGATGATGGCGGTGATCGTGACCGGCGGCCTCAATCTCGCCGTTGGCGCGATCGGCGTTTCGGCGGCCATGGCCTGCGGTTATCTCATCGAGGTGCTTGGCGTGCCCTGGCCGCTCGCGCTCATCGGCGGCCTCGCCACAGGCGCAGCGCTCGGCTTCATCAACGGCTGGACCGTCATCCGTACGGGATTACACAGCTTCATCATCACACTCGCCACCATGAGCATCTTTTTCGGGGTGATGATCTTCCTGACGCGGGCCGAGGCCTATCGCGGCCTGCCGCCGATCTTCGCCGCCTTCGGAAAGATGAAGCTTGCGACCTATTTCTCGCCACTGCTTCTCGTCACGCTCGTAACCGCCCTTGCACTTTCCTTTCTCTACCGGCGCACGGTTCTCGGCCGCGAAATGCTGGCGTCAGGTGCGCGACCGGAAGCAGCGGAACTATCAGGCATTCGCGTCGACCGCATCTTCATCGCCTGTCACGTGCTGTCGGGCCTGCTTGCCGCGCTCGCAGCCCTGATGCTGGTGACGCGCACCGGCGCGGCCATTCCTTCCATGGCCGGCCAGCTCGGGCAGGACTGGCTTTTGCCCGCCTTTCTTGGCCCCGTTCTCGGTGGCACGCTGTTGCAAGGCGGCAAGGTTTCGGTGCTTGGCACATGCCTCGGCGCACTTCTGGTCACCATGCTGACCAGCGGCCTGCTGCTTCTCCAGCTCGGTGAATTCTGGGTCCAGACATTTCTCGGCCTGCTGCTGTTGCTGGCGGTTTTGATGGACAAGGCGCGGGGAAGCTATCTCGCCCGGCGCAATCTGGCTTGAGGACTGGACGATGATAACCGACAACACCCTTCTACGCCTTGCCAGAACCGACTGGTTCGGCCCCCTGCTGGTCACGGTGATGGCAATCGTAGTGATCCGTGGCTTCAGCCCCAACTTCCTGTCTTCCTTCAACATCCAGATTTTGCTTCTCGCCATCTCGGTCAATGCGCTCATCGCCTTTTCGCAGATGATCATCATCGCCATCGGCCAGATGAACCTCTCCGTGGGTGCTATCGGCGGCCTTGCGGCAATTTCCTTTGCGGGCCTGATGCAGGTCTGGGGCCTTCCGGCACCGGTGGCTGCCATTGCCGCAATGCTGATCGGCATTGTCTGCGGCATGCTCAACGGCCTGCTGATCGCCATCACCGGCATATCCGCCTTCGTCATCACGCTGGCGACACTGTCGATCTACAAGGGCATCAACCTCGGCATCACCCGGGCGGAGCCTTTCTATGGCATACCCGAATCGGTGAAAGACTTCGGTTCGGCCCTCATTGTCGGGCCCGTGCCATGGCTTGCTGCCCCGACCATCATCGTCGCATTCGCCCTGTGGTTCATGCTGCGACGCCAGCCGATAGGCCGCTTCATCCTTGCCATCGGCGGCAACAGCCATGCGGCGGAGCTTTCCGGCATTTCGGTGCGCATGACGGTGATCGTGGCGCATGGCATTTCCGGCTTTCTGGCATCGGTTGCAGGCATCCTGCTCGTCTCCCGCCTGCAGATCGGCCAGCCTTCCATCGGTGACGACTGGCTCATCCTCTCCTTTGCCGCCCCCGTCATCGGCGGCGCGGTACTGGCGGGCGGCCATGTCAGCGTCGGGGCCACCCTGCTCGGCGTCGTCATCGTGGCCATCATCACGCAGGCGCTGGTGCTGTTCTCCATCGATCCGTTCCTCGTGCAGGTGGTGCTGGGCGCGATGATCCTCGCCGCCGTCGGCATCAACCGCCTGCGCGAAACGCATCTCGGCAAAAAGACAGGGAAGGCCTGACATCATGGACAAGCAACCCGTTTTTCAGGCACGAAACGTCGAAAAAGTATTTCCAGGCGTTCGGGCGCTCAAGGGCGTCAATCTTTCGCTGCAACCCGGCTCGATCCACGCCCTGCTTGGGGAAAACGGTGCCGGCAAATCGACCCTGATCAAGGTCGTCACGGGTGTCCATCACCAAAGCAGCGGCCAGATCCTTGTTGATGGGCAGGCCGTGCGTTTCAGCAATCCGCGCGAGGCGATTGCCCGCGGCATTGGTGTCGTCCATCAGGAACGCAACCTCATTCCGCGCTTTTCGATTGCCGAGAATATCCACATGGAAAAGCTCGGGGCGCATTATCTCAAACCCATCGACTACGCCGCGCTGAACCGCGATGCGCGCCGCTGGCTTGAGGCGCTCAATCTGGAAATCGATCCGGCAACGCCAGTATCGGAGCTTTCCGTCGCGCAGATGCAGCTCGTGGAAATCGCCAAGGCGCTTTCCCTGCAAAGCCGTGTGCTGCTCCTCGACGAGCCGACGACATCCTTGACGCCGAGCGAAACGGACAATCTCTTCCGCATTCTACGGCGCCTGCGCGATGACGGCGCAAGCCTTGTCTTCGTCAGCCACAAGCTGGAAGAGGTTCTGGATATCTGCGACCGGGTCACGGTTCTGCGGGACGGCGAAAACGCCTGTGAAAGTCGGTCGATGGAAGGTCTCGGACGTCAGGATCTCGTGCGCCTGATGATCGGACGCGCCGAAAGCGGCGGCGGCTGGCGCAAACGCGCGGTCGAACACAATCCGATGGTGCTGGAACTTGAGGGCGTATCGACCGCGATCGGTCATGGCGATGTCAGTCTGTCCGTGCGCAAGGGCGAGATCGTCGGCCTTTACGGGCTGGTCGGCGCCGGGCGCACCGAACTTGCAAAATCGATCATGGGCAAATTCGCGGTCACCTCTGGCAACGTGCGTGTTTCGGGCCGGCCCGCCCGCATCCGCTCCGTTGCCGAAGCGATCCACGACTACGGCGTGGGTTATGTCAGCGAAGACCGCAAGGGCGATGGCCTCATTCTCCAGCACTCGGTTCTTGCCAATGCGGGCGTTCCCATCTGGCGCAAACTCTCGAATACGTTCGGCGTGCTTTCGGATGGGCGCATCCGGGCGGCGGTAACGCCTTTCCTGAAAAAGCTGGAGGTGAAGACACCAAGCCTCAGCCAGACGGTCGGCAATCTGTCCGGCGGCAACCAGCAAAAAATCAGTGTCGCCAAATGGCTCGCCGCCGATGTCAAACTGCTGATCGTCGACGAACCCTCCGTCGGCATCGACATCAAGACCAAGGCCTATCTGCATGATCTGCTGCGCGAGCTGGCAGATAACGGCACCGCCATTCTCGTCATTACCAGCGACATGCCGGAAATGGTGGCGCTGGCCGATCGCATCGTCGTGATGGACCAATACAGAGTGAAAGGCATCGTGGAAAACAATGGCGTCTATGCCGATATGAGCCACGACATCATGACTCTCATCCATCACTCTGAAGAGAGCGAAGCCCGCCTCCACCAGGCATAGGTCTCACCACTCCGAGCTTCCGCCTGCCCGAATGCTGATGGCATGTCTCATCATTGCAAGGTGAGACTGCCTTCGAGCGGCGAAAGCGGCCATGACTTTTTCCCGGCGACTGCGGTGCCGTGAAGGCGCATGTCTGGCCTGGAGTGCGATTTTGCCGTCGGCGCACTCACGAAACTTTGCTTGTTCATCCCGCCAACATTGCCGGGCTTTCATTTGCCAGACGCAGCGGACTGGATTAGACGAATCCCGTTACACCGTGGAACCGGCGACTTAATTTCGCCATCACGCCCGCCTTTTTGAAAGCCCGTCCGGGATATCTGCTTCTTTGCGAAGTTTGAGGAAAACAACATGGCCAATGCGACCACCGCCGACAATAGCCGCACGCTCGCCGCTCTCGGCGTCACGGCGGGAATGATCTTCACCGTCGGCTCCGCCCTCGGTTTCCAGCATATTGGCGGTTATACGCCCTGCGCGCTCTGCCTGTTGCAGCGCGATCCCTATTATTACGCGATTCCGCTGGGCATATTGGCCATTGCGACCAGCATCTTCAAACTGCCGACCCAGATCACCCGCCTACTTCTTGCCCTGATCGGCGTGGCGATGCTGATCGGCGCCGGGCTTGGCGTCTATCATGCCGGCGTGGAATGGGGTTTCTGGGCAGGCCCGATCACCTGCGCGACCGGGGCTCCTTCCATCACCACCAATGCCGGCGATCTCCTGGGCAATTTGAACGCCATCAAGGCACCCTCCTGCAACGACGCCGCATTGCGGGTGCTCGGCCTTTCCTTTGCGGGCTGGAATGTCATCGCAAGCATCGCACTTGCGGCAGTCGCCTTTTTTGGCGCGAGCCGTAAAAGCCGGTAAGCGGAAAAACCGCGTCGCAGTCCTGAAGGATCAGGGCTGCAGTTCGGTATCCCAGTAAAGATAGTCCATCCAGCTTTCGTGCAGATAGTTGGGCGGGAACAACCGTCCGTTATTGTGCAGATCCTGAACCGTTGGCTGGAAGGGCTTCTGCGCCGGGAACATGCCCGCCTGCTTGGGAAGCTTGCTGCCTTTTCTAAGGTTGCAGGGAGAGCACGCCGCCACGACATTGTGCCACGTCGTTTCACCGCCATGCGCGCGGGGAATGACATGGTCGAAGGTCAATTCGTCCCGCGTACCGCAATACTGGCATTCGAACTTGTCCCGAAGGAAAACGTTGAAGCGTGTGAAGGCAGGGTTGCGGATGGGCTGCACATAGGTCTTGAGGCTGACGACACTCGGCAGCCGCATGGAAAAGCTGGGGGACGACACCGCGTGATCATATTCTGCAATGATGTTCACACGGTCTAGAAAGACAGCCTTGATCGCGTCCTGCCAGGACCATAACGACAAGGGGTAGTAACTCAGTGGCCTGTAGTCTGCGTTCAGAACGAGCGCCGGCAGGGCCTGTGGTGAAACTGCAATCGTCAAGGGCTTCTCCTGATCGATTCGGCATCTGCACCTGTATATTAGGTCCGTTGTTACAGGATTGTGAAGCCTATAAATGCAGCGGCAAAGAGCTTAATTTTTAAGCCCGGGAAAGGCCGTTTTCGCATTCCTGAAGACCGGGCGACGCCGTCGCCATGTGCATCTCTGGTCCATGCGGCAGGACGGCGATTCGGCCAGACACAAATCCTTCTCACGGCGGACGCAATATCGGTGGTATGATGACCTTCAACGAGAAACCAATGCGCGCCCGCCGTGGCAAATGTGCGGCGGCGGCGGCCATCATTCCTTCTTTGGAGGAAACGCTCATGATGTTGCGCATGCGGCAAGCGGCGATATTGCGGGGCAGCCTGGCGGCGGGGACGCTCGCCGTCGTGATCGGCCTGGCGGTGGGTTCTCATGCCCAACAATACCAGAATTTCGAAGTGACGCCGGATGGGCGCGGCGGTGCACAGGGAGCCATCGGCGGACGCAATTTCGAGGTTGAGCGAAATTACGACCGGCCGCCGGCGGGCGGTGCCCCACCCGAGACACGGCGCGACCTGAGGCAGGCCGTCCCGCAACAGACCTGTATCGTCGACAGCGAGGGCCGAACGCGCTGCAAGTGAGCGCCGGCTCCTTCTTATCGCTGTTTTCAGCCCGCCGTGAGAAAATCGGATTTCGTTAAAATGCAATCCATCGACTTAAACGGCCTGCAAGAATGGGCCGCTATGATGCCAGGCACAAGAGAAGACAATTGTGCAGGGGCAAGGACATGGCGAAGAAAAAAATCCGTCTGGCAAAGATTTTTGCCGTCGCTGCCGGCGTGGCGGCAAGCATTGCGACAACGGCATCGGCCGTACCGCTTGGCCTCGCCCAGAAGCCGGGCGGCGCTCGACCCGGCCAGTTCATGCCGACAAGCCGCCCGACCATCGCGCCCATTGCCTTTGCGAAATTCTGCGACAGCGCCGCCGACCAATGTGTCCGGATCGGCGATGGCGACATGGTGGAGCTGACAAAACAGAAGCGCATGGAACTCCAGCGCGTCAACGCCGAGATCAACACATCGATCATTTACGCCAGCGAGCAGGACGGCGAAGACGACTGGAAGCTGAACCCGGCAAGCGGCGACTGCGATGATTTCGCGGTGACCAAGCGGCAGCGCCTCCTGCGCGCCGGCTGGCCCTCGGGCGCGTTGCGCATCGCAACGGCGCGCACGACGGATGGCATCGGCCATGCCGTCCTGGTCGTCAGCACCAGCCAGGGCGATCTCGTGCTCGATAACCGCACCAATGTCGTCAAACCTTGGAAAGCGGTCGATCTGAAATGGATCAAGATCCAGTCGCACGAGAACCCGCGTATATGGCTGAAACTCTAGACCGCCGGATCCATGCTTGTAGGCTTCATTCAAGGAGGCTACGACGTAGCCTAGGCGCAGGATGAGACAGCCGTTTTCAACGCTCTTGACCTTGTGCGGGAGAGACAGTATCGGCAGCTATGCCCAAGGTATTCAACTGGATTCGCGGTCGTAAGCAACCAGCCCCCCGCGACGACCGGAGGCGGCGCAGAATAGACCTTGGCGACAAGCCGCCCACCTTCCCCATTTACGCCATTGGCGACGTGCACGGCAGCCTCGACCTGCTCTTGCAGGCGGAGCGGAAAATCCTTGCCGATCTGGAGCCCGACCCCTCCCCCGCGCTGGTCGTCCTGCTGGGTGATTATGTCGATCGCGGGCGCGATTCCCGCGGCGTTCTCGAACATCTGCTGCAAGCGCCGCCCGCGCCGCTTCGCCGTATCGCCCTTTGCGGCAACCATGAGCAGCTCTTCCACGACTTTCTCGAAAATCCGCAGGAAAACATGCACTGGCTGGATTTTGGCGGCCGCCAGACGCTTCTGTCTTACGGGGTCGATATCGACTATTTCATGCACAAGGGCCGTCTCAGGCAGCAGCCATTCAGGGACGCGCTGCTCGGCGCAATCCCGCAGCCCCACCGCCAGCTTTTATCCAGCCTGCCCGTCTATGCCCGCATTGGCTCCTATATCTTCGTGCATGCTGGCTTCAGACCGGGATTGCCGCTGGATGCGCAGACCGATGAGGACATGCTCTGGATCCGTGAGCCTTTCCTTTCGCAGGGAGCCGGACTCGACCTCCTCGTCGTTCACGGGCACACGCCAGTGGAGCAACCGGAGACCGGCCCGCAGCGCATCGGCATCGACACCGGCGCTTATACCACGGGCAGGCTCACCATTCTCAGGCTCTCGGATGCAGGCCTGCACCTGATCGGCTGAGCCCGGTCAGACTTTCACGAGATCGCAGCCTCGATAGCTTTGAGCCAGATGCCAACGGCGACCGCGCCCCCATCGGGATGGCCGACGGCCCGCTCACCGAGGTAACTTGCGCGCCCGAGCCGTGGCTTCATGGACGCTGTCGCCTCTGCGCCCACCTCGCCCGCCGCCACCGCGGATTGCCAGGCTTCTTCTGCCGAAGCGCCTGTCACAAGCTTGTCCCTGAAGGTTTTCGCTGCCGGATAAAGCGCATCGATCATCGTGCGATCGCCCGGTTTCGCACCGCCAAGTTCCGAGACCGCCGCAACAGCCGCCACGAATGCTTCCGCCATCTGCTGGGCCGCTGGCTCATCGATCCCTGCCAGCTGTCGCGAAGCGCGCATGAGGCCTGTCGCATAGAACGGCCCCGAGCTTCCGCCGATGGCCTTGCGCATCGCATTGGCCATCGCCATCAATCCATCGGAGACGTCGCCGAAACTCTCTTTCGGCAGCGCAAGGATCGCCTCGCCGCCACGCACCATGCTGGCGCCGAGGTCGCCGTCACCTGCAACGCTATCGAGTTGCGTCAGCCTGGGCTCCGCAGCGATCAGGGCTCTCGCGGACCGTTCCGCGCCCGAACGAAGCCGCTCGCCGGCCGCCGTCATCTTGTTTGTCGCAACCACGGTCTTTTCGGCGTTTGCCGAAGGCAGAACCCGCTTGCGGTTCACCGCACCGCCGCGCGGCCATGCGCCAGCCTCGGTTGGCGCGTCGATGAGGCTGAGCGCTGCGTCGTCAACCTGCATGACCGACAACGAAAACCCGGGCATATCGAGGGCTGAAAGGAAGGTGCCGGCCCAGGCACGTTCCACGACGATGCCTTTCGCCTCCAGCCGCGCGACTGCCGACCGTGCGACGATGGCGAGTTCCATCGGCGGCGTTGCCCCCAGGCCGTTGACCAGCAGAGCGACGCGATTGCCGCCGGCGAGCTTGCCGTCGGCTTCGATCGTTTCGATCACCAGCTGCACGAGCGCGTCAGCCGAGGCAATGGGCATCCGCTGCACGCCCTGCTCGCCATGGATACCGAGCCCGACTTCGATTTCGGTCTCGCCAAGCACGAAGCCCGGCTTGCCGACAGCCGGCAGCGTGCAGGATCCCAGCGAGACACCCATGGAAGATAGCTTGGCGGCAGCGTCCCGGGCGATGCGGGCCACCTCTTGAAGAGGAAGGCCCTTTTCCGCTGCGGCCCCCGCGAGCTTGTGCACGAGCACCGTCCCCGCAATCCCGCGGCGGCGCTCGGCGGGAACCGTATCCTTCAAGGCAACGTCGTCGGCGACGACAACGATCTCGACAGGGATTCCTTCGGCCCTCGCCAGCTCCGCCGCCAAGCCGAAATTCAGCCGGTCGCCGGTATAGTTCTTGACGATGACCAGCGCACCGGCAGGGCCGGCCGCGGCCCTGATGCCGGCGAGAACCGCGTCGGTGCTCGGCGAAGTGAAGACATCGCCCGCCACCGCAACCGTCAACATGCCCGTGCCGACATAACCGGCGTGGGCCGGCTCATGTCCGCTGCCACCGCCCGAAAGCACTGCAACCTTGCGCTTTTCCGCTTCAGGCAGGCCGGACCTTATGACCACGTTCTCATCCTGAAGCAGAATGGTTTCGGGGCTGAGCGCCACGATGCCCTCCAGCATGTCCCGGACAACGGTGGATGGATCGTTGATGAGCTTCTTCATGCCTTACTCCTCGATGCAGTGCGTCAGCTGGCGGGCGGTACCGGCATTTGCTCAAGCTGGAAAACGCAGATGCCGTTTAAACAGTGAACAAGCACGATCTCCCTGCCGATTGCAACCGCTGGACATGCATGGAGAAGCCTCAAGCGCGGAACAGTACCAGTGTGTAATTGTCTGCAGACTTCTGGTCAGCCAGCCTCCAACATTGTATAGGACGCCGGTGATCTCCCTTCTTCTCGACAGGCCTCCCGGTCGCGAAGAACAATACTGAAATAACAGGACGCAACCCGCCACCTGATCAACCTCAACAACCAGCATCAAGGAAACACATGAGCGCTGCGTATTATACGTCGGCCATTGCGGTCGCGACTGCGGCAGGGGTAGTTATCAGGCCGTTCCGGTGGCCCGAGGCCGTATGGGCAGTCGCCGGAGCGCTGCTGATCCTCGCCCTGGGCATTCTGACGCCTGCGGAAGTCTGGTCGGGGGTGATCAAGGGTCTCGACGTCTACCTGTTCCTGACCGGCATGATGCTGCTGTCAGAGCTTGCCCGGCGCGAGGGCCTGTTCGACTGGGTCGCCGCCGTTGCGATCTCCTACGCCAGAGGATCGTCGCGGCGCCTGTTCGTGCTGATCTACCTGATCGGCGTCATCGTGACCGCGCTTCTCTCCAACGACGCAACCGCCGTTGTCCTGACGCCTGCCGTTTATGCGGCATGCCGCGCTGCCAGGGTCAAGGATCCGCTTCCTTACCTTTATATCTGCGCCTTCATTGCCAATGCGGCGAGTTTCGTGCTGCCGATCTCCAATCCGGCCAACCTCGTCATTTTCGCGGGCGGCGAGATGCCGCCGTTGTCCCGCTGGCTGGACACCTTCCTGCTTCCGTCGATTGCGGCAATCATTGTCACCTTTCTCGCGCTTTACTGGTCGCAGCGGCGTGTTCTGGCGGAAGACACCGTCGCGGATCGGGTGGAACGCCCGACCCTCAGCCTGCCGGCAAAACTGGCGGGCGTCGGCCTGCTGGCAACCGCCGCCGTGCTGCTGTCTGCCTCTGCATTCCACATGGATCTCGGCCTTCCGACCTTCCTCGCCGGCGTGATCACGACCATCCTCGTTCTTGCCATCGTGCGGCAGAACCCGGTGGAGATCATCAAGGATGTGAGCTGGGGGGTGCTGCCGCTCGTTGCGGGCCTGTTCGTCATCGTCGAAGCCGTCAGCCACACGGGCATCACCGCCGTCGTCGCCGAGCAGTTGAAGGCGCTGAGTATGCATTCCGAGGCACAGGCCATCGGGATCGGCGGCGTGGCAGTCGCGCTTTTTTCCAACCTCGTCAACAATCTGCCGGCTGGCCTCTTCGCCGCAAGTGCCGTTCAGGCTGCACAGGTGCCGGACAATGTCACCGCCGCTATCCTGATCGGCGTCGATCTCGGACCGAACCTGTCGGTCACGGGGTCGCTTGCAACCATCCTGTGGCTGTCCGCGCTCCGGCGCGAAGGCCTGCATGTGAGCGCGCTTGACTTCCTCAAACTGGGCGCCCTTGTCATGACACCGGCTTTGCTGGCGTCGCTTGCAACTTTGCTTCTCTGACACGCGCATGAGGACGTATTGAGAGTGACGTGAAGCGGCGCCGTCGCGCCGCTTCCGTTGTCCTATCGGATTATTCGTTGATCTTGTCGATCAGCTGCATGAGGATGTCCGAGCACGCCTTCATCGGCTCGTCATCGGCACATTTGACATCGATCTTGATGTCGCCCTGCTCAAGGCGGAAATGCGCGCCTTTCGAGGGAGGCGGCGGCGGCATATGTCCGCGTGGTCCGTCTTCACCGGGACCGGCATCCTTCGGACCGGGATGGGGCGGCGGTGGAGGCGGTGCATCTGGGCGGGCCATGCCATCCGCAGGACCGGGCGGCGGCGGTGGCGGCTGTTGGGCGACGGCGGTTCCCGCCGCGAGGAGTATCGCAGCGCCTGCAATGATCAGCTTTTTCATGAGGATGGGCCTCTTGAGTTGGACAACGCTGAGAAAACGGCCTCATGCGCGGTCAGTTGCCGACTGCAAAAAATAATTCTTGATTATTGGGGGCTGTGTCATGGGGCGCGACGGTCCGTTAGAATTTACGCGAAATACGCGCCGGTTTTCCCTTAACAGCGGCTTGCGAAGCAACTTTTGCGTGCTTAAAAGGCGCATAGCTCATTTGGCGTCACAGAGGACGAATTCTTGGAACAGACAACTACCCAGACCGGCAAGGGCCGGCGCAAGGCTCTATGGGCGGCGGTTGCGATCATTGCTGTTGCTGCAGCAGGTGTCGTGGGAGGCAAAAGCTTCTACCAGGCCAAGGTCAACGAACTCGTTGCCCGCAGCGGTGCCACGGCCGGTTCCGTGGAAGTCGATTTCCTCGGGAAAATCCATGTTCGCGATCTGACATTGCCGCTTGAAGACGGTAAAAACATCAAGATTGCGGCCATCGACGGACGTCCGAAATTGCCGTTCCTGGACGGCGCGCTGGACATGAATGACATCAATATCGACATGCCCGCCGGGAAAGTCTCGATGGCGCATGCGCGCGTCGAAAATGCCACCTTTGAAAAACCCGCGGTAGCCGCCGATGGCAATGCCAATTCTCTGGCAAAGCGCATCGAGCGCTTCGCGGCATCGCGCATCTCCACGCCGGAACTGACCCTTACACAGTCCATCACGACCAGCGAGCAGAAGACCGTTTACAAGAACGTGGCTTTCTCTGATATCGCCGGCGGCCGGATCGCTCGTTATTCCATCGACAATGCCAACTTCGACATCCAGATGGATCTGCCGAACAACAGCGGCGCGATGGAAAAGAAGCATATGGTCGTGTCGACGGGTGCCGTCGCCGGTCAGGATATCGACGTCGCTTATCTCGCCCGGCTCTATACCGACAAAGCCGGTCCGGAAGACAAGGATGCAAAACCTGTCTACGGTCCGCTGTCCGTCAGCACGATTTCGTTCTCGGAAGGTGATGGCCGTTTCAGCTACGACGAAATCCGCAGCGACGGCTTTACCGCCCGCTTGCCAGCCGAACCGCTTCTGGAAACCTTGAAAGCCCTTTCCGCGGACAAGAAGCCCGAGGAGCTGTCCCCGGAAGAACGCAAGGCCTATTTCAGGAAGATCATCTCTATTCTCGATATCGTCGGCAAGAGCAACATGCAGATGATCGGGTTCAAGATGGATGCGCCCGACGAAGGCGAAGGCGCGGCCGGCAAGAGGGTCAAGGCTACCATCGATCGTATCGACATGCAGATGGACGGCCGCAAGCTCGATTTCGGTCTGAATGGCATGTCGGTCGGAAATGGCGACGACACGATCAAATTCGATGAGGCAAGCCTCAAGGGTTTTGACTGGACTTCGACGATCGAGGCAATTTCTGAGCTCGCCGGGCTCGACGATACGGAAATCGAGACCTTCCCGTTCAACCGTCTGATACCGGAACTGGGGACGGTCCGCGTCGGCGGCATCAATGTTGATGTGGCTGCGCCAGAAAAATCGGACGAAGAGACGGACGAGGAAACGAAAGGCACGCCGGAGCGCATCAAGTTCACGCTCAAGAACTTCGAGATGGGACTGACGAAGCCCTTCAACGGCATCCCGACGGATATCAAAATCCGGCAGGACGATCTTACCCTCCCCATACCGGCAGACTCGTCGGAGGAGGTTTTCGTTGAGGCGCGCAAGCTGGGGATCGAGTCGCTCGCCCTGTCTTATGGCCTCTCCGCGGGTTGGGACGAACCGAACAACAACCTGATGATCCGCGAAATCTTCTTCAGCGGCAAGGATATTGGCAGCGTCAATTTCTCCGGTCTTGCGAGCGGATTTACGGAAGAGTTCTTCTCCTTCGACATTGGTCGGGCTCAGGCCGCGCTCTTCGGGCTGGCCGGTCGCGAAGTGAAACTCACGATCAAGGACGAGGGTTTGATGGCCAAGGCGGTCAAGCTCTATGCCCTGCAGAACGACATGACCGAAGCAGAGGTTCGCGCCACCCTGACACTGGTGGCAAGTGCCCTGCTGCAGCAGGTCGCGGCTGAACAGCCGAAGCTGCAAAATGCGGTGGAGGCGCTCGGCCGCTTCATCAGCACCCCGGGAACGCTGACGGTTACGGTCAAGTCAACAGGTGCAAACGGCCTCGGCCTTCTGGATCTCGTTGCCGCCTCCGACAATCCGATGCTTCTGCTCGACAAGGTCGACATTCAGGCAACGGCGGAATAAGCCGCCGCCGTCCGACAAGACCCGGAGGGCCGCAAAGGCCTTCCGGTTTATGGAACGCGCAGTTTCGCGTCAGGTTGCCGGTTGCGGCCATCTCTGCAGGGCTTCCTGCCCCGCCTCGGTCAGGCCATAGACTCCCCGATCAAGCCGTTCGAACCAGCCATAGACATTCGCAAGCAGAATTTTGCCCGCGTCCGGTACGCTGGACCGGATCTGACGCACGCGCAGGGGGCCAGACACCAGCGCGACCGCACAGCCGAGAGCCTGCTGGCGGTAGGCGGTCATGATCGGTGCGCGTGTGCTGCCGCCCACCGCCGGATCGCCGCGCCGCCTCTGGTGTTCGCGCATGAGCCGGGAGCGCCGTTTCGGATTGGTGCGCGGCATGGGGGTCACGGAGCCGACGAGAATGCTGACATCGCCGGTATCGGAAATACCGAGCATGCCGATCCCGAGCCTGCGGCAAAGATCCCGGTAGCGTTTGTCGGCCTCACGGCCCCTGCCCTTGGCCGAAACCCGCGCCGCGATCCAGACCTCGTCTGCGATGGCCGCGCGATCGACGGCCTGCAGGATAAGTTCCAGATTAAAGCTCAGTTTCAGCTCGCAGATCACGACAACAGACGGGTCGTCGTCGCTGAGGCCAACGAGGTCGCAACCACCAACTTCACCCTTGACGGTGTAACCAGCCTTTTCGAGAAAGCCTTTGACGGGCAGATAAAGCGACGTTTCCATATACCAGCGGGTTCAAGTGACGATCCGGCCCCTGAATACATCGATCTGCCCACCGAGAACAACCCTCGGCGCACCCGGCATGGCATCACCACCGATTATCAGTCCCCTCGGGCGGGGACGACGTCCAACGGGAAAACTTATACGTTATCCGGGCTTTCCGCCGGTCAGAATATCATCAAGGACCGCCATCTGCCGGCGATTCCACTCAATAGCGTCCTCGAAGGCCTTGTTTCCCAGTTCCTGCCGTTGATCCCGGCTCGCGGCCAGCTGCAGGATCGCATCGGCGAAAGCCTGATGGTCGTCATCGCCGACAATGACCACGCCGCGCTGGTATCGGTCCGAAAGTCCCCTCGCGCCTGTCCGGGTGCTGATCGTGGGAACCCCTGCGGCGAGAGCGTCGAGCAATTTTATGTTGATGCCCGTTCCAAGCGTGATGGGATTGATCGAAAGAGGCGCACGGGTGAAGGCGTCCTTCAGATGATCGACACGGCCGAGTTTGACAACACCCTCCCTATCCCCGATCTTGCCGCATATGCTGCCAGCCACCACCAGGCGAATATCCGGCCTTGTCGCCCTGACGATCGGCAGCACGTTGTCAAGGAAGCCCGTCAGGGAAATGATGTTGGCGTCATTGCTGGAACCAAGAAACAGGAAGTCACTCGAACTGAGGTCTTCCACTCTTCCGTCAAGATCGAGAATATGGCTGACGGTTGCAACAGCCGGTGGCTCTTTGCCCAGCCGCTGCCTGAACGCCCGCTCCTCCTCTTCCTGGATAGCGATCACCACATCCGCACGGCGGAAAGCCTTGCATTCCATCTTCGGCGGAACCGAAAACCAATAGCCGTATTTGTTGGCGGTGTTGATGAAGGCCTTATGTCGGTCCGCGAAGGAATCATGGGTATCGAGAATACGCAGCACCTCATCCGGCAAACCCAGAAATGCCCGCGAATGAAAGGCATATTCGACAATAACGGCATCAATGCCAAGCCGTCGCTGAATATCCCGAACCTGCCGGCCGATTTCCGGGTAATAGAACTCATCGAGATAATTGTAGAAACCGCTATCGCGGCCGAGAAGCCGGTGGACCTTTCGCACCGCCCGAAAGGCGGTAAATCCAAATTCGAGGCTCATATCTTGATCAAGGCGAGATTTAAGACCGCCCCGCTGACGGGAGACGAAATGCACGTATTGGGGCCCGAACTCCGCCTCATGGGCAGCGGAATCAAAATCGAACACCATCGGCGTATCGATATAGACGAAATGAACCTCGTGACCGAGGCTACGAACAGCGCGTGTCAGCTGCAGAATACGGCTACGATTGCCTTCGGACGCGGGAACCGCCGGAATGGCTGAGACGAAAGCAATTTTCATGTGACTGATCGAGTAGTTTTTGAAAAGGTCTCGAATACCTGAAAATTGCTTTTCGACATACGGAGGACGTCCGGCAATTTCGTTCGTACCTGTTCGCGACGCTCGTCCACCTTGTCAACGAATTCCATCAAAGCATTCCTGAGGCCCTCATCCGTATAAAAAGTCGAGGGTGACAGCAGGTCTGAGGAAGACAGAGAAAAATGCTGATATAGTCCTTCGAATTTTCCTTGGTAAGCAATGCATATGACAGGAACACCTTTGCCAAGTCCTGCTATAGCAAGATGCATTCTACCGCTGACAATTCCATCAAGCTGTCCTGTGACCCCCTTGAGAACAGTCGCCGGCCACTCTCCTTCCAGATATCTAACCCTATCCTCAAGTGAAGGGAGCACCAGGTCCGCAATCGCCTGAAGACAAGACTGATCGCCAAAACCGTCCCGGTAATCATGTGGAATAAGCAGCCAGCAAACCGGCCGCGCGTCAGCCACGTACCGAAGCGCCTCCGCACCGCGCTTGATGATCGTTTCAATCTGACTGCGATCCGCATTCTTGAACAGCATGGGATGCAGGTTAAAACCCATCACCCTGTATCCTTCAGCGCGCTTTCGCGCGATCCAGGACCTGGTATCCGCATCGGCCTCAGATGCAATCAGACTAAAGGCCGAATCGGCAACCAGCGCAGCATTCGTTTTTGCAAACAATTTCAGGCGACCGAATGAAACCGGGTCACGCACATTGATCGACACACCTGGATGAAGCGCGCTGTAAAACAGCGCTAAAGAAGGATGTGGCGTTTCATTGAAACTGAAACCGAGGATGACATTTTTTATACCGGCGGCGGCTGCCAAGTCGGCACTTGCCAAAAGTTTTGCCGTAACCAATGGATGATAATAGCCATCCATCACGTCGGCCCCAATCACGACGACGCAATCATACCGCCTTGCCTCGAACTGATTGCAAAGCGCTGCGATAAAATCGACGTCTCCAAAGATATCGACGGGATTGAATCCTCTCTGCCGCACAAGTTCCGAAGCATGAGCGCCCTCCAGAAGGACATCGATATCAACATCGGGGTTCCTTTCGCGCGCATGTTGGACAGTCGCGGTAATCATGGCATCATCACCAATAGAGCCGAAAACGGAAAAAGGATCGCAGGCTACGATCAATATCCGATTTAGGTGTTCCCCACCGCTTTCAATTTTTATATCGCGTTTCCGCTGCTGCAAAGCATCAAAGAAACGGCGAATTGCAATCTCTTCGTTGCGGCCTTCGTTGAACCTCACCCATTCGCGATGCAGTGGAGCTGGAAGTATCTTTTTTATAAGCTTACGCATTCGCTTCCTTCCGTGGGAGCATCTTGCTGGTCACGAACAGAAGGGCCGCCTGAGCCTGCCTGCGCGCCACAAGCGCCATGAGCGAAAAATATGTAACGACGAAGATGAATCCGAGCACCAGGCCCGCCATAAAATCGCCGAGGCCAAAGCTCGCGACTTCGGGGCGCATCAACTCCACCACGAAAAAACTGACACCATTTGAGACGAAACTCGGCAGAAGCAGGAGAATTATTCGACGAAGCGGAACATTCAGTTCCCGAGAGACATAAAAAAACGTGAAGGGCGTGGAGGCGAGTTGCCCCAGGACATAGATCACGACGAGTTCGCCGATACTGTGTGTCGGGATGAGGAGGATCATGAGGATCGTCGAAACCGACTTGACTGTGCCGGCTATCAACACCTTATTCGGGCTGCCCCGCGCGGAAAGAAACGGACCGTTTTGAAACTGCACGCATTGCAAGGCCCCAAGCACCAGCAGCGGTCGCGCAATCTCATCCGCCCCCTGCCACGCCAGTCCGAAGAGGACGCGGCAAATCTCTGGCGCTAACGCGGCGAAGAGCACGAATGCAGGGGTGGAGACAATGGCTGATATCCCAATCAACTGTTTGTAAAGTTCCGCCATGCGCTCACGCTCATGCGATATGCGGGAAAGCACTGTAAGCGAGACATCATACAGAGCCGACTGAAGCAACTGCATAAGAATTTGATAAAGCCGGCTGCCTACGGTGTAGAGCCCGAAAGCCGCCACGCCGTAACGTCCTAGAATGATAAAATCGATCAGTCGGGTCGAAGCAAACTCGACGCTGCGTAAGCTCAACGCCGATGAGCCGAAGCGAAACAGTTGGATAAAGCTGCGGAGATTGAGCGTGGTGCTTGGCAGCCAATGTGGTTTTCGCCAGAGCCAGATCAGCGTGACGATGGTTGCGACATAGGTCTGAACCACTAGGCTCCACACACCCAGGCCCATGATTGCGAAAGCAATCGCCACGCCGCCACCAACGATGTTCGAAATGAAGGTTCGGATCGCCAGCGGCTTGAAAGCGAGTGCGCGGCGATAGTTCACTTCCTGAAACAGCGAAGCCGTGTTCAGCGGCAGCAATATGCAGATCGCCACGATGATCGGCGCCAGCCCCTCGACCTCGAACCAGCGTTCCAGCTCCGATGAAAACACGCATACGGTTATGGCTAGCAGCGTCGCAACCGTGACGGAGGCGTAAAATGGCAGGTTGATGTCACTAGGCTCCAGATCGCGCTTCTGCACGATCGCATCACCGAAGCCAAATTCAGATATCATCTGGATCAGCATCAGCACCAGCCCGGCGGTTGCGACCATGCCATAATCGGTGGGGCTGAGGAAACGAGCAAGGACGATGAAGAGGATGGAGGTGAAAAGCTTGCCGCCCCAGTTCTGGACGATGGACCAGAAAACGCCAGTTAGGGCAGCGCTGCCTATCGAATGTTGCTCCGCCATCAACCCACCGCCTGAAAGGCCGGTTGTGGCAGGGCGACGACTTCAGCGGCAGAAACACGACCGAAGTCCGGCGTTGGGAAACGGACTGCGCCGATATTGCCTTCTACCATGTGCTTTCTCCTTGGAAGAAACGCTTGCAATGGACCGGGTCCGTTGCCGGTCTAGGATGCGCGTAAGGTTCGGCCTTCCCTGCTTTTCGCCAGCACGTCCTCATAAAGTTTCACGTAATTTTCGCCGACGCGCCGCGAGGTCGATTCCTCAACGATGTTTCCGAAATCGGCCTCCGTCGGCAGCTCCTCGCGCGACAGCGTCAAAACCCGGCGGATACGGCCCGCGAGCTCGGCAACGTTGCCCGGTTCGAACAGCCAGTCATGGTTCGTCTCGCCGATCAGTTCGGGAATACCGCCCGAAGCCGCACCGATGACCGGCACGCCCATGGCATAGGCCTCGTAGATGGTGCGCGGCGAAGGCTCGGCCCAGAAGGACGGGACGATGAGCACATCGATCTCTTCGAAAAACTCCTTCGGCTTTGCCCAGCCGACGAATTCGATCGGCAGATCGCCGGCCTGAGCCGTGAAACGCTCGATGGAATCATCCATGGCGTGGCCGGCGACCAGACAGCGCCAGTTGCCGTGGCCGATTTCCTTGAAGGCATCGACCATGTTGCCGACGCCTTTTTCGGTGTTGATACGGCCGATGTAACCGAAGGTCAGCGGCCGGCCCGTCCGGTCGATCTGCCGGCGTGCGACAGGGTCGCCGCCGGGCACCGTGCAGGAATAAAAGATGACGCGGCGCAGGCTTTCCGGAATGTGATGGAAAAGCCCATGATTGACATGCGTCTTGAGGATTTCGGTGCCCACGCTTGCCACCGCGCTGATGGAACGCTGCGTGAATTTCTTGGAGAAATTCACCACCTGACAGCCGAGATGGATATGCTCGCAGGGCTTGCCGCCCTTGAACATGGCGGCATTGCCGCAGAGAAGATCATATTCGCAGATTGTATGAACAATCGGAATACCGCGCTTTTGCGCCGCCCGCCACACCAGCGTCGTCACATCCAGCAGCGAATGGGTATTGAGAACATCAGGCTTGAAATCGTCGAGAACGGCCTCGAACTGCTTTTCGACGTCGAAATTCCACTGCTGCTTGAGCTTCTGCATACGCCGCTGCTGCGGCGAATATTGCGGCCAGTCCTCAAGCCAGAAATCATTGTTATGGAACATGCGGTAAACGGTGACGCCATTGCGCACCGTTTTCGGCTCGGCCTGCCGCTCGATACAGGCGGCGCCGACCGTGTGGCCCATGGAAACGAGTTCCTCGGCGAGATGTTCGACCGAGCGTTCGCATCCACCAACGATATGCGGCGGATAAAGGCTGCTAAGATGGAGAATTCTCATGCGGATACGCTCTATTTTCCTTCATCGAAAATGTATGGCGTCCATCCCGGCTCGTTTGTCTCCCCGTAATGCTGGAGACCAGTGAGATATCCGTAAAAAATACAGGAACCGGAGCGGATCTAATGTTTGAAAATATGAATTACCAAAATCTACTTTTCAAAAAGCACGGGAACCGGCGGCATTTCAAGTGATTTTTTTCGCGGCGCGGTAAAAGTCGTGCGGTGTTGCGAAAAGAACCTCTCCCGTGTTACCGTTTTTAACAGTTTTAAATGTCGGCGAAGGGAAGCAATAGGCTTCATCATCGTCGATAATGCTATTCTGATCGATAATATTTATTTTATTTCAAAGACATGGATTTTGGAGCGTCTGCAGACCCCAGAAACATCAAGCACATTCTGATATCGACATGTGAGGTGGCGTCATTGCCATTGAGACGGCTATGTCGATCGGATGATGCCTGCCCCGTATTTTTTCCGTGCCAGCCGGGAGACGCCTATGAATGGAAAACAGCCGATCGACCTGGGCAGCCTGACACGGCGCAACCTGCTTTCAGCCGCCCCCCTTGCATTGGTCGCCGCCTCGGGTCTGCGGGCCGTTTCCGCGAGGGCCCAGACGGTTGCATCCGCCACCACCGACGCCTTTCTGAACAGTGTTGGCGTATGCGGCCACTTCACCCGCCCCAACGGGGTCTATACGGAACAGTTCGAACGGATCATGCCGGAGTTCGAAGCACTGGGCGTGCAGCATCTTCGGGATGACGGCCTTATTACGCCGAAAGACAAACGCAACAGTCCGGTCTTCCAGAGGCTGCGCCGGATCGTGGCATCGAATATTCGCCTCACCATCATCTGTTACGACAATCTCAACCCCTATGTCTCGACGCCGCTCGACAGGCTCGCGGATTTTTACGCGTGGTGTGACGGAGGGATCGATATTTTCGAGGGCAGCAATGAACCGAACCTGACGAAGGATCCGCAAAATGCCCCGCGCATTTCGGCAAAGCATCAGGCGGCCCTTTACAACGCCGTCCATTCGAATCCGCAACTCAGCGCAGTGCCCGTCGCAGCACCAAGCTATGTCTTGACGCACAGAGCACTGGCATTGGATCTGAAGGATGCCTGCGACTATGGCAATATTCATCCCTATGCCGGGATGGAACATCCCGAAACTACCGGTCCGGGTGCACTCTCCAAATCCATCGCCGCCTCGGCGCATATAGCGGCCGGCAAACCGGTGCTGGCCACGGAAATGGGCTACCATACCTCGCTGCAGACGAAGACCCTCCATTTTCCCGTTACCGAAGGCATCAAGGCGCGGTATATGCCGCGCATGCTGCTCTGGAGTTTCATCAGCGGCATCCGTCGGTCTTATATTTATGAACTGGTTTCAAGCTTCGCCGCCGATGCGACGAACCCGGAATCCTCCTTCGGCCTCCTGCGTCATGACCTGAGCCGCACCCCCGCTTATGAGGCCGTTCGTGGCCTTCTTTCGCTCTGCAAGGCAAACCGCCAGACCACATCTGTGGAACGAGAGGTTGCCTTTCTCGATGCCGACGCCCAAAGACTGTCCATGCCCCTCACGAGGCAGGATGGCGCTTTGCTCGTGCCGGTCTGGCTTGCCGTTTCAGGCTGGCAATGGCCCGCCCGGATCGAAAACCCGCCTGCGGAACGGGTTGCAGCATTTTCGGTGGCCGGCCAGCATAGCCGCGTTGTCGCACACCGCTTCCTTGATGACGGTTCGGTGAGCCAGCAGACGATTGCACCGGAGGGTGGACAATACCGGCTTTCTGTCAGCGATCAGCTCACGGTTCTGGAAGTTTTCTGAATGGTGCGGAGGAAATGCCGCATCGCAAATTGTGTGTATCGCGCCCCCCTGTGGCGTGTTAGCTCAACTGAATAATGAACTTCGGCTCCGCGAAAGCGGGTCCAATATATTACCAAATATATCTTTATTTTTATAGATTGACGATGATGAAAAACTTTACGAAAGCGCCCGCAACCGGGGCGCAGCGTCTTGATGTTCTTCAGGTAATGCGCGCCGTGGCGGCGGTCATGATTGTCGCGTTGCACGCCGATGTGAATTGGGAATTTACGCTTTTCCCGCTCCGCGCATTGCGGCTGGGTGGCGGCGTCGACCTGTTTTTCGTCATTTGCGGCTTTGTCATCGTTTATGCTTCGCGGCCTTATTTCGCCGCTGCCGGCGGCCGTTCCGCCTTTCTGCTGCGCCGGTTTCTCCGCATCGTTCCGCTTTATTGGTTTGTGCTGACCGTGCGACTTGCCATGGCCGCCGTCCCAACCATTATCGGCGCGAAAGCCTTCCCGCCGGAATGGAGCAACCTCGTCTATCTCGTCATCGTCATCAGCACGGTGGCCATCGCCCACGCATTCCACGTCTTCGTCGAAACACCGGCCAATCTCTGGCTTCGTGACAGACTGATAACATCACCACGAAAAGTCGCCGTGTCCTGAAGAACGCAAGACAGGCGCGGGGCGGGCCGTTAACAATAGCTGAGGGTTTCCGCCTCGGTCTTATTTTAGCGCTTGATCCTTTGCTTGCGCTGTGCGATTTAAAAAGAAATTTTAGATGTTGGATAACCATATTCAGCATTGGATGTATTTAAAGTCGTATTTTAAAGATTTGGAGAGTTGGATGCCCCGCATTCATAACGGCTCGATGCTCGTTGGTGCGATGTTCGTCGCAAGCCTTGGTGTTTTTTCCTCAGTCGCCAACGCACAGACCGTGGAAACCCTTCCGCCCGCCGCCCCGCAGCAGACACCTGCGGTGGAGAGCGCTGCTACAGGCGCACCCGTCACGGCAGCCGATGAATCAACCGCTGCATTTCTGGCCCGCGTCAACACCACCAATCCGGACGGCGTTTCCATCAGCGCTGCGGAACTGTTCAAGCAGTCTCCGACGCAGGCAATCGTCAAGGATCTCGTCACCATCGCGTCCAGCACGGATGCGGCAACGGCAGACGTCACCGGAAAAGTGACGAGCGGTTTTCCGATCATCGCCGTCTCCACCAGCGCGGCACAGTTCTCCGAACAGCTTTCCGCCCTGATCCTCAGTGATTCCGGCCAGCTGCCCACCGTCGTCGCACTGGCCCAGAAGGTCGGTAACAAGGACTTCTCCGAAGTTGTCGGCGAAGGCCTGGCGCTGGCGCATGCAACCGCGATGCGCAACGGCAACACGATCCTTGCAGCCGCCATCCAGCTGCAGACAAAAGGCCCCGGCGTGCCTTCCGATCTCCTCATTGCCTTCAGCGAGAATATCCAGGGAACGGCAGCCGGCCCGGCGGCAGCGGCCGCAGCGCCTGCAGCGGCATCGCCGATCGGCGGCGCCGGTTCCTCACCGGCCAGCGCCAACAGCATCGGCGGTTCGGGAACCGCGGGTACAGAAGGTGGCACCGCCCAGGCGGGTGGTGGCGCCGCCCCAGTAGGTGGCGGCGGTAGCGTTGGTGGAACGACCAGCGGTGGTGGCACATCCCCATCCACCACGACCAATAATTTCACTACAATCAATAACTTCTTCTCGACCGGCAATACCACCACGCCGGTCAGCACAAGTCCCGTTTGAGTTTGGCTTAGTTGCCTTTCCGAAAAGGGAAGGCTGCCACCCGTTCTGTGATGCAACCGTGACTTGGTGGGCCCTGCGCCCGCCGAAATGAGCGAGGCTGACAGTTGTTGCAAAGGCACGATCCCCTCACAATGTCCGATTATGATAAAAGCGGTCTCACGGCCGAGTTTATCGACATCGATGCCGCGCTTGCGATTATCCGCCGGCAGTGGCGCGTCGTGCTTGCCGCAATCGCGGTGGCCGGGGCAATCGGCCTCGCTTTTGCCGCAACAGCCGTTCCGATCTATTCGGCCACGGCCACCCTGTTGATCGACCGCAACAACAGCCAGATTGTCGAACAGCTTTCGACGATCGGCGGCGTTGTGGAGGACGAGGCCTCCATTCTCAGCCAGGTCGAGGTGCTGCAATCGGAAACCATCGGGCTTGCCGTCGTCGACAGTCTCAAACTCACGGAAAACCAGGAATTCAGGGCAACACGCGCCTCGCTTCTGAGCTCGATTTTCGGCACGATCCGCTCGCTCGTCAACGTATCGCAATGGTTCTCGCCGACGAAAAAAGAAGCTGTCATCGACGATGGAACGCTGAAGCGATCCCTGTCGGATCGCCTGCTCAACGACCTCAGCGTCAAGCGCATCGGCCGCACCTACGCGCTGGAACTCACCTATAACTCGACATCGCCGGTTCTAGCCGCGCAGATCGTCAATGCGGTGGCATCGGCCTATCTGCTGGATAAGCTGAATTCCAAATATGAAGCGACGCGGCGGGCCAGCGACTGGCTGTCCGACCGTATTGCCGAGTTGCGCCAGCGGGCACTCGATACCGATCTTGCCGTGCAGAAATTCCGGGCCGAACATAATCTGATCACGACCGGTAATAATGGCCTGCTTTCCGATCAGCAGCTGGCCGAATCCAACAGCGCCCTTATTCTGGCCCAGTCGGAAACGGCAAAGGCGCGGGCGCGGGTGCAGCGTATCGAGCACATTCTCGCAACCGACGATGTCGATGCTGTCGTTACCGATATTCTCGACAGTTCCGTCGCAAACGATCTGCGCAAGAAATACCTGGAATCCTCGAAGCTAGAGACGGAGATCACCAGACGGCTCGGCAGCAGCCATATTCAGGCCGTGCGACTGCGCAATGAAATGCAGGAATACCGGCGGTTGATGTTCCAGGAAATCAGCCGCATTGCACAGAGTTACAAAAGTGATCTCGAGGTTTCGGAGGCGAAGGAAAAATCGCTTGCCGAGAGCGTCGCCAAAGCAACCGATATCAGCAATTCCGCCAGCGAAACACAGGTTCAGATGCGCGAATTACAGCGCGAGGCTGAAACCTACAAGAACATGTATCAGACCTTCCTGCAGCGTTATCAGGAAGCGATGCAGCAGCAATCCTTCCCCGTGACGGAAGCGCGTGTGATTTCCAAGGCGATGCCGCCCTACATGCCAAGCAAACCAAACAAGCCAATGATTCTGGTTCTGTTTATGGTCATGGGCGCAGCGGCCGGCGGCGGCATCGCGATTTTCCGCGAATTCCGCGATCGGTTTTTCCGCACCGGCGACCAGGTTCGCGATGTGCTCGGGCTGGAGTTCCTCGGCAACACCCCGCTCATCCCGAACCAGCCCACGACAGAGGCTCAGGAAAACGGCCATCCCGGCCTGACGCGCCCCACCAGCGTCGCCCGATATGCGGTCGATCATCCGCTTTCCTCCTTTGCGGAAACGCTGCGCAGCACCAGACTGGCCATTGATCTCGGCATTCCCGCCAAGACCGGCGCGCGGATTGTCGGCGTTGTCTCGTCCTTGCCGAGCGAAGGAAAATCGACGATCTCGATCAATCTCGCCCAGTTGCTGGCCGGACAGGGTGCGCGGGTTCTGTTGCTGGATGCGGATATCCGCAATCCCGGCGCCACGCGCGCCATGGCGCGTCACGCCGCAGAAGGCCTGCTCGAAGTCTTGCTGGAAGGTCGCAGCGTGCAGGATGTGCTGCTTCGCGACGAAAAGACCTACCTTGCTTTCCTGCCCACGGTGGTCAAACAGCGCGTGCCTCATTCCTCCGAACTTTTGACTTCGGCGCAAATGCACAAGCTGCTGGCCGAAGCGAGCAGCGCTTTCGACTACATCATCGTCGACCTGCCGCCGCTCGGGCCGGTGGTGGATGCCCGTGCGATGGCGGGACGGATTGACGGTTTCATCTTCGTCACGGAATGGGGCAAAACCGCACGCAGGGCGGTACGCAACACCGTGGAGAACGAGGTCCACATCCGCAAGAAATGTCTCGGCGTCATCCTCAACAAGGTGGACACCGAAAAGCTGAAGCTCTATCGTGCCTATGGTTCCAGCGAATATTATCATTCGCGCTACACGCGATATTACCATGACTAGGCGTGACGGCGTGATGCGCCTGCGGAAAGTCCTCGCGGTCGTGCCAGTGCTCGTCATTTCCGTTTTTGTGCTGTCCGTCGCGGCTGAGGCATTTTCGCAAAGCCGGCGCTTCTCCGACATTGTCGCAATGGCGAAAATCGCCGATGACAATAACGGCCTCGCACCGGCTCTCCTTGCCGCAACGGTCCCTAAACTCAGCTCTGTCGTCACAGAAAAAATCTGCCGGTCGGATATCGTCAAGGCCGGGCTGCGGCTCATCCTCGCCGATCTCGATGCAAATGGTGCCGATCCAGCATCTGCTTCCGGCATGGCGCGGGTCGATTTTGCCGAGACCTTTATTCGCCATTCACTTTTTTGCCTGCCCGCAAATGGCGATGTCTGGCTGCGTCTTGCCATGGTCCGCTCCCTGCGCAACGCCTCGCCCATGGAAGTCGCCGTACTGATGAATTTTTCTCAGCTTTATGGACCCGCCGATGCCAATCTCATCCGCGGACGTTTCGTGATGTGGCAAAAATTTCAGAGGGATGCATTGCCCCAGGCCGTAGCGGCGCGCGATGCGGACACGGCCGTCGTCTGCGGCAAGGAAGGGGAAATCCTGCGATGGACCCTCGCCGCTGTCTGCCCGAAGCCGCCGCCGAGCGGCACGAAACGCCCGGCGACGCTGCCATGATCCCACACGGTGAAAGGGCAAAGCTCCGCCCCTCTTTGGGGTTCAGCCACCACCAAATGTACCGGTAAAGCCGCCAGAATGTCGCTCAACGAAGCCAGATCAGAACCTGTCTTTTCCTCGCAGCCGCAATCGATGGCATTTCAGAACTATGCCCGGTCGGTCGCGATCGTCTCATTCTGGGCAATTTTTCTGCTGGCGCTGCTCAATCAGGGTGCCACGGACATCGAAAGCCGCATCGTTGTCACGGCTGCCATCTATCTGCTGCTGGTACCGGCGATCCTTATGTTCGGACCGCCCAAGGCCGGTGCGGGCAAGGTGCTTCTTGCCGCCTGCTTTCTGTTGGGCGCGCTCATCGTGCAGATGCTGCTGCAAACATCGTCCATGCCGGCAATGGCGCGTCCCAACCCGGCCTGGTCAACCGCCGCCATGTTCACGCAGATTGCGCCAGCCGCAACCATCTCGCTCACACCCGCGGATGACTGGCTCGGCCTCATGAGCGCAGCCCTGCCCTTCGGCGCCTTCATGACCGGCCTGGTGATTTTCAACACCGATGAACGCGCCGCCCAAACCCTGCGATGGTTCGCAATCGCCGGCGGCTGGCTGGCGCTGTTTTCAATCGTGCAATTCGCGCTTTTTCCCGACGCGCTCGGCTTCATCCAGAAACGCTTCTATCTCGGGAGCCTGACCGGTCTCTTCGTCAACCGCAATACCGCCGCGACCTTCTTCGGCCTCATCCTTCTTACCCTCGCCACGCTGCTGCACAAAAGCCTTCTGGCGCCAGACTGGGCAATGGTGAAAGCACTCGTCGCCAATCGCCTGACCGTGCCGGCCGATCAGAAAAAACTGATACGCAAGTCGGTCTTTATCGGTGTACTCGCCGGCTTCTCCTTCATCGCTTTGATGCTGACGGGATCGCGTGCGGGCATAGCTTCCAGCCTCGCCGCACTGATTTTCCTGATCCTTTTGACCGTTTTCAATTCTGCTCCGAAAACCGGTCGCAACGGCGCCTCCAGCCGGCGCAAGCAGCGCGGGTCGAGACGTCGCGCCGCGCTCGTGATCGCTGTTGCCATCGCCCTGTTCGCGCTTTTCGCCAATCGGGTGGCAATACGCATGGAAACGCGTTTGGAAGACGACATGCGCTTCTGCTACATGCCCGGCATCGCGCGCGCCATCACCGACAATTGGCCGCTGGGATCAGGTCTTTCGAGCTTCGCCGAAATCTATGCCCCCTATCATGCCGCGCGATGTGGCGTGGACGCCGTCGTCACCCATGCCCACAATGTCTACGCCGAGGGCCTTTTGACGCTGGGCGCCGCTTTTCCGTTCTACGTGGCTTTTTTCGTGCTGGTCCAACTCACAATTTTCATTCGCGGGACCCGCAAGCGCAGGAATTATCGTTACGCATCTCATCTCGGCCTTGCGGCGCTGCTGCTTGTCCTGCTGCATTCGATCCTTGATTTTTCGCTGCAGATCCCCGGCTTCGCCATGGCTTACGCGGTTTTTCTCGCCCCCGTCATCACACTTTGCCTGAACCCGCCCGGGGTGGAGCGCGACGCGCGCAAAAGGCAGAGGCAATCTTCAGCCGTCGTGATTTCAGAATGAGCGCAGGAATTTGAGCATGCGGATATTGCAGATAACCTCGCTGTTTTCTCCGGACCGGGTGGGCGGTGCGGAAATATTCGTGGAAGACCTTGCGCGTGGGCTTGCCGATAAAGGTCACACCGTCGCGGTAGCCGCCATCTCCCGTGAACAACAGATGCCGGAACAACGCGATGGTTTTGCCATTCATCGCCTCGGGCATACCACACCGTTCTTTATCGGCGACTGGCGCCAGCAACCGGAATGGAAACGAAAATATTACAAAATCGCCGTGCAACTGGACCCACGCCTCGTTCGCCGGCTTGCGCGCGTCATCGATGAGTTGCAGCCGGATGTGGTCAATACCCATTCGCTGTCGGAACTGACACCGTTGATCTGGCCGATGATCCGCAAGCGCGGCATTCCCCTCGTCCACTCGCTGCATGATTTCACCAGCATGTGCACCAATGGTTCGCTGTTTCATGACGGGCATATCTGTGATGGCAGCAGCAAAAAATGCCGTGCCTTTTCCTATCTCCACCGGCGTTGCCAATGTTCGGTCGACGCCGTCGCCGGCGTTGGTCGCGATATCGTCGAGCGCCATGTGCGGGCCGGGTTTTTCACCCATGTACCTGAGAGCCGCCGTACCGTGATCTGGAACGCGATTTCACCGCCGGACGCGCCAAAACCGTGCACTGCCCGCGCGCCAGGCGCGCCAGTAGCGCCGCTGGTCTTCGGTTATCTGGGACGTATCGAGGCGGCGAAAGGAGCGGACCTGTTGATCGAGGCTTTACGGTTCCTGCCTTCACAAGGCTGGCGACTGGTCATGGCGGGCCGGGCGCCCGATGGTATCGAAGCTTATCAGCAAAAAACAGCCGGCCTCCCGGTCGAGTTTCCGGGTTATGTCGAGGCTAACAATTTCTTCGCCGGCATCGACTGCCTTATTGTCCCGCCTTTGTGGCCGGAAGCCTTCGGCCGCACCGTCGCCGAAGCCATTCTGCGCGGCGTGCCCGTCATCGGCGCCAATCTCGCCGGTGTTGCCGAACAGATCGGCCCGGAAAGACAGGAACGTCTTTTCGCACCGGGCAATGCCGCCGAACTCGCCGCACGCATGGCGGAAGCGATGCGCAATCCTGCCATGCTCACCGAAACGCCTGAAACGCGGGAACGAATTCGTCAGGGCGTCGCGCCCGAAGTAGTCGTCGCAGCTTACGAAAAGCTCTATTCGGATGTGCGCAGTAGCACTCAACCATAGGCCGGGTGCTGGGCCAGGAAGCTGCCTCTTCCTCTCCAACCGGAATCCCAATCGTCAGGCCTCAGTCTGAAAAAGCCGTGCATAGCTTTCGGCCGCTTTCTGCCACGAATATAATTTGCGGTTTTCATAACCCGCCTGGCGAAGCTTCCCTGCCAGTTCGGGATTTTCCAAAAGTCGTTCGAGGGCCGCAACAAGGCTTTGGGCGTCGGTTGGATCGAACGTCAGCGCCCCCTCGCCGGCGATCTCCGGTGTGGCGGAGCGATTGGAGCACACGACCGGGCATCCAAGTTGCTGCGCCTCCAGCACCGGCAGGCAGAACCCTTCATAGGTGGAAGGGACGCAAAGGCAGGCGGCGTGGCGGTAAAGTTCGGCCAGTTGGCGGTCGTCTATGCCCGAAAGCCGGATCAGCCGGTCCTTCAGGTCCGGATCAACCAGCATGCCAGCGATTTCCTCCGCCTCGTCACGACCTACATGCACGATATGCAGGTCCGGCCATTTTTTGCCGATCATGGCAAAGGCTTTGCCGAGGAGAGCGAAATTCTTGTTCGACGTCGCGTTTCCGACCGCCAATATGTAGCGACCGGCAATGGGGGAGGCCGTATCGACAGGATCGGGATCGACACTCAAAGTGCTGTCGGAATGAATGGTGAGGCTTTTGGTAGCAGCAGCGGGATAAAAGCGCGCCAGATCTTTCCGCGTCGCCTCGGACACGCAGACGACCCGGTTCGAGCCGGCCATCATCAGCCTGAAGATGAAATCGGTCGTCAGGGTCGCCCGCCAGCCAATCTGCTCCGGAATGGTCTTGAAATAGAGATCATGAACGAGGGTGAGGCGCCGTTTGCCGCCCAGAGGACTTCCAAATGGATCGACATTAAACAGCACATCGATGCCATGCCGGCGGCACAGCACAGGCAGCATGGCGGCCTGACGCAGCACGTCAAAAACCATGATGCGCGGCCGCGGCGTCTCCATAAGCTCCAGCCGGCTGTCACGCAGGCTTTCCGGCAGCTGCTCCCTTGTCCATGGCGAGCGCAGAATATAGTCGTCGCCCGTCTGCTCAAGCAGCCGCTCCAGCAGGCTGAAGGTCACGCGCGCCACACCGGAGGCCTTGCCGCCATATTGGCTCGGCATGTTTACGAGAATGCGCATTCTGGCCCTTCCGCCTGCCGGCATTGGCTACTTCTCTCAATCAGGGGCGAGACTACGCGGCCTCTGTCAGCAATGCGGAGACGGATCGGCACGTCTCTTGCAACGAGAAACGGTCACTCACATCCTCCCGCCCGCTTTGTCCCAGCCTTTGCGCCAGAGCAGGATCAGACAGGATCGTACCAAGTGCCGCCGCCAGCGCCGATGCATCCCCCGGCGGCACGAGAAGACCCGTTTCTCCGTCACGAATGATTTCAGTAACCCCGCCGCCACGCGTGGCGACGACGGGCCGCCCGCACATCATCGCCTCGACAACCACCCGGCCGAAGGGTTCGGCAACGATCGAGGTATGGGCAACCACATCCATCGACGCCATTAGTTCCGGCACATCCGAACGGAAACCAAGGAAGCGGACGCGGCCATCCAGCCCCAGACGCGACGCCTGTTCGCGAATGCGCGCCTCGTAGGCTTCCTGTCCGAAAAGGGCACCACCGACGATGACGGCCTGCACACCCTCCATCGCGGCAAGAGCATCCAGAAACACATGCTGCCCCTTCCATTCGCTCAAACGGCCAAACAGGCCGACAAGCGGCTGCGGACCAAGGCCAAGCTCCGCTCGCAGCCGGGCAGCCATGCCAGCGTCGTGAAGTTTTGCTTTTGCAGGGTCGAAGCCGTTGTAAACGATGCGAACCTTATCCGCCTCGCCGCCGGCCTCGATAAACGCCCGGCCCGTTTCCTCAGAATTGACCGCCACCAGCCTGGCAAAAATGCGCGCAAATGCCAGCGAAGCCCGGCGGTTGGTGGCGCTGAAAGCCGTATCGGTGACGATGTCATGCAATATCCACACGAGCGGCCGACGGCTAAGCTTCGCCGCCAGAGCACAGACAAAAAGCGCCTTTTGCGAATTGGCGCAGATCACATCAAAATGTTTCGCTTCCCGGCTCAATTGCCAGGCAACCGCCATCACATCAGCCGCTCCGCGCGCCAGCGCGCCGAAGGACGAGTTACGGCGGATCGACAGCATCTTCTCTCCGGCCGACAACATCACCGGCGGCCGCCCCGCCTCCGCCAGATCTTCCGCGGTGGCACCGCCACTGAGAAAACAGGCACGCCAGGAATGCGGTCCAGCCTTGACGAGGTCCGCCAGGAAAAGCTCGGCACCGCCCTTCTCTCCGGTATGGCTGACAAAAAGAGCCGACGTCATCGCATTTCCCCTGCCGAATGCAGCCGCGCGCGGTGACTCTGCCCTGGATTGCGGGAATGAGAGGCCACCCCGTAACAAGAAATCACCCGGCGGGGAGCGGCGAAAATATTTTCAACGGAAACCGCACGAAATTGCACGTCGCTAGATAAAAACACCCGCATTCAGACCTTTATTCATAATAAAATTCAATACAACAAATATAAAAGTCAAATATTCTATTTTTATATTTACGCCAAAACCCGATAACACTCAGCTGCGATCAGTTTCTTTACTGTTCGGCGTTTCGCTGCCTGTGTCTTTTCCCCGCCCTTCGAGACCGGCTTATCCTGCGGCCAGACCAGGAGAACGAACGATGACACCGCTCAAAGACAACTTATGCATATATATGGCGCGAACGGAAGAGGTGATGGCATGATCGGTGTAACGCTCGGTATCCGCCCGCAGAGCATCGGCATCACCGGCTTCGGCCTCGGCACTTTCTCCCTTGCGCGTCCTGCTGACGGCCGGTCGGACGCCACGATCTTCGTGAACGGCGACAGCATCGCTCATGCCGAAGCGGGACCGTTTCAGCAATTTGCCATGATGCTCGGCGATCTGCACGATGCGAAGGTGGTACTATACCGCTGGGCGGAGTGGGAGACGAACGCCGATGCCGGGCCGAAGGCCTATGCGGATCCAGTCACCCTGCGCACCGGCAAGGGAGCAACGCTGACGCTCTATCTCGCAACGCTGCCCGGCGGCATGGCGGGCTATATGGCAATAGCAGCAACAACCTGCATGAGCGGTGGGAGACGATCACTGGCGGTTTTCAGGGCATGTTCCAGCATCCTTTGGGCATAGGATTTACCGCTCGATATGAAGAGCTTGTACGTATCGCAAAGATCGGCACCCCCCATAACGGCTTCATGGCCACTGCCTACGCTTCCGGCCTGGGATTTTGCGTGATGAGCGCCTTTGCGCTGTTTTATGCAATTTTCCGGAAACGCAAGGTCGGCTTTTTCGTCTATTCGGCAATCGGGATCATCATCGGCTATCAGTTCGAGGAGCTGAATTTCAATCCCGTCTTCATGGCCCATGTGGGACTTGCCCTCGCCTATGCCGCCATCGATCTGGACTTCAGGCTTTTCCTGAAAAACACGATGATGCGGATGCTGGGAACGGTCTATGACGATCGTGACCGAGAGGAAAAAGGCATCATAGGTAATCCGGGTCTGGATGCCTTATTGTCCGATGGCAGATAACGGCGGAAAGACTCTCAGGTTTGTGGGCGTCTTATGCTCATTCCGGCACAGGCGTCAGGCAACGTCGATGATTTCGATCTCCCTGCCGGCCAGGCTGACCACGTCCCCGATCGTTTTCCCCATCAGCACCCTTGCGACCGGTGAGACATAGGACATCGTGCCCGCAGCAGGATCGGCCTCATCCTCGCCGACGATCCGGAACCGTTGCGTTCGACCATCATCACGACTGAAGGTCACCAGGCTACCGAAGGCGACGACGCCATCCGCCTGCGGATCAGGCATCAGTTGCGCCGTGCGCACCCGCTCCGCGAAATATCGCATGTCCCGCAGGGGACTGGCCGAGAGGCGCCGTCTTTCATTGATGTCTTCGATGGCATTGGCCGCCTCGCAGGCTTGCCTCGCCAGCTGCAATTGCTGTTCCAGCGCCTTCAGCCCGGCCTGCGTCACCAGATTGAGATGAGGCGAGATCACCCGATCCGGCAGAACGGTTTCGGCTGCGGTTTCCGCACTGTCTTCCTTGGTAAAGGCTACGCTCAATTTTGACACTCCACTGCCGAGATGCCGCGCGGGCATCTTCCGATCCAATCTTGCCATCGCCCACAGGGGCACGGCAAGACCACGCCGTTGGTTCAAAAACGGACATGTAACAGGCGGAACCGGCTGATGACAACGCGCCCGTTCAACAGCGCGATGCAACCAATAGGAAACATACCCCTCATAATTCGGCCTAACGAGAGGCTTTTTGCCCTGTTAGGGTGTGAAGCAGGGAGGAGTGAGGACACCAACGCGAACGGACAGGAGACGGTTCATGGCCCGCACAGTAGTGAATGCGCTTGGAGACACACTCTATTACAGCGGCAGTTCCACCGGATTTTTCTCCGCCACGGGTTCCGGACCCCTGCTTGGCGGCACTACCGGCAATGATTCCATGTGGGGCGACAGTTCCGTAAACGTGACGATGGCGGGCGGCACCGGCGACGATATTTATTATCTCTATTCCAGCATCAATCGCGCCGTCGAAAACGCCGGTGAAGGCATCGACACCATCGATACCTGGATGAGCTATACCCTGCCCGAGAATTTCGAAAACCTGCGGGTAACGGGCGACGGGCGTTATGCCTTCGGCAATTCGCTCGACAATATCATCACCGGCGGATCGGGCAGCCAAACGATCGACGGCGGGGCCGGCAACGATGTGCTGATCGGCGGCGGCGGTGCAGACACCTTCGTTTTCACGAGCGGTAACGGCACGGATCTCATCATGGATTTCAGCGCCAATGACACGATCCGCCTCAATGGTTACGGCGTCACGTCTTTCGATCAGCTTGTCAATAACGCCACACAGCAGGGCAACGACCTCTGGCTTAATTTTTCGAATGGCGAAGCCGTCGTTCTTGCCGGGACCACCGTGGACGATCTTCAGGCCGATCAGTTCGAACTCAGCCTCGACAGATCGTCATTTACCCAGACCTTTGCCGATGAATTCGACGCGCTGTCGCTGCGCAGCGGCGGTCAGGGTATCTGGGATGCCAAATATTGGTGGGCGCCGGAAAAGGGAAGTTCGCTGACGGCTAATGGCGAGGCGCAATGGTACATCAACCCCGCTTATGCCGGCACGACGGAGGTCAATCCGTTCAGCGTTCAAAACGGCGTCCTGACAATCACCGCCGCGGAAACCGCGCAGTCGATCGCCGATGAAGTCGAGGGTTACGACTATACGTCCGGCATGCTGAACACCTATTCCTCCTTCAGCCAGACCTATGGTTATTTTGAAATTCGCGCCGATATGCCGACCGACCGGGGTGCCTGGCCGGCCTTCTGGCTCCTGCCGGAGGACGGATCCTGGCCGCCGGAACTCGATGTCATCGAGATGCGCGGCCAGAATCCCAACACGCTCATCATGTCTACCCATTCCAATGCCACCGGCGAGCAGACATCGGTCATCAACAATGTCAGCGTGCCGAATACGGAGGGGTTTCACACCTACGGTGTCTTATGGGATGCTGAACATATCACCTGGTATTTCGACGATGTCGCCGTCGCCCAGACGGAGACGCCTGACGATATGCATGACCCCATGTATATGGTCGTCAACCTGGCCGTCGGCGGAATGGCAGGAACACCATCGGCCAGCGACTTCAGCGACGGCTCACAGATGATGATCGATTACATCAGGGCCTATTCGCTCTCCGACTGGGCGGCATGACTTAAAACACCGGCAATCGTACTTGACTGCCGGTGTTCACATATCAACCCGTCGCGACTAGGCCCTGTGAGAGTGCATCACTCGGCCGCGAGCTGGGTGCGTGTGGCATTCAGCGACATCAGATGCCGCGCCGTTTCGAGGCTTGCCGGCTGCTCGGCACGGTAACGGCGGCCGATTTCCATCATCAGCACGGTATCCGGCAGGAAAGTGAGTTCGGAGAAAATGTCTTGCCAGTCTATATCGCCCCAGCCGAGCGGCATATGCAGGTCGCCGATGCCCAACGCCGTGCTCTCCTGCGGGAAATAGGGCTCATAAAAGCCCTGCGGGCGGCCGAAGGAATCATGCACATGCAGGTGACCGGCAACCGGCGCCATGGCGCGAAGCTCGGCACGGAAGTCGAGGCCACGATAGGTGGATTCGAGATAGGCATGGCTGAAATCGATCAGCGCCACGACATTGTCGTGACCGAGAGCCTTCACCGTAGCAGCCACCTCGGTGGGCGTCTGGCGATATTGGCCGGGTTCGGTGGAGAAGATGTTTTCAAGTGCAATACGCACGCCATAGGGCTTGCAGAATTCCGCCAGTTCGAAAAGCGCTTCCCGCTCACGGGCATCGGCATCGGCCCGTTCGGCAATCTGGTCGGCACGCAGCGCGCCGCTATGCTGAACGAGGATACCCGCACCGATACGATCGCAGAGAACGGCGAGCGCCTTGGCGGCATCGATCTGGTAACGACATGTCACCGGATCCATGAAATTGGACGACACCAGACCATGCACGGTGTAGCGGAAGCCAAACTGCTTTGCCAGCGCCACGAAACGCTCGGCGCGCTCCTCGATGATGCGGCCGCCGGCGATCAGGTCGAGGCTTGTCACCGCAATCTCAACGGTATCGCAGCCGATATCGGCAAGCGCGTGCAGATCGCTTTCGAGTGTGGTCAGTTCGCCGTCGTCCGAGCCGGCATTGAAGCCGGTACCTATAAGATTGCTCACGTCGTCATCTCCAGGGCTAAAAAGGTCATACGGGGCCGTGCGACAGCGCAACGCGTCGTGCCGCATGGAAACAGGTCCGGCCGGTCGATTTGACGTCGTCTATGCCGACCGACGCGATGTCGTCAGAAAAGTCCACGGTCGTCGCCGCTCGGTGGAAAGCGACGGGAACATGGTGGTCGGTTTGCGTTGAAACCGATCATTCAATTAAGTTTCTTCATTTACAGCTTTATGACATTTCCGGGCGTGATGAGCGGGATCTCCGCGAATAGACACGCGGCGTCATCGGGAAAGAGCGCGCAAGAGACTGTTGGGAAAGGCTGAAACCGGTGCCCGGTTCATGAAGCGGCACCTGTGGCCGCGAACGCTGTAAATCTGGGATAACCAGGCGCCCGCCCGGTGTGGCGGCGGTTGCCCTGAGCGATCAGCGGACTGAAGACAGCGGTCTTCGGGCGAAAGCCATCAACCGAGATTATGGACCATGAAATAGATCAGCCAGCAATGTGCGATGGCCAATATCGCCCACGCCCATTTTGCGACCCTAATATCGGCATCGACAACCGTATTTCGTATCTCGAGCCTGCCCGGCGCAGCCTCCTCGAGCCGATCATCCAAAGTGGAAGGTGGCGGCGTCTGGGAAATCGGCTCACTGACAACGTAAAGCCTGTCGTTGCGCGGAAGTGGACGCGACACATCCTCAACGCTCTCCGCATCGGAAAGCGCACTGTCGCCGGAAGCACAGCCCACCGCCACAAGTTGCGGTGATATCCCCCTGTTACGCACATTACCTCTATTGGGCATCATAATGTTCCACACAATAAAAATAAAAAAATTCAGGTGACATCCGGTAATGCCGCGCTTTACCGGGCATGCTGCGATATGCACGACCCCCGCCGCGTCAATCGCCCCTCTTTCTCCACGCCTTGCGCCCCTTGCGGCAAAGCGTCCCCACGATCATGGAGCCAGCTTTTCCGACAGGCCACGCCCGCCTGCGTAAGGTTTTGCCTCACGCTGGATCAGGAAGACGGACTTTTCCACCGGTAGCGGCTCGAGCGTCCGATAACGCTGAAACCGCCTGGAATATTCAAACCGGATGAGCCTGTCGTCGAACTTCCCCGCCAGAACGCGATAGCCGTTGACGAATTCATTCAGGATTTCCAGTTCTTCTCCCCACACCCAGCCGCCGTAAGACGTCCCTTCATTCGACCGCAGCACGATCTCGAAAAAATGCCCGCCTGCCACCAGCGGCATGCGAAAGAGAATATCGAGATTATCCTCGTCTTCCTCGTCGCCTTTTTCCACCGATAGTCTGGCATGGGCGACCTTCGCATGAACAAGCGCCGAAACCGGATAAAAAGGCCGGCCCTTGAACCACATGAATTCACTGACCGCATAACCGACATCGTCGGCACGCTGATAAGGTTCGGTACGCGGCTCAAACGCCATGTAGCTTCCGTTAAACGCGATCACTGTCGAAAATTCCCGATGCCTGCCCGCCGCATATCCGCTGTTTTCCGCCCGTCATTCATTCTTCTGTTTCCGACAATAGACAGGCCGCGTCACACCAACGTCAAATGGAACGCTATGATGACTTTCAATTTCCCGAGCACATTGTTAGATGATGTTTCATGAGGGGACGAACGTGGCTGGGAACGCTGAACTGATACCGATCCGGCTATTTGGCACCCCGCGCTGTGAAGCGGTGCGGGACGCATTTTTTCCGTCCAAGGGCTTTGCCCTCACCGCTGCCCTCATCCTTGCGCCGAACCAGTCGCTTTCCCGCCAGTACGCCGCATCGCTGCTGTGGGAAAATGTCGAGCAGAAACGGGCGCTTGGCAATTTGCGGCAGCTCATCCTGCGCCTGCAGAAACTTCCCAGTGAGGATGATGCCATCCTTCTGACCGAAGGGAACGATCTAAAGGCAGGAGCACTGGCGCAGCGCACCGATCTTGCCATCTTCCTGGCTGGCGCAAGAGCCGAAGACCCGATGCGGCGGCTCAATGCCCTGCTCGAATTCGGCGGTGATCTGCTGGAGGGGCTGGAGGCCGGACAGGATCATCTCTACCTGTGGCTGCTTTCGGAACGCCGCCGCCTCAAGGACCTGTTCTTTTCGAGCTACACCCAGCTTCTGGAAGAATTGACGCGGTTTGGGCGTGCGAGTTCCAACGACATCGCCAGACTGGCCGAATGCGCCTGCAAGATCGAACCGGAGCGTGAGGAAACTTACCGCGCCGCCATGGCAGCCTATGCACGCGTGGGCAACATCAGCGCCTGCGAAGGCATGTATCAGCTTTTGATGGAACAGCTTCGCCAGGAGGACCGCTCGCCTGAAGCGGAAACCGTGGCTCTGAAACGGCGGATACAGAGCCTCGCCGCGACGATAGCGGGCCCGGTGGAGCCGGAAGAGGGCAGCCGCCGACAAGTACTGGCAAAACCGCGTGTCGCATTCGTTCGCCCGGCCCGGGTCGACGGGCAGCCGGTCCCAACGGTCATACATGCCTTTGTCGAGGATGTTGCCAACAGCCTCGTCCGATACCGCACCTTCACCGTGCTTTCGCCGCACAGCACCTTTGCGCTGGCCCATGACCGGGTAGACGACAGTTACGCCATGCTGCGGGCGGATTACCGCATCATCTCCACGGTCTTCGACGACAGCCGCATGTCCGTTGCGCTGATCGAGGATGCGAGCGGCGAAATCGTCTGGTCGCTGGAGGCGGTGCTGACAGAGCGGCATATCCACGCCGCCTTCCGGCTGCTCTCCAAACAGGTGGCGGCAGCACTTGCCCGCGAAATCGAGCGGCTGCAGGTGGAGCCCGACCGTAACCACAGCGGCGAAGCCTACCGGCAATTGCTGGAGGGGCAGCAGCTTCTGCGCGGCAAATGCGACCTGCCGCTTCTAAGGAGAGCACGCTCCCTGTTCCGCAAGGCGGTCGATCTCGACCACAGCCTGGCGGTCGCCCGCGCCCGGGTGGCGCAGAGCCTGCAGCTGGAATGGCTGATGCTGGGGGGCAATGACCCCCACCTGCTGCATCGCGCCAAGGCGGAGGCCGATGCCTCCGTCGAGATCGATCCGGCACTTGGCGTCGGGCACTGGATGTGCGCCGTCGTGGCGCTTTACCAGCGGGATTTCGACATATCCGCCGAAAAATTCTTCGAGGCGGAGGCGCTGGCGCCCAACTCCGCCGATCTTCTCCTGCAGCACGCCGATGCGCTCGCCCATTTTGGCGATGCGGAAATTGCCTGGGACAAGTTTCAGCAGGCCATCAACCTCAATCCGCTGGCCCCGGACATCTATTGGTGGGCCGGTGCCAGCATCGCCTTCAAACGTCAGGATTACGGCACGGCGGTGGAACTGTGCGGGCGGATGGAAAATGACGAACCGGCGCTGCGCGTTCTGACCGCAAGCCACGCCCTGCATGGCGATTTGCTCGCCGCCCGCGAAAGCGGCAGCAGGCTTCAGGAAAACTATCCGGGTATGACGGCAAGGGAGATCAGCAGCCTGTCTCCGGACCGAGACCCGATAGCGAATGAACGATTCTATCACGCACTTCGATTAGCCGGGATCAAATAGGAGATATTATGTCCTCGCATTTCTTCATTGTCGGAAAAAAGGGTTTTGGCGTTCTTTTCATTCGCACGGCGCCGCTTCGGGTTGCGTCCGTATCGCATGAAACGATTGCCGCTTATGAAGCCAGCCATCCAGGCGTGGACGGTTACGCCCGCGTGGCTGCCGCCGCAAAGTCTATGCTCGTTCGCCAGGACGGCGAGCCGGAAACGGAACTGGATCAGGTGCAGATTCAGGGCATCGAAGCCCTCGTCGCCGGCGGCGCCGTGGTTTCCGAAGCCGATTTCGCCTTCATCGGCGAAGTGGTCGATGCCGGCTGGGACTTCAACCGCATGGTGCAGGCACCGATCGAAGCGGCTCTGAAGGCTGTCGGCCCGGCGGGTTCCGTCACCGGCGAACTATTCGACGCCATCCTTGCCGACGACAGCAACACGGCGCGCTGATGACGGCCCTCTTGTCTTGACCGGCGCCAATGCTCCAATGTCAGCGACCACGGCATCAGGGCAAGCAGACGCCTCATTTTTCGATCCCGGACTGCTTCGGCGGTTCGGGATTACACGCGTCGGCGATGTGACCGGCCTCGATATTATCGGTATCCCGGTCTGGTTCGCGGCCCGGCCCAATTCGCGCGGTCTCTCCGTCTCGCAGGGCAAGGGGCTTTTTGCCGACCAGGCCCGGCTATCGGCGATCATGGAAGCGATCGAAGGCGCGGTTGCCGAAGAAACCCGCAGGCATGTCACCGCTTTCGGCTCCATCGAGGAGATGCGGAACAAAGGCGTTCCGCTCATTCCCTTCGAAACCGTTGGCCGGATCGATCCGGACGCTCTCGATCTGCGCAAGGAACGCGCCTGGGTGAAGGGAACCTCCATTCGCCAACAACAGGAGGTCTTTGCCCCTTACGAACTCATCGGCATGGACTTCCGTGCGGAGTTCCCATGGGACCGGCAGGCCTTCCGCATGAGCTCGCAAGGGCTCGCTGCCGGGTTCGAGCAGGATCATGCGGTTCTCCATGCCCTGCTCGAACTCATTGAAAACGACGCCAGCTTTCTCGTCGATACGTTCGAAACGCGCGCCATAACGCCGCAACCGTTTCTCCTTTCGGCAGGAATGGACTCGCTCCTCGATGATCTCATTCAACATCTTTCGAATATCGGCCTGCCGCCCTCCTTCTTCGATCTGACAAATGCGCTTGGCGTGCCGGTGGTGATGGCGAGCCTGCCCCGCTCGCTTCAGGCTGAGGACGGTCCGGCCACCCGCAGCGCCGCGGGTGCGGCCTGCCGCCCGAACACCCACGCCGCCGCCATGGCCGCGCTGCTGGAGGCGATCCAGTCGCGGCTGACCGATATCAGCGGCGCTAGGGACGACCTCTCCCCGCTGCGCTATCAACGCGACCTGTCAACATCGGGCCCCACGGCCTCCCGTGCGCAGCCGTTGCGGCAGATGCCAGCCGATCTCAATTTTCCAGAAAGCGATCTATCTCTGCCGCCATGGCGCCAGCTGGCGGAGCACCTTTTCGCCCGCGGTATCGAGGATATCCATGTCTTTCCGCTGGAAACGGAGGTCTCTGGCCTGCATGTTGTCAGGATTCTGGCCAGCGGCCTCGCCCCGGCCGGCGGCGGCCTGCAACACATCTCGCCACGCACGCTCGATCACCTTTTAAATCTTGGAGGTACCTGATGCAGCCGGTGGTTTTTGCAGGACCGTCCATCCACGGCATTGCAGATGAACATCTCTCCGGCCTCGATCGTCGCGGACCGGCGGCCTGCGGTGATATTTTCGATGCGGTGCGGCAAGGTGCGCGGACGATCGGGCTGATCGACGGTCTCTACGGCGATTGCGCCGCCGTATGGCACAAGGAAATCCTGTTTGCATTGTCGAGCGGTATCGCGGTTTTCGGCGCCGCCAGCATGGGGGCGCTGAGGGCGGCGGAATGTGAAGCCTTCGGCATGATCGGCATAGGCGATATCTTCGAAGCCTATCGCGACAGCCACCGTGTTTCCGATGCTGACGTGGCGGTGAGCCACGCGCCCGGCGAACTCGGCTATCGCCCGCTGACGATCGCTTTGGTCGATGCCGAGGCCACGCTCGCCGCCTGCGGTGATGCCATCACCCCCGAAGAATACGACGCGCTCGCCTCTGCCGCGCGCACCCTGCATTTTACCCGCAGGACCTGGCGCGCCGTCGCCGCTGAAGCGGGTCTCGGCCCCCCAACGGCAAATCTGCTCGCCGCCAACGCGGTATCCACCAAACGAAACGATGCAGCCAGACTTCTGGCGGCGCTCAAGGGGGAGCCGTTGCCATCCCCGGTGCCGCAATCGTGGAAACTGCAGAACACCCTGTTTTTCCAGCAATTGGCTGCACGGCGGGTAGCGGGAGAAGAAGCGTCTTGACCATCGCCGGTTCCCCGCCACTGGTGCCCGATTGCGGCGGTTTGATCCGCACGGTCGCGCTGGCATTGCCGGCCGCTTTTTTTGCTAGAAGCGGGGTAGAGGACACCGTTTCGCCGCTCGTCCCAATCGGTAACCTGCTCTCGGCCCTGCCTTCTGATATCATTGCCATTCTTGTGATCGATAGCGCCTCTCTTGCCTCGGCACGAAACTGGCTCTCCAGCCTGCCAATCCGCTGCATCTCCGAACTTGTGCCCCTCTCTGGAAACGACAACGTCATCCCGCATCCGTGGATACAGGACATGTTCCATGTGCGGGCAAGCGATCGCGGACGGGGAACTGCACCGGAACTTGTCCTGGCGGCGGAAAATGGGGTCGGCCCCGGTCTGGCCGAGCATCTCGGAGCGGCAGTCACGCATTCGGATGTAACCCTGGCTGGCGGCAACCAGCTTATTGGCGCGGATTTTCGGCTGGTGGGCCATTCCAGCCTTGTTGAAAACAGCGGGATCGGAAGGACGACGGCCGTCTCCGCATATCGGCGACGGAAAATTGAGGCTCTCGACGGCAGAAGCGTGCACAGTTTCGGATATCGGCCGCAAGACCTCGGCAATGTCCCTTTCGATCTTCTGGCGATACCGGTCGACCCCGCAGCACTCGAGGGAAAGATGCACCAGTGCGGTTTCCACGTTGATCAGTTCGTTTCCGTTACCGGTCTCGAATACGGTGGCCGTCCGCTCCTGCTCGTCGCCGATCCTGTCGCGCATGGTGGATGTAATGTCCGTGTTGCAACCGAGCTGAAACGAAAACTGGACGCCTCGGCCCTCTCGCTTGCACGGCAGGGTTTTGCGATTGAACGCAACCCCATTCCGGTTGCGCCTGCTATCGATACCAATAAATGCCTGCCCAGACTTTACAACAATGTCGTTCTTGAAAATGTCACACGTTCCGGTCAGAAACGGCCATTCGTCTGGATTCCGCATTTCTGCGATACTGAAACGCTTGAGGAGTTCGATACGGTGAACCGGAAAATCTGGGACGGGCTGGGCTTTCAGCCTATTGGCGTAGCCGGATGGAGCCACCTTTCAAGCCGCAACGGCGCGTTGCGCTGTGCAATAAAGATCGTCGATCGCGATTCAGACACAAGATTATGAATGGAAAACCCTGGCGCTTTGTCAATAAAGGTTCACAATACCCGTGGAAATTGTATTGAATGTATACCTTCAACAATATTAATTGACGATCATCGAATTTAATAACCTCAACAGGAGGATTTTGTAATGCAAGCCAAACTACCCAGCCCGATCGATGTCCATGTGGGCACGCAGATCAGAATGCGCCGCAAATCGCTTGGCATGAGCCAGAGTGCGCTGGCCGGGCGATTGGGCATCACTTTCCAGCAGGTCCAGAAGTATGAAAAGGGCGCCAACCGCGTCGGCGCGTCCCGTCTGCAGGCCATTGCGTCGATCCTCGGTGTCGAGGTCAGCTCCCTGTTCGCCAATGCCACGCCCGATGGCGGAGCCGCCAACCCGGCGCTTGGCACGATCAATGCCATGCAGACCTTCGTGGCCTCGAATGAAGGGTTTTCGCTCAATCAGGCCTTTTCGCGCATCAAGAGTGTGGCCGTGCGCAGAAGCATCGTTGCCCTCGTGACATCGCTCGCCGCAAGCGAAACGGCTGAAAATGCCGGCACGCCGACGGACAAAAGCGACGATTGACGCAGGTGTGACGCTCGCGTGACGCTCGATGTGGTCGAAAATGAATAACGCGGGATCAACGCGTTTTCATACTGTCGACTGTCGAGAGGGAACCATGGTGGCGTCTACCACAGCAGTAGTTGAAGAGGACAATGCGGACGAGATTCTGGCGCTCGGGCGGATGGTTTCCTATCTCTGCCAGCGCTCCAAATCTCTGGAACTGGGCATGTCGACCTATTTTCTGGAAATGGCATTGTTATCGCTGGCCCAGGACATCAATCAGCACGGTTTGCCACAGGCCGGCGCAGAGATGAACGGCAGCGGTTTCGCACACGCCGAACTACATTAAAACGACCGCATTTTAAACGACCGCGTCTGCAATTGCGCAGAGCCGCAGACATTTTTCGTCTGCGGTTCCGGCTGGGCTGAAACACACCGGACGCATATATTTTATAATCAACCCCAAGAACTTTTGTTCCTAGCGTTTGTCGAGGCCCGGTTTTTACCGGGCCTCGATTTATATCGGAAGTAAAGACTGCCAAATCCCGTCATCAGGAGACGACCGCGCCCGGACCCGCCACCGCGCCTGCCGGTACCTTGCCCAGAATGATCATACCGAGAACCTCGTCTTTGGTGACATCTTCGGTTCGCGCATGACCGACCACCTTGCCGTTTTTCATGACGAACACCCGGTCGGCAAGATCGAAGACGTCATGGATATCGTGGCTGATGAGGAAGATGCCGATGCCCTGCCGTTTCAGTTCCTTGACGAGATCCCCCACCTGCGCCGTTTCCTGCGGCCCGAGCGCTGCCGTCGGCTCATCCATGATGAGGATACGGGCGTCGAACAGAATAGCGCGGGCAATGGCGACCGACTGGCGCTGACCGCCTGAGAGCGCCTTCACCGGCTCCTTGAATCGCCGGAAATTGGGGTTGAGGCGTCCCATCACCTCGCGAGCCGAGGCTTCCATGGCGACATCGTCAAGCGTGCCCCATTTCGTCTTCAGCTCGCGGCCGAGATAAAGATTGGCCGCCGCATCGACATTATCGGCCACCGCCAGCGTCTGGTAGATGGTTTCGATGCCGTATTTCTTGGCGTCGCGGGGATTGCGGATATCCGCATCCTCGCCATTGATGAGGATTTCGCCCCCATCGCGCCTATATGCGCCGGACAATATCTTGATGAGCGTCGATTTGCCCGCGCCGTTATGGCCGAGAAGGGCTACCACCTCGCCGGGGAAAAGATCGACTGAGGCGTTTTCCACCGCATGGATACCGCCGAAGGAAATGGAAATATTGCGCATTTCCACGAGGGGCGTGACTTGGTCCGTCATTGGAGTTCTCCTCGGTTCTTACTTGGCGCGGGCGCGGTAGATGGTGTCGAGCCAGACGGCGACGACCAGGACCACACCGACGACGATGCGCTGGAAGGGCGTATCGATGCCCACCAGCACCATGCCGGATTGCAGCGATTGCATGACGAGCGCGCCGAGCATCGCGCCCGCTATGGTGCCGACGCCGCCGGCAAGCGAGGTGCCGCCGATGACCGCGGCCGCGATCGTATAAAGTTCGTCGAGTTCACCCTGGGCATTGGTGGCAGCGTTGAGGCGGGCAGTGGAAATTGCCGCGGCGATGGCGCACAGAACGCCCATCAGCGTGAATATCTTCACCGTGACCCAGCGGGTCTTGATGCCGGCCAGTTCCGCCGCTTCCGGGTTGCCGCCGATGGCGAAAACATAACGTCCGAAGCGCAGCCTCGTCGCGATGAAGGTCATGACGGCACCGACTGCGAGCGCCATCAGCACAGGAATGGCAATGCCGTGCGGAATGAACAGGCCGCCATCCGGCCAGGCTATGCCATTGGCATCGGCATAGTTGCGGGCAATGTTGATCGGCCAGGGATAGCTGTTGACGACAGCCACGAAACCGACGACGACGAAGCAGCCAAGCGCCACCAGGAAATATTCCGCCCAGACGGGCCGCAGCGGAAAGCCGAAACGGCGGCGCTGGTGACGGGAATTGAGGATCGCCGCGACAATAGCGACGCAGGCGACGATCGCTGCGATCCAGCTCCATGTCGCGCCGATCGAGCCGCTGGTGCCGCCGCCCATCAGGCGGAAGGTGGAATCCATCGGTGCCACGGTGCGGCCGCTGGTGACGAACCAGGTGCCGCCGCGCCAGACGAGCAGGCCACCAAGTGTTACGATGAAGGACGGCACGTTGAGGAAGGCGATGATCGAGCCCTGCAGCATGCCGATTGCGCCGCCGACGAGAATACCGACCAGAAGCGTGACGATCCATGTCGCCCAATGTTCGAAGCCGAGGATTTGCGGCAGGATTTCCGCCTGCATGACACCCATGATCATGCCGGAAAAGCCGAGGATCGACCCGACCGACAGATCGATGTTGCGGGTAACGATAACAAGCACCATGCCCGTCGCCATCACCGCGACCGAAGCGGTCTGGACGGAGAGGTTCCAGAGGTTTCTCGGCGTCAGGAACAGTCCACCCGAAAGAATATGGAAACCGATCCAGATCAGAAGAAGCGCGCCGACCATGCCAAGCAGCCGCGTATCGAGCTCCGTGGCACTGATGAAACGCGAAATCGAGCCGGTCTTTTCCGTCTTGGGGGACGTCGTGGAATTGGATTGTGTCATGTCGGCCATGGACTGCCGGTCCTCCTTACATCTGAAAGGCGCCGCGCCACCTGTTCGTGACGCGGCGCCCAAACATCAACCTAACGGTCTCAGTTGCAGGCCTTGACTGATCCGGCCTTCACACCCTGGCAGGCCGTTTCCTTCTTGATCCAGCCGGCGTCGATGACAGTGCCGAGATTGTCCTTGGTGATGGCGATCGGCTTGAGGAAGACCGACTGCATCGTGACCTTCTTCGGCCCGCCATCAAAGGCGGTGACGCCCTTGATCTCGGTCATCTTCTTGCCGCCGGCCAATGCAAGCGCGATGCCGGCCGCTTCCTTGCCGAGTTCGCGGCTGTCCTTCCAGACGGATACCGTCTGCGTGCCGAGCGCAACGCGATTGAGCGCGGCGAAGTCAGCGTCCTGACCGGAGACCGGAACCGAACCCGCCATGCCCTGCGCGGCGAGAGCGGCGATTGCACCACCGGCCGTGCCATCGTTCGAGGCGACGACCGCATCGACCTTGTTGTTGTTCTTGGTCAGGAACTGCTCCATGTTCTTCTGGGCATTTTCCGGCTTCCAGCCATCGGTATAGGCTTCGCCGACATTCTTGATCTTGCCCGACGACATGGCGGCCTTCAGCACTTCCTGCTGGCCGGCAAAAAGAAAGTCCGCATTCGGATCGGAAGACGAACCCTTGATGAAGACGTAATTGCCTTCCGGCTTGACCTTGAAGACTTCGGCGGCCTGCAGGCGACCGACTTCCTTGTTGTCGAAGGTGATGTAGAAGGCGTTCTTGTTTTCGATCAGGCGGTCATAACCGACAACCGGAATACCCTCGGCAACGGCCTTTTCAACGGCCGGGCCAATCGCATCGCTGTCCTGCGCCAGGATGATCAGCGCGTTGGCGCCCTGGGAAATCAGTGATTCCACGTCGGTCAGCTGCTTTGCGGCGGACGACTGCGCATCGGCAGAAATATACTTCGCACCGGCCTTGTCGAGCGCTGCCTTGATGGCCGCCTCATCCGTCTTCCAGCGTTCTTCCTGGAAATTTGACCAGGAAACGCCAACGACGAGATCAGCCGCGATGGCAGCGGTGTGCAGGGAAACGAGTACAGCCGTACCCGCCAAAAGCTTGGCAAATGAATTCATGATGTCCTCCCGGTAGGGGCGAAGCCCCGCACCTCCATGCAGGGAAAACGCCCGGAAAAAGCTGTCGGTCTCTGTGGTTTCACAATTTTCTCGACAGTCGAGAAAATTAATGTCAGAGATTCCTCATGCTGTCAACAACGGCTGCGGGCAGCATCCGGGTGCCTTGATCTTGCTCGTGGCATGCGCCATCAGAGGGGATAAGCACGACAGGAAAAAAGGCCGTTCAGGGAGCATGCCCCAGCCCATGTCCGCCATTGCAAGCACGGAACTGGTGCGCCAGAAAAACAGCCTGTCGGTGATGGCAGCATTGCGCCTTTATGGCAGCCTGTCCCACACGGACATGTCGTCCTTCACCGGTCTCGCCTCTGCCACCGTCTCCGTCATCACCACCGATCTGGAACGGACTGGCCTCATCCTGCGTAAGGAACAGATCGCCGCTGCCGGCCGCGGACGGCCGCGCATCCTCTTTGCACCTAACGGCGCCTTCTGCCACGTCGCGATCATCATCATCTCGTCCGACAGCGTGCAATATTCACTGGTCGATTATGCCGGCAAGCTGGTGGACCGTTTCACCGAGCAGAGGATTACGGCTGAAAAAGGCTCGTTCGGCGGCTCGATCCTCTCAGGCCTCGCAAGGCTTGCAGACCGCTCGCGTATCGACCGGCACGATATTCTTCAGGTGTCGATCAGCAGCAAGGGGCTTGTGGACGCGGCAGCGGCGGTGCTCGTCTGGTCTCCGGTGCTCGGCACCGAAAAGATAGATTTCCAGCAATTGATTTCGCAGGGCGGTCGCATCCGCGTGACGCTGAACAACGAAACGCTGCTGGCCGCAAAAGCCATCTGGATGCGAGAGCAGGCAAAAGACGGCCCAAAACCGGAAGCCCTCGTCACCCTGTCGCTCGGCCACAGCATCGGTCTCGGCATTGCCCGCTCCGGAGCCGGCACAATCGAGGTCAGCGCCCCCAATTTCGGCCATATGCTGCACCTCGCCGATGGCGCTTTGTGCCGTTGCGGCACCAGAGGCTGTATCGAGGCCTATTCGGGCTTCTACGCCATCCTACGCTCGGCTTTTGAAGCACCGCCGCAGGCGGAGCCGGCAAAATTCGTACCTGTCGCAGAGGTGGACAAGATCGCCGCTTCAGCCCGCGCCGGCGCGCGCATGGCCCGCTTCGCCTTCCGCACCGCCGGCCTTGCGCTCGGCAACGGCCTTTCGCGCCTGTTCAGCCTGCATGGCCATATGCCGGTCTTCATCACCGGACCCGGCACACGTTATTTCGATCTTCTGGAAAGCGGCCTGCGCGACGGGCTTGCCCAATCGCAGGCCGTCCGTTTCGGCGGCATGCCCAAAATCACCATCGCCGCCAATGAGCCGGAACTGGTGTTCGAGGGCCATATGGAACACGCGCTTTCCGCCGCTGATGACTATATTCTGAGCGCCGAGGGCGCTCAGAAGCCCGTGCGGAATTCGGGAGCCTGAGAGGGCGGGCGGCCGATGTTCAGGCCCTCTGCGCCATGGCTTCCGGCTTTTCCCTGATACCTGTCAGCACAGCCACGAATTCGTCGAGAGCGGCAGCTTCGTCCTTGCTCAAACGCAGGCCCTGTTTCGTGCGGCGCCAGAGAATATCCTCGGCCGAAAAGGCCCATTCATTCTCCACCAGCCAGCGCACTTCACATTCGTAGACGGTGCCGCCGAAATGCCGGCCGAGGCCGGAAATATCGGTGGCAGCGCCGAGCAGGTTCGCTGCTTTCGTGCCGTAGTTTTTGACGAGCCGGTAGGCATGGCGTTCGTCCAGGAAGGGATAACGCGAGAGAAGCGTCTTCACCTGCGCGTCAAATCGTTGAACGCCGAAATCGCCGCCCGGCAGGTGGGAGCCCGCTGTCCATGGCTTGCCTTTTTCGCCGATCGCCGCGCCGATCTTTTCCAGCGCGTGTTCCGCCAGCCGCCGGTAGGTGGTGAGCTTGCCGCCGAAAATATTGAGGAGCGGCGCTTCGCCTTCGGCTTGCTCCACCTTCAGCACGTAATCGCGGGTTGCTTCCTGCGCTTTCGAAGCGCCATCGTCAAAGAGCGGCCGCACGCCGGAATAGGTCCAGACGATATCCTCGGGACGCACCGGCTCGCTGAAATAGTCGCTCGCCGCATTGCAGAGATAGGAGATTTCCTCCTCGGAAATGCGCACCTTGGCCGGATCGCCCTTATAGTCGCGGTCCGTGGTGCCGATCAGCGTAAAATCCTGCTCATAGGGAATGGCGAAGATGATGCGGTTGTCCGGATTCTGGAAGAAATAGGCGCGCGGATCGGAAAACTTCCTGCGCACGATGATGTGGCTACCCTGCACGAGGCGGACATTGTGCACGTCATTGCGGCCGAACACACCTGACAGCACATTGTCCACCCACGGGCCGGCGGCATTGACCAGCATGCGGGCCTTGTGCATGGCCGGCCGGCCGGTTTTTTCGTCCAGCGTCTCGATGAGCCACAGCCTGCCTTCGCGCCGCGCCGAAACAACCCGTGTGCGGTTCATGATCGTCGCGCCACGATCCGCCGCATCGCGTGCATTGAGAACCACGAAACGGGCATCATCCACCCAGCCGTCGGAATATTCGAAAGCCTTGGCGAAAACAGGCTTCAGCGGTTTGCCAGCCGGGTCCTTGCGAAGATCGAGCGTCCGCGTCGGCGGCAAGAGCTTGCGGCCGCCGAGATTGTCATAAAGAAACAGGCCGAGCCGGACCATCCATGATGGACGCACGCCGCCCTTCTGCACGGGCAGGATGAAACGCATGGGCCAGATGACATGCGGCGCCATGGCCCAGAGGATTTCCCGTTCCATCAGCGCCTCGCGTACGAGGCGGAATTCATAATGTTCGAGGTAACGCAAGCCGCCATGGATGAGCTTGGTGGCCGCTGACGAGGTGCCAGAGGCAAAATCGCCCTTTTCCGCAAGCGCCACGGAATACCCCCTGCCCACCGCATCGCGGGCAATGCCGCAGCCATTGATGCCGCCACCGATGACAAAAAGATCGAAAATGTTGTTTTCGCCGGACATGAAGCCTCCGCGACAATGCAAGGGAAAAACCCCTTTATGGAAAGACAATTACATAAAAGCGAAAACAAAACGAATGTCAAAAGAAAATAAACGAACCAGAAAGGCGCAAGTGAAAGCGCCGCCGTGAGCGGTGCCCCACAGGGTCAGTCTCCTAGGAGATTTATGTTTCAGCCGTGTGTCTGCGAAACCTGCTCAAGTTCGTAAAGCACGCCGCCCATATCCTTCGGATGCAGGAAAAGGACTGGATTGCCATGCGCACCGATCTTCGGTTCGCCATCGCCCAGAATACGGACGCCTTTTTTGAGGAGATCATCGCGCGCTACCAGAATATCCGGCACCTCGAAGCAGAGATGATGCGTGCCGCCGCCCGGATTCCGCTCGAGAAAAGCGGCAATCGGCGAATTCTCCCCGAGCGGATGAAGCAGTTCGATCTTGGTATTGTCAGCCGCAATGAACACCACCGTCACGCCGTGTTCCGGCAACGCTTGCGGCTCGGAAACCTGTGCGCCGAGCGCCCTGTATCGCGAAACGGCGGCATCGAGATCAGGCACGGCAAGGGCGACGTGGTTCAATCTTCCGAACATGCTTGCCAACCCCTCACGCATTTCGCCTGATGCCCTCGAGCAGGTCGAGCACCTTGTTGGCCGCGTCCATGACATTGGTGCCGGGGCCGAAAATGGCCGCGACACCGTGGTCGAGCAGGAACTGATAATCCTGACGCGGAATAACGCCACCGACAACGACGATGATATCGTCCGCACCCTTCTGTTTCAGCGCCTCGACCAGCTGCGGCGCAAGCGTCTTGTGACCCGCCGCGAGCGACGACATGCCGACCACATGCACCTTGTTCTGAACGGCGAGCTCGGCCGCCTCTGCCGGCGTCTGGAACAGCGGCCCGGCCAGCACATCGAACCCGATATCGCCGAAGGCGGAGGCAATGACCTTCGCGCCACGATCGTGCCCGTCCTGCCCAAGCTTGGCGACCATGATGCGCGGCTTCTTCCCGATCCTTTCCGCTACGCCGGAGAGCCGGGCGGAGAGCGTGGCAAGCTCCGGTTCATCCTTATAGGCCTCGCCATAGATATCGCTCACCACTTCCGGCACGGCGGCGTGGTCGCCGAAGGCCACACGCAGCGCGTCGGAAATCTCGCCTACAGTGGCGCGGGCACGGGAAGCGACGACGGCGGCTTCGAGAATATTGCCCTTGCCGCTGCGGGCGATTTCGGAAAGCGCCTCCAAAGCGGCGGTCGCTTCCTTGCCGTCGCGGCGGCGGCGCGTCTCCTCGATGCGGCGGATCTGTGCGGCGCGTACGGCGGCATTATCGATATCGAGAACATCGATATCCTCTTCCGTTTCCAACCGGTAACGGTTGACGCCGACGATCACCTCCTCGCCCTTGTCCACAGCCGCCTGCCGGCGTGTCGCCGCTTCCTCGATCAGCCGTTTCGGCAGGCCGTCCGCCACCGCCTTGGTCATGCCGCCAAGCGTCTCGACTTCCTCGATCAGCGCCCAGGCCTTTTCAGCCAGCTCATCGGTCAGGCTTTCGACATAATAGGAACCTGCCAAAGGATCGACGACCTTCGTGACGCCGGTTTCATGCTGGAGGATCAGCTGGGTATTGCGGGCGATGCGGGCGGAAAACTCCGTTGGCAGGGCAATCGCCTCATCGAAGGAATTGGTGTGCAGCGACTGCGTGCCGCCAAGCACGGCGGACATAGCCTCGAAGGCGGTACGGACGATGTTGTTATAGGGGTCCTGCTCCTGCAACGAGACGCCGGAGGTCTGACAATGGGTGCGCAACATCAGCGACGACGCCTTCTGCGGCTTGAACTCCTCCATGATGCGCGACCACAGCAGGCGCGCGGCGCGCAGCTTCGCCGCCTCCATGAAGAAATTCATGCCGATGGCGAAAAAGAACGATAGGCGACCGGCGAAATCATCGACATTCAGCCCCTTGGCGAGGGCCGCCCGCACATATTCCCGGCCATCGGCCAGGGTGAAGGCAAGCTCCTGCACCAGCGTCGCGCCGGCTTCCTGCATGTGATAGCCGGAAATAGAAATGGAGTTGAATTTCGGCATCTCTTTTGCCGTATATTCGATGATGTCGGCGATGATCCGCATCGAGGGTTCGGGCGGATAGATATAGGTGTTGCGGACCATGAACTCTTTCAGGATATCGTTCTGAATGGTGCCGGAAAGCGCAGCGCGCGGAACGCCCTGCTCCTCCCCCGCTACGATGAAATTGGCGAGCACTGGAATGACGGCGCCATTCATGGTCATCGATACCGAGACTTTTTCGAGGGGGATGCCGTCGAACAGGATTTTCATGTCCTCGACGCTGTCGATCGCCACACCCGCCTTGCCGACATCGCCCTCCACGCGCGGATGGTCGCTGTCATAACCGCGATGGGTGGCGAGATCGAAGGCGACGGAAACGCCCTGCTGGCCGGCGGCGAGCGCTTTGCGGTAAAAGGCGTTGGAGGCTTCGGCGGTGGAAAAACCGGCATATTGGCGGATGGTCCAGGGCCGCCCCGCATACATGGTGGCGCGCGGGCCGCGCGTGAAAGGCGCAAAGCCCGGCAGGCTGTTCAGATGCGAAACGTCTTGCAGATCATCAGCGGTGTAGAGCGGCTTGACCTCGATACCTTCAGGTGTGTGCCAGACGAGCGTTTCCGGTGAACGCTTCAGCTCCTGTTCGGCAAGCTGCAGCCAGTCCCGCACCGTTTTTTCACCCGACATGCATCTCTCCCCTTCTGCATTCCATTTCAGCATTATGGCGGGCGATCATGACGAAAATCGAACGATCCACCCACTGCCCGTAAACCGCTGCGGCCCGCATGCGTTCCGAAGAAACGGCGGCCGCCGTCACTCGAATTCGAGGATGACCTCATCCACTGCAAGGCTGTCGCCCGGTTTTGCCGCCACTCTTACAACACGACCACGTTTTTCCGCGCGCAGGATGTTTTCCATCTTCATGGCCTCCACCGTCGCCAGCGCCTGGCCGGCCTCCACCTCCTCACCCTCACCCACCGAAATGCCGGTAATGACGCCCGGCATCGGGCAGAGCAGCAGTTTCGAGGTATCCGGCGGCAGTTTTTCCGGCATCAGCAGTGCCAGTTCCGCCACGCGCGGGCTGCGCACCCGGGCAAGAATATCCATGCCGCGCCAGCGCAGGCGAACCGCTGCGCCGGCAAGATCGACCTTGGCGGCGATGACCTCGCCCGCCACCGTGAAGAGGCCAAGGCTCTGGCCGGGACGCCAGCCGGTATCAATGGTCAAGGCCATTCCGTCTTCAAAACGGACCGCCGTGCCATCCGCAACGGTTTCAACGCTGATCCCGTGGCGGAATGCGCCAAACGAAACCACCCAGTCATGGCCGACGATGCGACGGTGATTGCCGATGGTGCCGGAAATTTCAACCGCGCGGCTCTGCAAGCGTTGATTGACTATGGCGGCAATTGCGGAAAGCTTGCGTGCAGCGGTCTCGTCCGGCTCGATCCCGGAAAAGCCTTCCGGAAATTCTTCCGCGATAAAGCCTGTCGTCAGCCGGCCGGAGCGAAAACGTTCATGTTGCATGACGGCGGACAGGAACGGCAAATTGTGGCCAATACCCTCAACCTCGAAACGATCCAGCGCCTCTCCCATGGCATCGATGGCGGTCTCCCGATCCTTGCCCCAGCTGCACAGCTTGGCGATCATCGGATCGTAATACATCGAGATTTCGCCGCCTTCGAAAACGCCGGTATCATTGCGGATGACGGTGCCACTGTCCTGTGCACCCTCTCCCGGTGGGCGATAACGCGTCAGCCGGCCAATGGAGGGCAGGAAGTTGCGATAGGGGTCTTCGGCATAAAGCCGGCTTTCGATCGCCCAGCCGTTCAGCTTCACATCCCCCTGCGCGAGAGAGAGTTTTTCGCCCGATGCCACACGGATCATCTGCTCGACCAGATCAATGCCGGTGACAAGCTCCGTCACCGGATGTTCCACCTGCAGGCGGGTGTTCATTTCGAGGAAATAGAAATTGCGCTCGCCATCAACGATGAATTCCACCGTGCCAGCCGAATGGTAACCAACCGCTCTCGCCAGCGCCACGGCCTGCTCGCCCATGGCGTGCCGCGTCGCCTCATCCAGAAAGGGCGACGGCGCTTCTTCTATGACCTTCTGGTTGCGGCGCTGGATCGAGCATTCGCGCTCACCGAGATAAAGAATGGTGCCGTGCTTGTCGCCCAACACCTGAATTTCAATATGGCGCGGCTGGGTGACGAATTTTTCGATGAAGATACGGTCATCGCCAAAGGAGGATTTCGCCTCGTTCTTCGAGGACTGGAAGCCTTCCCGCGCCTCGGCTTCGTTGAAGGCGATGCGCATGCCCTTACCGCCGCCGCCGGCAGAGGCCTTGATCATGACGGGATAACCGATCTGCGACGCGATCTTCACCGCCTCATCCGCATCCTCGATCAGCCCCATATGGCCGGGCACGGTGGAAACGCCGGCTTTTGCGGCCAGTTTCTTCGAGGTGATCTTGTCACCCATCGCCTCGATCGCACCAACGGGCGGGCCGATGAATACAACGCCTGCCTTCTCTAGCGCCTGAGCGAAGGCGGCATTTTCAGACAGGAAACCATAACCGGGATGGACCGCATCCGCCCCGGTCTTCTGAATCGCCTCAAGGATTTTATCGATGACTATATAGGACTGCGACGAGGGCGCTGGACCGATATGAACAGCTTCATCCGCCATTTTCACATGCAGCGCATTGGCATCCGCATCCGAATAGACCGCAACGGTGGCGATGCCCATCTTCTTCGCCGTCTTGATCACCCGGCAGGCGATCTCGCCGCGATTGGCGATGAGGATTTTCTTGATCATGCGGTTATTCTCCCCTCGCATCGTCGTCATCGTCGCGGAACTTCTTCTCATAGGGCATCAGCAAGATCGCCGACGCAGCGGCCGCCGCGCCGAACAGGGACGCGATGGGCACGACGACCAGCAGCACGGGCACGAAAGGACTTGCGGCACGGCCGATCCGCGCACCCAAACCGCCAATATCGAGAAATATCAGTGCCGCACCAACGCAGATACCGATCAAAACACCAACCGCTGCATTGAGCGTCATGAAGCACAGCATCTGTCGATGATCTTGCTGCGCGGCCGCCGGTGTCAGCCTGGGTTTCAGATTACGGTTGCCGGATGTCTTACCGGAGCCAGGGCCACGCCGGTGCCGCAGCCAGCGATGCAGCCAATCCATATCGATCTGAAATATGCCGACACCCATTTCGCCTCCCTCCCCCATTATCAAACTTCACGCCGTCACCTGTCGTTTTCCGCTGAGGAATCCGCAGACACGGTCAGATACGAAAATGGCACGGCATCCGTCAGCCAAACGCCGTTATCGGCCAGGTAGAAACGGCAACCATCCGCAAACATCTGACCGGCATCGACAATCAGGACCACAGGCTTTCCATGCCGTTGCCCGACAGCAAGCGCGGTCGTCCGGTCAGCGGAAAGATGAACTTGTTGTCTTTCCCCCGGGCGCAGGCCTTCCCGCAGGATGGGTTCGAGGAAACGGGTCGCCGTACCGTGAAACAATTGCGGCGGCGGCTCGACTGGCGGCTGGCCAAGATCGACCTTCACCGAATGCCCCTGCGCGGCCCGGATGCGGCGACCATCTTCCGACAGCGTGAAGCGCTTCTTGTCACTTTCTGCGACGACTGCACGCAAGCCTGCCTCATCGAGCGGCGTGCCACTCGCATTGGCTTTTGCCAGCAGGTCTGCGACATCCGCCCAACCCTGAGAATCCAGGACAAGGCCAATACTTTCAGGCGCATGGCGCAGAACATAACTCAGGAACTTACTGGTCGCCGTCGACATCGAATTTCATTCCCCGCTGGTGGATGGCCACCCTTCAAATCTCGAAAAAATTCTCGAAGGATTCCGGGAAGTTCTGCCGGGCGACGCGCTCGTCGATGACAAGCATCGCCTGATAGGAAAGCGGATCGAAATTCTTTTCGGCCGCCACGACCTCACGGCCGAACAGCAGGCTTAAGCGGGCAGCGTCCAGATTGCCGCGCTCGAACGGTTCCGGACCGAAATGGTGCCAGAGCGAATGCAGGAAGGCGGCATCGATGCGATGTTCCTTGGAGTCGTCGCGTGCCCTGCGGGGTATCATCTTGACGGGCGTTACCCCTTTGGGGTTGGCCCGGCGGATGGTGAACTGGATGCCCGTGCTCGGCATGCCGGAGGGAAACCCCTTGTGTTTGGTCATTTCGGGCAGGTTCGCCATGTTTTATCCTTCGAGAAGTATTTCCATTAAAAGCGGCTTCGCCTTTACCTGCGGACAATGCGTCGTTCAAATGATTAGAGCGCTTCCATGGTCCCATTAAAACCAGAAGCGCTCTAGTCTTGTCGTTATGCCTTACCGATCTTGTCCTGTGTCTTCGTGTCGAAGTCAGAAGCATCGTGGCGTTCATGCAGTTGTTCGGACGGATCGCCCGAGGTTTTGTTGACGATCACGCCACGCTTGACCGCCGGGCGTTCGCCGATTTCAAGCGTCCAGCGCATGAGGTTCTTATAGCCATCTGCTTCCAGGAAAGCACCGGCATCGCCATAGGCCTGGCCGAGCGCGATCTTGCCATACCACGGCCAGACGGCCATGTCGGCGATCGTATACTGATCACCGGCCAGATAGCGGTTTTCGGCGAGATGCCGATCCAGCACATCAAGCTGGCGTTTGACTTCCATGGCGTAACGGTCGATCGCATATTTGATCTTGATCGGCGCATAGGCGTAAAAATGGCCGAAACCGCCACCGAGGAACGGCGCGGAGCCCATCTGCCAGAACAGCCAGTTCAGCGCCTGCGTGCGGGCATTGCCCTCTTTCGGCAGGAAAGCGCCGAATTTTTCCGCGAGATAAACGAGGATCGAGCCGCTCTCGAAAACCCTCGTCGGCTCAGGCGTCGAGTGATCCATCAGTGCCGGGATTTTGGAGTTCGGATTGACGCCGACAAAACCGGAGCCGAACTGGTCGCCTTCGCCGATCTTGATCAGCCACGCATCATAGTCTGCGCCCTTGTGGCCGGCGGCCAGCAATTCTTCCAGCATGATGGAGACCTTCTGGCCATTCGGCGTCGCCAGCGAATAAAGCTGCAGCGGATGTTTGCCAACGGGCAGTTCCTTGTCATGGGTGGGGCCGGCGATCGGGCGGTTGATATTGGCGAACTGGCCGCCATTGCCCTTGTCCCAGGTCCAGACCTTAGGCGGTTCATATCCGGCGGGGAAATTATCGGCGGAGGAATTTTCGGCCATGAAAATGTGTCCTTGTTCGTTTCGGGAGGACATCCGGACATCCGGGCGCCTGAACATCAATATAGTAAGGTGGCCGAAGCATTTTTCCAGCCCCGCAGCGGGATCAGAGCGGAATAGTATCGTGTTTCTTCCAGCGGGTTTCGACACTCTTGTTACGCAGCGACGCGAACGCACGGGCGATGCGGCGACGCGAGGAATGCGGCATGATCACCTCATCGATGAAACCGCGCTCTGCCGCCACGAAAGGATTGGCGAAACGCTCCTCATATTCTTTTGTACGCGCAGCAATCTTCTCGGGATCGGCAAGCTCGGAACGATAAAGGATTTCCGCTGCCCCCTTCGCCCCCATGACGGCGATTTCCGCTGTTGGCCAGGCGTAATTGACATCCGCACCGATATGTTTCGAGGCCATCACGTCATAAGCACCGCCATAGGCCTTGCGGGTAATCAGCGTCACCATCGGCACCGTCGCTTCCGAATAGGCGAAGAGAAGTTTCGCGCCGTGCTTGATAACGCCGCCATATTCCTGCGCCGTTCCCGGCAGGAAACCCGGCACATCCACCAGCGTCAGCAGCGGAATGTTGAAGGCATCGCAGAAGCGCACGAAACGGGCGGCCTTGCGCGAACTGTCGATATCAAGGCAGCCAGCCAGCACCATCGGCTGGTTGGCGACAACCCCCACCGTCTGGCCCTCGAGACGGATGAAGCCGGTGATGATGTTGCGGGCAAAAGCCTCTTGCAACTCAAAGAAATCACCCTCGTCGGCCAGCGCGTGGATCAGTTCCTTCATGTCATAGGGCTTGTTGGAACTATCAGGGATCAGCGTGTCGAGCCGCGCTTCCAGCCGCGCCGGATCGTCATGGAACGGCCGGACCGGCGGCTTTTCGCGATTGTTGAGCGGCAGGAAATCGAACAGCAGCCGCACATGTTCCAGCGTCTCGATGTCGTTTTCATAGGCGCCATCGGCAACCGAGGATTTTTTCGTGTGGGTGGAGGCTCCGCCCAACTCTTCCGCGGTGACGATTTCGTTGGTGACCGTCTTCACCACATCCGGCCCGGTCACGAACATGTAAGAGGTGTCGCGCACCATGAAGATGAAATCGGTCATGGCAGGCGAATAGACCGCACCGCCGGCACAAGGCCCCATGATCACCGATATCTGCGGCACGACGCCGGAGGCGACAACATTGCGCTTGAAGACATCGGCATAACCGCCGAGCGAGGCGACCCCCTCTTGAATACGCGCGCCGCCGCTGTCATTCAGCCCGATCACCGGCGCGCCGTTGCGCACCGCCATATCCATGATCTTGCAGATTTTCTGGGCATGGGTTTCAGACAGCGAACCGCCGAGCACGGTGAAATCCTGGGAAAACACATAGACCTGCCGGCCATTGATGGTACCCCAGCCGGTAACGACACCGTCGCCCGCCACCTTTTGTTCCGCCATGCCGAAATCCACCGCCCGGTGGGTGACGTACATGTCGTATTCTTCAAAGGAGCCTTCATCCAGGAGCACATCGATGCGCTCGCGCGCCGTCAGCTTACCCTTGGCATGCTGCGCCTCGATACGCTTGACGCCACCGCCGAGCCGGGCCTCTTGTCGCCGCGTTTCCAATTGCTCCAGAATGCCGGGCATGTTTCCTCCGTGCGTTTCCTCAAAATCAATAGCTTAGAAAACATTCGCCTAGAAGCCTTGATCGTGTGCGTATGCGTGCCATAAATATTTGCAATATTTAATTTTGCAAAGTTGCAACATGGCGACGGAAAAACTCTTCATTGGCCGCAAGGTGCGTGGTCTGCGCGAAAACGCCCGCGCCACGCAGGCGCAATTTGCCGAACGGCTGGGCATCTCGGCGAGCTATCTGAACCAGATCGAAAACAACCAGCGCCCGGTTTCGGCCAGCGTTCTGGTGACGCTGGTGGAAAAATTCCAGCTCGACATGGCGGAACTGGCGACCGGCGAAAACGACCGGCTGGTTTCCGCCGTGCGCGAGGCGCTGAAAGACCCGCTATTCATGAATTATGAGCCGGGGCTTCAGGAATTGAAGCTGATCGCCCAGAACGCGCCGGGTTTTGCCCATGCGCTGCTGCGCGCTCATCAGGCTTACCGACAAAACAGCGAGCAGCTGGTGCAGCTGGATGACCGTCTGGGCCGCGGAACCGCGCAAGTGGAAAGAACCCCCTATGAGGAAGTGCGCGATTTCTTCCACTTCGTCGACAACTACGTCGCTGAGATCGATCTTCTGGCCGAGGAGCTGGCGCAGGAACTGGAGATCGAAGGCGGCGAGACCTACGGCATTCTGGCGGCGCATCTGCGCAGCCTTTACGGCATCCATATCACCCGAACCGAAGCGGCGGGTGGACTGATCCGGCATTTCGATCCCGCCGGCAAGACGCTCGCTCTCAGTTCCTACATGGCGGCGCCGACCCGCTGTTTTCAGCTTGCGTTGCAGATCGCCCAGCTTCATGCCGGCGCGACGGTGGACAGGGTGCTTGCCGGCGCCGGGTTCCGCAATGCGGAAGCGGCGGAAATCTGTCGTATCGGGCTGCACAATTATTTCGCCGCCGCCCTCATCCTGCCCTATGGCCAATTTCATCGGGCGGCTCAGGAACTGCGCCACGATCTCGAACTTCTGGCCGTAAGGTTCGGCGCGAGCCTCGAACAGGTGGCCCACCGGCTGAGCACGCTGCAACGCCCGGGCATGAAAGGCGTGCCGATCTTTTTCGCCAAGATCGACCGGGCCGGCAACATCACCAAACGCCACAGTGCCACACGGCTGCAATTTGCCCGTTTCGGCGCGGCCTGTCCGCTGTGGAATATCCATCAGGCTTTCGAAAGCTCCGACAGGATCGTGCGGCAGCTGGCGGAAACGCCCGACGGCGTGCGCTATCTTTCCATTGCCACCCAGATCGAGAAAGCCGGCGCCGGTTTCAATACGGAGAGACCGCGTTACGCCATCGCACTTGGCTGCGAAATTTCCCACGCGCAGAATTTCGTTTATGCGGATACGCTCGATCTCGGCAATGCCGCATCCTTCAAACCGATCGGCATATCCTGCCGGGTCTGCGAGAGGGTGGACTGCGTACAGCGCGCCGTGCCGCCGTTGAAACGGAAGCTGCATTTCGATCATCTGTCGCGCGGGGCATTGCCCTACCAGATCGCAGATTTTTAGGCAGCCCGCTCAGGGCAAAGGCACCATGGCGCGCCGCATGATATTGGCATAATAGCCCCAGAAAAGTCGGGCGGCGACGGAACGCCATGGCGACCAGAGCGTCGCCCGCTCCGCCAGCCATTTCGCGTCCGGCCTCACCTCCAGATCAAGCGCGTGCGCCACCGCCGATCTCAACGCCACATCCCCTACCGGAAAGATATCCGGGTGCCCGCCGCAGAACATCAGATAGACCTCCGCCGTCCATGGCCCGATACCACGAAGCGCCACCAGCTCGGAAAAGGCAGCACCCGCCTCCTTGCGCACCACGCCGTCAAGATCGACCTGCCCTTCCGTGACGGCCCGCGCCAGACCTTCCAGCGTCGTGGCCTTGGCACGCGAAAGGCCGAAGGTGGCGCGCAATTCCTCCGATACGGCCAAGTAGTTTTCCGCCGTCACCTTGCCGCCGGTGCCGGCAAGGATACGCGCCCATATGGCATTGGCACTGGCGCGCGATACCATCTGCGACACGACGATATGGGCAAGGCCTGCAAAGCCGGGCTCATGAATGCGCAATTCCAGCGGGCCTGCTTTTTCGATGACGGGGCTGAGCGCAGGATCGAGGCGGGCGAGATGGTCCAGCCCTTCGCTGATGTCATCCATCCCGGTGATGATTTTCATATCGGTCATTCCCTAGGCCGCCAGCCGGCTGGCGGGGCACTTTAAAACATGGCAGAAGAAACCATGCCTTCGCCTCTCCGTCAAAAACCGGTTTATCGTTTTGCACCAAGCCCGAATGGCCCGCTGCATCTCGGGCACGCGCTTTCCGCCTTCCTGAACCATGATATGGCGCAGGACAATGGCGGCCGCTTCCTGCTGCGCATTGAGGATATCGACCAGACCCGCTGCACGCCGGAACTGGAGCAGGCGATCTATGATGATCTCGACTGGTTGGGTCTCGACTGGGAAAAACCGGTGCGGCGGCAATCGGACCATTTCGACGCCTACCGCGTGTCGCTGGACAGGTTGATCGATGCGGGCCTTGCCTATCCGGCTTTTCTCAGCCGGGGTGAAACAAAAACCATCGTCAGGGCCTTCGAGGCCGATGGCGGGCTCTGGCCTCGCGATCCGGATGGCGCGCCGCTCTATCCATCCATGGACCGCGAAAGGCCCGACGCGGAACGGGCAGCGCTGCTTGCCTCCGGTCGGCACCACGCATGGCGGCTCGACATGGAAAAGGCGATCCGCGCCGTTGGCAGCTCCCTGTTCTGGCAGGAGAGCGGCGATGGCGAGACGGGACGCATCGAGGCACTTCCCGGGCTCTGGGGCGACGTGGTGCTGTCGCGTTCCGACGCGCCTTCGAGCTATCATCTTTCCGTTGTGGTGGATGATGCGCTGCAGGGCATCACCCATGTGGTGCGCGGCATGGATCTGTTCCACGCAACCGCCATTCACCGGCTGCTTCAGCATCTGCTGGACCTGCCGCAACCGACCTATCACCATCACCGGCTGCTCCTCGGTGCGGACGGCCGCAAACTTTCGAAAAGCGAAGGAAGCACGGGGCTCTCCACCCTTCGTGCAGAAGGTGCCGGGCCCTCAGATATCCGCAGGCTTGTCGGTCTCATCTAGCGCCCGCTCGCGGCGCGGGCCGTTGCTGCCGATATTGCGGCGGATGATCTGGCGGACCTTGTATTTCATCAGCGCCGCGTTCACCTCCGCGCCGAGCATGAAGATGACGCCGACCATATAAAGGAAGACCAGAACCACCATGACAGAGGCGAGACCGGCATAGGTGGCGGCATAATTGGCGAAGGTGGAGAGATAATAAGCGAAGATCGCCGCACCGATGACCCAGAAGATCATCGTCAGCAGGATGCCGGGCCAGACATCCCAGATGCGACGCTTGCCGGCGGGCAGCCACAGATGTGCTGCCACCAGCCCCGCCGTCAGCACCACGATCGTGCCATAGAGGCCGAGGCTGGAGACGGTGTTCAGTAAATCCGTCAGCCACGGAAATCGCGCTTCGGCAAAGGAGGTGGCGACCGGCACAGCGACGAGGACGATGCTGATGCCGGTAAAGACCACCACGGCAATCAGCACGTAAAGCAGGCTGAGCAGGCGGGTAACATACCACCAGCGCGTCTCGGTAACACGATAGGCGCGGTTGAGCGAAATGCGCAGCGCTTCGACACCGTTGGAGGCGAAGTAGGCGGCGGCCAGCACCGAAATCGTCAGCAGCCCGCCGCGCGGAATGGTCAGCACCTGCTGCACCTGCGCCGCTAGCGGCCCGGCAATAGCCTCTGGCCATGTGTCGAAAATCAGATGCACCGCCGTTTCGGAAAACTGGTCGGCACCCAGAAAACCGGCGAGTGCCGTGCCGAAGATCAGAAACGGAAACAGCGCCAGCAGGATGGACAGCGCCATATGGCTCGCCATCGCCCAGCCGTCATCCTCGGCGAAATGGGAATAGGCATCGAAGGCAACCTTGCCTGCCAAGCGCACTGCGGCAACCATGTCACCTCCATTCATCGGCATTTCATTTGTAACTTCGCCCCGAATATGGGAAGTCAGCTTCGCTTTGTACAGCGCGTAGGCCGGGCTTTCGGTTCCATTGCCGAAAAGGATTTCGCGCAATTTAATTTTGTAAACCTGGGCGCGACTTGGCGCAAAGACCATTGGCGGAGCGGAACATGTCTGAAAAACCGGTCATCATCATCACCGGATGTTCCTCTGGCATCGGCGCCTATTGCGCCGGCGCGCTTCAGCGGGACGGCTGGCGGGTTTTTGCCACCGTGCGCCGCATCGTCGACATGGCCGCGCTCGAAAATCAGGGCATCGAAACCCTGATCATGGATTACACCAAGCCGGAAACCATCGCCGCGCTGGTGGACACCGTTGCAGCCCGGACCGGCGGCCGCATCGACGCGCTCTTCAACAACGGCGCCTATGGCCAGCCGGGCGCGGTGGAAGACCTGCCTGTCGAAGCGCTGAGAGCCCAGTTCGAAACCAATGTCTTCGGTTGGCACGATCTGACTCGACGGGTCATTCCCTTCATGCGCAAGCGTGGTTCGGGCCGTATCGTGCATTGCTCCTCCATTCTCGGCCTCGTGCCCTATCGCTATCGCGGCGCCTATACCGCCTCGAAATTCGCCATCGAGGGCCTGGGCGTCACGCTGCGCATGGAGCTTCAGGGCAGCGGCATTCATGTGAGCCTGATCGAACCCGGTCCGATTACCTCGAAATTCACGGCAACGGCGCTTGCCCACGTCAAGGACAAGATCGATCTGGAAAATTCGGCCCATGCGGCGGAATATAAACGCCAACTGGCGCGCATGGATGGGTCAGGCCCCGTCAACCGCCACAAACTCGGCCCCGAGGCCGTTTATGCCGTACTGAAACATGCCCTGACCGCCGCCAGACCGAAACCGCATTATCCCGTCACGGTTCCAGCCAAACAGGGGCTGTTACTGAAACGGCTCTTGCCTGCCGGACTGTTCTATCGTCTGCTGCGCAGATTCGATTGAGGAGGAGTAACCCCTAAATGTCCGGCTTCACCACTGTTCTGGCCCTTATCGCCATGGGCCTTGTCGTCATCGTGCTGATACGCGGCCTCTTCAACATGCTGAAGGGACAGGACGCCAACCGCTCCAACAAGCTGATGCAGCTGCGTCTGCTGTTGCAGGCCATCGCCATCGTGCTGATCATGCTGACGCTCTGGCTCACCGGCGGTGGCCGCTGACATGGTGAAGCTGAACAAGATCTACACCCGCACCGGCGACAAAGGCACGACGGCGCTGGTTTCCGGCCCACGCCGCCTGAAGCACGATCTTCGCGTCGAGGCCTATGGCACGGTCGACGAAACCAATTCGGCCATCGGCATCGCGCGGCTTCATACGAGCGGGCTGGAGACATTGGATGCCATGCTGTTCCGCATCCAGAACGATCTTTTCGATCTCGGCGCCGATCTCGCCACGCCTGATAATGGCGAGCCGCTTTCCTATGAGCCGTTGCGCATCGTTGAAAGCCAGGTCATGCGGCTGGAAAACGAAATCGACGAACTCAATGCCGCCCTTGAACCGCTTACCTCCTTCGTGCTGCCGGGCGGCAGCGCGGCAGCGGCCAATCTGCACATGGCGCGCACCGTCTGCCGGCGAGCGGAGAGGTTGATGGTTGAACTTTCCGTTACTGACAACGAGATCGTCAGTCCGGCGGCCCTGAAATATGCCAATCGCCTGTCCGATTTCCTGTTCGTCGCCGCCCGCTTCACCAATGAGGCAGGTAGGGCCGACATATTGTGGGTTCCCGGCAAGAACCGTTAAAGCCTGTCCATGGCGCAAACGAAGGGCGTTCGATGTTCATACCGCTGCACGATGCGAATTTCCTCAAACATATCCGGCTGCAATATGTGACCATCGGCCTGATCGTGATCAATGTACTGGTCTGGCTGTTTACCGGCGTGCTTGCCAGCGACGTGCAGGCCAATGCCGCAGCGCTCGGCCTCGGTTTCATCCCTGCCGTGGTATTCGATTACGCCTATCTGGAACCGGCCCTGCAGGTGGTGCCTGATGATCTCACCGTCGTCACCTATGCGTTCCTGCATCTCGATTTCTGGCATCTGGCCGGCAACATGCTGTTTCTCTGGGTCTTCGGCGACAATGTCGAGGATGCGCTCGGTCACTTCCGGTTCCTGATCTTCTACCTCGTCTGCGCGATTGCCGGCGCCCTGTTTCACGGCTTTGTCGCCCCCACTTCGGAAGGGCCGCTGATCGGTGCATCGGGTGCGGTTTCCGGTGTGGTTGCGGCCTATTTCCTGCTGCATCCAAGGGTACGTGTCTGGGTGCTGGTCCTGATGCGCATTCCACTTCCCCTGCCCGCCTTCATTCCGTTGGCGCTGTGGATCGGTCAGCAGTTCCTGATGCTGGCGCTGGGGCTGGAGCAAAACGTTTCCTGGGGCGCGCATGTGGGTGGCATCCTGGCGGGCGCGATCATGGTGATTTTCATGCGCAGGCCGGATGTTCCCCTGTTTGACCGCACCATTGTTGCGCCGAGGGCGGCGCAGTTCAAGAATACGTCGCAAACGGCAGGGTTGTCGCAAATCGAACGGGGCTATGACGGGGGTAGATGAGACCTCTCGTCAGAGATACAGTATTTACGTTAACGTCAACGTAATATATGCCTTACGTGCATGTGATAATGAAGATTGCTCCGTTGTATTTGCGGGAAAAATGCTTATCCATGTCGCCACCTGTTTTTGGAGGTCCGCGCGGTTTACCCGCCCCGCGGACAGGAGTTTGAGGAAAGCCGCCGATGAAAATCCTTGTCCCCGTTAAACGAGTCGTCGACTACAACGTGAAAATCCGCGTGAAGTCGGATGGTTCTGGCGTTGAGCTTGCCAATGTGAAGATGTCGATGAACCCGTTCGACGAAATCTCGGTGGAAGAGGCCCTTCGCCTGAAGGAAGCCGGCAAAGCCGAAGAGGTCGTGGTCGTCTCCATCGGCCCGGCCAAGGCGGAAGAAACGCTGCGCACCGCGCTTGCCATGGGCGCCGACCGCGCCATCCTGATCGAGACCGACGAAACCGTCGAGCCGCTCGCCGTCGCCAAGCTCCTGAAGGGCGTGGCCGAGGCTGAGCAGCCCGGTCTCGTCATCGTCGGCAAGCAGGCGATCGATGACGATTCGAACCAGACCGGCCAGATGCTGGCAGCCCTGCTCGGCTGGGGCCAGGGCACGTTTGCCTCCAAGGTCGTACCGGCTGACGGCAAGGTCGCGGTCACCCGTGAAGTCGATGGCGGCCTGCAGACTGTCGAGCTGAAACTGCCAGCCGTCGTCACCACCGATCTTCGTCTGAACGAGCCGCGTTACGCCTCGCTGCCGAACATCATGAAGGCAAAAAAGAAGCCGCTCGACAAAAAGGCTCCGGCCGATTTCGGCGTCGATGTCTCGCCGCGCCTGAAGGTGCTGAAGACCGAGGAGCCCGCGGGCCGCAAGGCCGGCATCAAGGTCGGCTCGGTTGCCGAACTGGTCGAAAAGCTCAAAGCCGACGGCGTCCTCTAAGGTTTCGGAAAAGGGAGATATTCTTATGGCCATTCTTCTTCTGGCAGAACACGACAACGCAACCCTTTCCGACCTGACGGCAAAGACGCTGACGGCGGCAACGCAGATCGGCGGCGACGTGCATGTGCTGGTCGCGGGTTCTGGCGCGAAAGCTGCCGCCGACGCAGCCGCGAAGCTGACGGGCGTCTCCAAGGTGCTGCTCGCCGACGACGCCTCCTATGCCAACGCGCTTGCCGAGCCGCTGGCGGCGCTGGTCGTTTCGCTCAGCCCCGCCTATGACGTCATCATCGCCCCCGCGACGGCATCCGCCAAGAACGTGCTGCCGCGTGTGGCAGCGCTTCTCGACGTGGCGCAGGTCTCGGAAATCATCGAGGTCGTATCGCCTGACACTTTCAAACGGCCGATCTATGCCGGCAACGCCATCCAGACGGTGCAGGCAAGCGACGCCAAGAAGGTCATCACCGTGCGTCCGACCGCCTTTGCGGCCGCCGCCGAAGGTGGTTCGGCATCGGTCGAGACAATCGCTACTGCTGAAAATCCCGGTGTCTCCAGCTTCGTTTCCGATGCGCTGGCTTCTTCCGATCGTCCGGAACTGACCTCTGCGAAGATCATCATCTCCGGTGGCCGCGCGCTTGGCTCGTCGGAAAAGTTCAAGGAAGTCATCCTTCCCGTCGCCGACAAGCTTGGTGCCGCCGTTGGTGCCAGCCGCGCGGCCGTCGATGCCGGTTACGCGCCGAACGACTGGCAGGTGGGCCAGACCGGCAAGGTGGTTGCGCCGCAGCTTTACATCGCTGCCGGTATTTCCGGCGCCATCCAGCATCTGGCCGGCATGAAGGATTCGAAGGTCATCGTCGCCATCAACAAGGATGAAGAAGCGCCGATTTTCCAGGTTGCCGATTACGGTCTCGTCGCAGACCTGTTCGAGGCACTGCCGGAACTTCAAAAAGCTCTTTGATTTTAAATACATGATGAAGGCGGCGCGTTTTTTGAACGCGCCGCCTTCTCTTTTTCGGCGATATGCGTAACATCGCCAGCGAATTTGCAGATGCATCACATGGGAGAACCGCATATGACCGCCCCCTTTAAAAACATCGGTGTCATCGGAGCCGGTCAGATGGGATGTGGCATTGCGCATGTTTCCGCCATTGCCGGCTACCGGGTCCATATCTACGATCTTTCGAAAGAAGGCATCGAGGCCGGCCTTGCCACGATCAACGGCAATCTCGCCCGCCAGGTGACCAACAACAAGCTTTCCGATGATGCCCGCAAGCAGGCGCTGGCGCTCATCAGTGGATCGACCGACGTCAATGATCTGGCGCCGATGGATATCGTCATCGAGGCAGCCACGGAAAACGAAGAGATCAAGCGCAAGATTTATGCGCAGGTCTGCCCGGTCCTGAAACCCGAGGCGCTGCTCGCCACCAATACGTCTTCACTTTCCATCACCCGACTTGCTTCCGCCACTGACCGCCCCGAACAGTTCATGGGCATCCATTTCATGAACCCGGTGCCCGTCATGAAACTGGTCGAGCTGGTGCGCGGCATCGCCACCAACGAAAAAACCTTCGACGCGGCGAAAGCCTATGTGCGGACGCTTGAAAAGGCGATCACCGTCGCCGAGGATTTCCCGGCCTTCATCGTCAACCGCATCCTGCTGCCGATGATCAACGAGGCGATCTACACGCTGTATGAGGGCGTCGGTTCGGTGGAAGCCATCGATACCGCCATGCGGCTCGGCGCGAACCACCCGATGGGTCCGCTGCAACTTGCCGATTTCATCGGTCTCGATACCTGTTTGTCGATCATGCAGGTGCTGCATGACGGTCTCTCCGACAGCAAATATCGCCCCTGCCCACTACTGGTCAAATATGTCGAGGCCGGCTGGCTCGGCCGTAAATCCGGCCGTGGCTTCTACGATTACCGCGGCGAAACGCCAGTTCCGACGCGTTAAAGATCAGCCGCAGCGAGGGAGAGAAAAGTCTCTCCCGAAAGCCGGCTTACTTAGCGGTTGCGGCCGTCACCAACGCCTTCGCATCTTCGCTGTCCCAGGCGGCCGGCCCGTTCATGGCGCCCAGCAGGCAGCCGTTTTCATCCAGCAGCAGGGTGGCCGGCAGGCCGAAAGCGAGGCCTTCCTTTTTCAGGACGTTGAAGACGCCCATGGAACTGTCGCGGTAATGCTTCAGCGCGTCGATCTTGTATTCATCCATGAAGGCTTTCGGCTTTTCATCCGCGCCGACATCGATATTGACGGCCACAACCTCGAACTTGTCACCGCCCTTTTCCTTCTCCAGCGCGTTCAGAGCCGGCATTTCTTCCCGGCAGGGTACACACCATGTGGCCCAGAGATTGAGAAGAATCGCCTTGCCCTTGAGATCGGCAAGCGTCATGTCCTTGGCCTCGGGCCCCTCGAAGGACAGCGGGATGACACGCGGCTTGTCCGCCGCCGACATGGCAGCCACTTGCCCCTTCAGAAACGGCTTCAGCGAGGCGATGCGGTTTGCAGCACCCTCACATAAACCGCCCTCTGCCACCGCAGCCCCTTGAACCGGGCTCTCAGACCCAATATGCCTGAACCCGACCGCGCCAGCACCGGCGAGCACACCGGCAACGGCAGCAATTGCAACCAACTTGGCGGAAGGAAGCCTGAACGGCGTTTTTTCTGTCATCGAATACTCCAGGGCACTAAACATGGCTGACGGCACAGATCAGAAATCCTCCAACCAGATGTGGGGCGGACGTTTTGCTTCCGGGCCATCAGCCATCATGGAAGAGATAAATGCCTCCATCGGCTTCGACAAGAAGCTTTATGCCCAGGACATCCGCGGCTCTATAGCGCACGCCACCATGCTGGCGGAAAAAGGCATTATTTCGCAGGAAGATAAAGAGAAGATCGTTCACGGCCTGAACACGATCCTGTCAGAGATCGAAGCCGGCACCTTCGAATTCTCGCGCAAGCTCGAAGATATTCACATGAACATCGAGGCGCGCCTTGCAACCCTCATCGGCACGGCGGCCGGCCGCCTGCACACCGCGCGCTCGCGCAACGACCAGGTGGCGCTCGATTTCCGCCTGTGGGTTAAGGAAGAATTGCAGAAGACCGAGGGCATGTTGACAGCCCTCATCGCCGCCTTCCTCGACCGCGCCGAGGAAAATGCCGATACCGTGATGCCCGGCTTCACCCATCTGCAGACGGCGCAGCCCGTCACCTTCGGCCACCATTGCATGGCCTATGTGGAAATGTTCGGCCGTGACCGTGCCCGTGTGCGGCACGCCATCGAGCATCTGGACGAAAGCCCGATCGGCGCAGCCGCGCTGGCCGGCACCGGCTACCCCATCGACCGCCATATGACAGCCAAGGCGCTCGGTTTCCGCGAGCCGACCCGCAACTCTATCGACACCGTCTCCGACCGCGATTTCGCGCTGGAATTCCTGTCGATCGCTTCGATCTGCGCCACGCATCTGTCGCGTCTCGCCGAAGAAATCGTCATCTGGTCGACGCCGCAATTCGGTTTCATCCGCCTCTCGGATGCCTTTTCCACCGGCTCTTCGATTATGCCGCAGAAAAAGAACCCTGACGCCGCCGAACTGGTGCGCGCCAAGACTGGTCGCATCAACGGCTCGCTGGTGGCGCTGCTGACTGTCATGAAGGGCCTGCCGCTTGCCTATTCCAAGGACATGCAGGAAGACAAGGAACAGGTTTTCGACTCCGCCGAAAGCCTGGAATTGGCGATTGCCGCCATGACCGGCATGATACGCGACCTCGAGGTGCGCAAGGACCGTATGCGTGCGGCCGCCGGTTCGGGTTATTCCACAGCCACCGATCTCGCCGACTGGCTGGTGCGCGAGGCGGGCCTGCCGTTCCGCGATGCCCACCATGTGACCGGCAATGCCGTGGCGCTGGCGGAGAAAAAGGGCTGCGATCTGGCCGATCTTTCGCTGGAGGAATTGCAGGCCATCCACCCCGACATCACCAACGGTATTTTCGACGTTCTCTCGGTCGAGGCATCGGTCGCCAGCCGCACAAGCTTTGGCGGCACCGCTCCTTCGGAAGTCAGGAAGCAGATCGCCTGGTGGCGTGGACGCAACTGATAAATTCACGTTACGCTGCGATCACAAGAAACAGGGTGCACAAGCGCCCTGTTTTTCGTTATCAGAGAGGCACATATTTCCTTTGGACAGGCTCATGCTTTCAAAAACCGCGCGCAAACTCATCGTTCCCATCGGCATGACGCTCGCCGTCAGCCTTGCTCTCAGTGCCTGCGGGCGTAAGGGCGACATCGACCCGCCGAGCACGCCGGTCGAAATGCGCAACAAACGCGCCGCCGATGGCAGCGAGCCGAAGCCGGCGACAGCGGAACGGCCGTTCATCCTCGACAAGCTTCTCTGACGGGTAAAAAGCCGTGAACCATTTTGGCTATATCGACGGCGTGCTGCACGCCGAAAACGTGCCCGTGCCCGAGATCGCCAAGGCGGTCGGCACGCCCTTCTACGTCTATTCCACAGCAACGCTGGAGCGCCACTACAAGGTGTTCTCAGGCGCTTTCGCGGATGTGGACGCCATGGTCTGTTACGCCATGAAGGCCAATTCCAACCAGGCGGTGCTGAAGACGCTGGCGAAACTCGGTGCCGGCATCGACGTGGTCTCCGGCGGCGAATTGCGCCGTGCACTGGCTGCCGGCGTGCCCGCAAGCCGCATCATGTTCTCCGGTGTCGGCAAGACCGTGGCGGAAATGGATTACGCGCTGGAAGCCGGCATCTATTGCTTCAACATCGAATCCGAACCGGAACTGGAAGTCCTCAACCTGCGCGCCGTCAAGGCCGGCAAGCGGGCGCATGTCTCCTTCCGCATCAATCCGGATGTGGATGCGCGCACCCACGCCAAGATTTCCACCGGAAAAAAAGAAAACAAGTTCGGCATTTCCTATGAGCGGGCGCGTGCGGTCTATGCCCATGCCGCCACCCTGCCCGGCATCGAAGTCACCGGCATCGACATGCATATCGGCAGCCAGATCACCGAATTGCAGCCTTTCGAAGATGCCTTCCGGCTGCTGCGCGAACTGGTGGAAGTGCTGCGTACCGATGGCCATGCGATCAGCCACGTCGATATTGGCGGCGGCCTCGGCATTCCCTACCGCGACGACAACAATCCGCCGCCGCTGCCGGATGCCTATGCTCATATCGTCAAGAACGAGCTGAAGAGCCTCAACTGCAAGATCGTCACCGAGCCCGGCCGCCTGATTGTCGGCAATGCCGGCATTCTGGTGACGGAAGTGATCTATGTGAAAGATGGCGGCGACAAAACCTTCGTGATCGTCGATGGCGCCATGAACGACCTTATTCGCCCGACGCTCTACGAAGCCTATCACGGCATCCGCCCGGTGGTGCAGCCTTCAGAGAACGCGCCGCGCATCAAGGCCGATATCGTTGGTCCGGTCTGCGAAACCGGCGATTATCTGGCGCTCGACCGCGAGATGGCGGCACCGCAGCCGGGTGATCTCATCGCCGTCAGTTCAGCCGGCGCCTATGGCGCGGTGCAGGCCGGCACCTATAATTCGCGTCTGCTGGTGCCGGAAGTGCTCGTCAAGGGCGACAGGTTCCACGTCATCCGCCCGCGCGGTACCTATGAGGAACTGATCGCCCTCGATTCCGTGCCCGCCTGGCTCGATTGACGCTGCGCAATCGATCACAATCAAGCGAAGCTGCCTAAAAAATGGGGGTGAGGGCCTAGGTGCCCTCGTCTTCGCCACAAACAATGTTATCCTTGCCCCTGTGATATGAACAGCTCGCCGTTCCGGGAATGGCGTTCGACGTGGCCAGAACCGGGAGAACGGATTGATGACCACAGCCGGTAAGGACAGCACAGGCAGAAAGCGCCCGACCGGCGCATTCGCGCAGCGGCCGGACCTTGCCCGTCGGGTTGCGGCCAAGCGCTTCTTCGCGAAAATCGTGCTGCTCTCGGAGAAGATCGCGCCGAAAACGCTCTGGCCTCTCTCCATCGCCGCCATATTTCTGGCACTGTCATGGTTTGGCCTTTACCGGCATATGCCGGATTTCCTGCGGCTCGGCATCGTTTTCGTTCTGGTTTTCAGTTTCATCGCCACGCTTTTGCCGATCCTGCGGCTGAAATGGCCGACGGATCATGAAGCCTCGCGTCTTCTTGAAGATCGTAACGGTCTGGCGCACCAGCCGGTCGGCGTGCAGGACGATGAACCCGCTTTCGACACGCCGTTTTCCCGCGCCCTCTGGAAAGAACACCAGATCCGCATGGCGGAGCGCATTGCCGCGCTCAATGCCGGCCTGCCGAAACCCGATATCGCCCGTTATGACCGTCTGGCGCTGCGCGCCATTCCGGCACTGCTTCTGGTCACCGCTTTCGGTTTTTCCTATTCGAACGGCGCGGGCACGGTTGCCGATGCTTTCCGCAGCCGACCGGCCGTTGGTCCGCTCAACCCAGATATCCGTCTCGATGCCTGGGTCACCCCGCCCGCCTATACCGGCCGCGCGCCGATTTTCCTGACCGGACGTGATGCGACAAACCGTGACGCGGTTTCCGTGCCGCAATCCTCCAAGCTGACGATCCGCATGACCGGTGGCAATGGCGGTGAGGAAGTGACTTTTGAACCCGAAATGGCCGGCGCGTTGCAGAAGCTTGCGCCCGAAGCTGCACGCGCGGACAGTGCAAGCGGCGATATCGCTGTCCAGACGCCGACCCGTTCTGCGGATCAGCCCGTCGCGCCGCGCACCTTCGCCATGGATGTTACCGAAAGCGGCATGATCACCGCCAATGGCGAACAATGGCTATTTAACGTCATTCCCGACCAGCCGCCCAGCATCGCCTTCGACAAGATGCCGCGCCGCGCCGTTAACGGCGCGCTGGAAATCGGCTTCACTGCCAAGGACGATTACGGCCTGAAGGAAGCGCACGCCATCATCGAGCCCATCGGCGTGGCGGAAGGCGCGACAGCACTTTACCCGCCGCCGGAATTCAAGCTCGATCTGCCGCGTCAGAACAATCGCGAGATCAAGGGCCTGACCAGCCGTAACCTGACCGAACATCCGATGGCGGGCAAACGTGTACGCATCACACTTGTCGCAACTGATGGTGCAGGCCAGACCGGCCGCAGCCCCGCGCATGAAATGGTGCTGCCGGGCCGCAACTTCTCCGAACCGCTGGCGGCTGCGATCGCCGAGCAACGGCAAATCTTCTCGCTCGACACACGCCAGATGCCGAAGGCGATCGCCTATAATGAGGCGGTGGGCCTGCGCCCGGAAGAGACCATTCCCAACACCACGCATTATCTCCTGCTGCAATCGGCGCAGACGCGGATGCGTCTCGCTTATAATGATGAGATGCTGAAGAACACGGCCGATTATCTCTGGGAAATCGCGCTCGGCATTGAAGATGGCGACCTTTCGCAGGCCGAAAGACGCCTTCGCGATGCGCAGACCGCGCTTTCCGAGGCACTGCAGCGCAATGCTTCTGATGAGGAAGTTGCCAAGCTGATGCAGGAGCTGCGCGAAGCGATGCAGCAGTTCATGAGCGAGCTTGCGCAGCGCATGCAGAACGCGCCCCAAGCCAACATGAACAACCAAGCCCAGAACGTGCTGCGCCAGCGCGATCTGGAAAACATGATGAACCAGATCGAGAACCTTGCCCGTTCCGGCAATCGTGACGCGGCGCAGGAAATGCTCTCGCAGCTACAGCGCATGATGAACAATCTGCAGGCTGGCCGCCCGCAGCGGCAAGGCCAGCAGGGACAGCAACAGAGCAGCAAGATGCGCCAGCAGATCGACAAGCTGGGCGAAATTCTTCAGCAGCAGCAGAAGTTGATGGACGAGACTTTCAAGCTCGACCAAGCACTTCGAGACCGCATGCAGCGCGGCGACCCACAGCAGGGCGGCGAAGGCGAAGACGAGCAGCAGATGGGCGAGAATGGCCAGCCGCCACAGGAAGGCCAGCAAGGTCAACCGGGTCAACAAGGCCAGAATGGTCAGCAGGGCGGACAACAGCCGAGCGACCAGATGACCGCGGAACAATTGCGCGACGCGCTGAAAAACCTGCGGGCACAGCAGGATGCCCTCGGCAAGCAGCTCGGTGAGTTGCAGCAGGGCCTGCGCGATCTCGGCATGGAACCGGGCGAAAACTTCGGCAAGGCGCAGCAGGAAATGCAGGGCGCCGGCGAAGCGCTGGGCAAGGGTCAGGGCGAACAGGCGGTTGAAGGCCAGGGCAATGCGCTGAACGCGCTGCGACAGGGCGCACAGGACATGATGGGCCAGATCATGCAGGCGATGCGCCAGCAGGGCCAGCAGCCTGGGCAAGGCCAGGAAGGCATGGCCGGTCAGGGCGGACAAAACGGCCGTGACCCACTCGGCCGGCCGCGCAGTACCACCGGTCCGGATTTCGGCGATCAGGTGAAGGTGCCTGACGAGATCGACGTGCAGCGCGCCCGTGAAATTCTCGAGGCTATCAGGGAAAAGCTCGGCAACAATCCGCCGGGTGAAGTAGAACGGCGTTATCTGGAACGGTTGCTGGATATACGGTGAGGATTGGAAAGATTTCTACTGAAGGGTAACCATCCCCTCAGCGTCATCCTCGGCCTTGTGCCACTGCTATCCGGTTTAAATTTCCGGGCAGAATGCAGTCCCCTTGAAGTCGGCGATGAAGGGTGAACATTCACTCAACGTCATCCTCGGCCTTGTGCCGAGGATCTAACCACGTCGAATAAAATCAATACGTTGGCAGATCCTCGGGACAGGCCCGAGGATGACGTCGGCGCAATTGGCACGACTTTCCTTCCCATCGGACGACGCCGCTCTTCTTTGGTGTCCGGTTAAGGCGAAAATCCGGAAAGCCCATTAGAATGAGAGTCTTGTGCCTTGTCCAGAAACTTAAACCGGACAGTGCCCTTGTGCCGAGGATCCGCCAACCTCTCATAAATCGACACGTCGCAGATGCTCGGGACAGGCCCGAGCATGACGGAGGAGCGAGCTGACAACTCCTCAACAAAAAAGCGGCCCGCCGGCCGCCCTTTAATCTCTGCAATCCTATCGCTCAGGCCGCCAGCGCCCGCGCCACAGCCTTGCGAATATCCGGCAGCGCAAAGGGCTTGGAAACCACGTCCACAATCTTCGTCGCCAGATCATCGGCGCGTTCGCGCTGCTCGGCATAACCCGTCATCAGCAAAATACGCATCGCCGGGAAGCTTTCGGCGGCGCGGTGCGCCAGCTCGATGCCATCCATGACCGGCATGCGGATATCCGAAAGAAGAAGATCGAAACTGGTTTGCTGAAGCTTCTCCAGCCCCTGCTCGCCGTCAGCCGCCTCATGGGTCTCGTGACCGTCGAGACGCAGCGCGCGGGCGACGAAAGCCCGCAATGCATCCTCGTCTTCGGTAATCAGAATTTTCGCCATTATTTATTGCTCCTGGGCATCATTTCCAGCCGTGAGCAACATCGCAGGCTCCTCTTTTCAAGAGGTAAACACCCAGCTTTTGGCTGGGTGAATGGTTAATGAGGCGTCTCCGCCCTGTGTCGTTCCGGCACGGCAGGTATGCTCAGGCGTCGCCGGTCACGACGCCGACAAAAGGCAGTTCGCGGAAGGCATAAGCCACATCCATGCCGTAACCGACGACGAAATAGTCAGGACATTCGAAACCGACATAGTCGGCCTCCAGATCTTCCTTGCGCTTGACCTTCTTGTCGAGCAGCACGGCAATGGTGACGTTGCGCGCGCCGCGCTCGTAAAGCAGTTCCTTGGCGAAACGCAGCGTTCGGCCGGATTCGAGAATGTCGTCGATCAGCAGGACATCGCGGTCCTTCACATCGCTGTCGATATCCTTGACGATCCGCACCCCTTGGGAAACCGTGCCGGCGCCGTAACTCGAAAGCGTGATGAATTCGACTTCGGGAGCAAGGCCGCTATCATGCAGCGCGCGGATAAGATCGGCCGCGAAAATGAACGATCCCTTGAGTACGGCAATGACCAGCAAATCCTTGGTCGGGCCACCGGCAATGTGCTTGGCCATATCGCGATTGCGCTCGGCGATCTGCTCGGCGGTGTAGAGCGGCTCGATGTTTTTTCCACGGACGACGGGCATTCTTACTCCTGTGCTGCGCCTTGCCGATTTTACCTTTCAGTAAAAATACGAAGACCACGCGTTAGCACAGTCAGCGTGCGGACGCACCCGCCTCAACAAAGGAAAGCTTGATCTCGGGCGTTTTTCCACCGGGATGGCGCAGTTTTGCTGAAAAACCGTGGCTAAAACCGGGCTGCATCTCCTTGACCGGCGGCTCGATGACCATGCTTGCCACCAGCTGCCCCTTGGCGGCGAAAAGATCGGCGCGAAGGGCCGGCACCTCTTCCAGGTTGCCGCCATTGTTTTCCACGATGCCATTGATGAGCAATATATCCATGCCGCCCGCTTCCTGCGGCGTGATGGTGACATGGGAAATGGCGAGCGGGTTGACCGAGGCGGCGACCGCCGACGTTTCCGGCACCACGACAGACAGGCCACCGGAGCAGACGAAAACAAAAATCGCAAGCCCCGCCACCAGCGCCGAATAGGCATCGGCAGAAAGGCGCGACAATCTGCGATCCAGCCAGCCAATGAAGGCGAGGCCAAGCGCACCGATGGTGACGGACGGTTTTACCATTTGCCGACGTGCAGCGCCGCGATTGTCATTTCCCGGCTGGCGGACACGGTTTTCCTTGATGGTGACAAATTCCGCGTCTACCACATCGCGGTCGGGGTTTGCCGCCCGCGCCGTTCGGCGCGCCGGTGTTTCCGGCATCAGGAGATCAAAATCGAATGCCGCTTGCCGGCGAGATGAACGGAACATAGCCATAGAATTCCTTGGGTGAGGTTTTCCGGCCCGCAAAACTGGGCATTGCAACGAATCCTGCCAAGTTTTAAATTTAATTGGTTAATGCTTCGCAAAAACGGCTCGCACAGGCCACCGGAACCGGGTTAAACCGCGACATCCGGGCCCCGAGCGCCAGCGGTTTGCGAACCACCACGAAACGAAGAGACTGGAAGTCCGTTGATCCATTTCGAAAATGTCGGGTTGCGTTACGGCATGGGACCCGAGATCCTGAGGGACATGACCTTCGATATCCCCAAGGGTTCGTTCCAGTTTCTGACCGGCCCTTCGGGTGCGGGCAAGACCTCGCTCCTGCGCATGCTTTTAATGTCGCTACAGCCCACCCGCGGCCATATCCGCATGTTCAACCGCGATGTATCACGCATTCCGCGCAGCGAGCTGCCGATGCTGCGCCGCCGTGTCGGCATCGTGTTTCAGGATTTCCGGCTGCTGGATCATCTGACGACCTATGAAAACGTCGCCCTGCCGCTGCGCGTGCGCGGCAAGGAAGAAAGCGCCTATCGCAACGACGTGATCGAGCTTCTGAAATGGGTTGGGCTTGGCGAGCGCATCAATGTGCTGCCGGCCATTCTTTCCGGCGGCGAAAAGCAGCGCGCCGCCATTGCCCGCGCCCTGATGGACCAGCCGGAAATCCTGCTGGCCGACGAGCCGACCGGTAACGTCGATCCGCCGATGGCCAAACGCCTTCTCAACCTCTTCCTTGAACTCAACCGGCTGGGTACGGCTGTCGTCATCGCCACCCATGATTTTGCGCTCATGGACCAGATCGACGCGCGCCGGATGATCCTGACCGAAGGGCGGCTCGACATATATGAATGAGATCACCCGCAAGCCCTTGAAACCCGAAGCGGCCCAGCCGAAACGCCCGCCCATGCGCATCCGCCCCATGGCGCCCATCCTGCCGCCCTCCAACATTCAGGGCAATGCGCTGATGGTGGTGATCGCGATCATGGCATTTCTCGCCTGCCTGACGCTCGGCGCCGTCTCCATGGTGCGCGCCACTGCCGCCACATGGCAGAGCCAGATTTCCCGCGAGATCACCATCCAGATCAAGCCCGAGGACGGGCTGAACATGGAAGCGGCGCTGAACAAGGCGCGCAATCTGGCGCTGACTTTCGTCGGCACCCGCGATGGCACGATCCTCGACGATGCGGCGACATCGCGCCTGCTGGAGCCATGGCTCGGCAGCGGCCTTGATCTTTCCGAACTTCCCATACCGCGCCTCGTCGTCATCACCATCGATGAAAGCAACCCGCCCGATTTCCAGGCCATGCGGGACATGCTGAAGACGGAAATCCCGCAGGCCTTTCTGGACGACCACCGCACCTGGGTCGACAGGCTGGTTTCCATGGCCAGAACCACGGTCATGATCGGCGTCGGCGTGCTCATCCTCGTCTTCACGGCGATGGTGCTGACGGTGGTCTTCGCCACGCGCGGCGCGCTTTCCGGCAACCGGCATATCGTCGAGGTGCTGCACTTCGTCGGTGCGGAAAGCAGCTTCGTGGCGCGTGAATTCCAGAAGCACTTCTTGAAGATCAGCCTCAAGGGCGCGGCGGCCGGCAGCGCACTGGCGGCCGCCGTGTTTCTCGTCGCTGGTTTCTGGCAGTCGAGCACGGTCGCCACGCCGCAGAGCGATCAGGCGAGCGCGCTTTTTGGTTCGTTTTCGGTCGGTCTCGGCGGTTATCTCGGCATTGCCCTGACGATGATCATAATCGCGCTTCTCACCACCATCACGGCGCGCATGACGGTCATCCGCACCATCGATGATATTGACCGCGTCCGGTCGGATCCGTCGAAAAGCGACGGCCTCGCATCGTGAAATCACGGTCGGATTTTCGCCGGAAAACTGAAACCGTCACACGCCGGATGTAACCTGCGGACGGTGGACAAAAATGCCTGTTCCTTGCCTTAATCGGCGAGTATTCAGGAGGAATGTTTGTGAGTCGGATGGACCAGGATCAGACGACGGCGCGGCCGGCCCGAAAGGGCCTGTTGTCGCGGCGTGGCCGTCTGCGCCGTTTTATCCGCGGCCTCATCCTGGTTTGCGTCATTGCACTCGGCGCATTTTCCGGCGGTTTTTTGTGGTTTGCCGATTCCGTTGCCTCCATGCGCCCGCCGGAGGGAGCAAGAGGCGATGCCATCATCGTGCTCACCGGCGGTTATCAGCGCATTGAGCAGGCCGTCGGCCTGCTCAGGGACGGCGTGGGCAAGAGGCTTTTGATATCAGGCGTCAACCCGGCCACCACCCGCTCGCAGATCCGCAAGATGACTCAAGGGTCTTCCGACATGTTCACCTGCTGCGTGGACATGGGCTACAAGGCGATAGACACAATCGGCAACGCCAATGAGGCGGCAAGCTGGATACGTGATCACAACTATTCTTCCATTGTCGTCGTCACCAATAATTATCACATGCACCGCAGCCTGCATGAATTGCGCAATGCCAGCCCACAGACGGAATTCATCGCCTATCCCGTCATCAGCGCCGATCTCGTCCGCACCAACTGGTTCGTGGAGCCGGATGTGGTGCGGACACTGCTTTACGAATATCTGAAGTTCGTGGCGGCAGCCGGACGCGACCTCACCGGCTTCGGCAAGGGCGACGGTCTGCGCAAGGCCGTCACCGATCACGCCCCGCCGAAAGTTACCGCGGCTTCGTCGTAAGCGTCCAGAAACACGCTTGCTGCCGCCCCTTGTTTTCGTGTAGGCGTCTGGCATCGGCATCCGGCACCGAGACGCTTAAAGTTTCGGAACGGCTGCATCCCGGGAAGGCTGTTGATGCTCAAGCTGCGCTCTTTTCTTTTCAATACGCTGTTTTACCTCAATCTGATCGTTCGCATGATCGTGCTGACGCCGATCTATTTCATTTTGCCCCGTAAGATCGCCTATGAAATCCCGAAGAACTGGGCCCGGTCCAATCATTGGCTGATGAAGACCATCGTCGGCACCACCTTCGAGATCGAAGGCCTCGAAAACATCCCCGAAACCGGCTGCATCTTTGCGCCCAAACATCAGTCCTTCTGGGACACCTATGCGCTGCTGCCCAATCTGCCGGACCCCGTCTATATTCTGAAGCGTGAACTCCTGTGGATTCCGCTGTTCGGCTGGTACGCCATGAAACAGCGCATGATCCCGGTCAACCGCGCCGCGCGTGGCAAGGTCATGCTGAAAGTGATGGAGCGGGCGAAAGAGGAAATGGCGGCAGGCCGCGAACTCATCATCTATCCCGAAGGCACACGGCGCCCGCCTGGCGCGGAGCCCGAATATCGTTACGGCATCGCAAGGCTTTACCGGGACCTTCAGGTGCCGGTCATTCCCGTCGCCATGCATCCCGGCCTCTTCTGGCCACGCCGGTCCACCATGCGTTACCCCGGCCATTTCAAGGTGCGTATCCTGCCGGCCATCGAGCCGGGGCTTGATCCCGACGTGTTTTTCAAGCGTTTGATCGAAGTGACGGAAAAGGCGAGCGACGAACTGCTTCTGGAAACCGCGCGCAACAACCCGCATTTGCCGCTGCCACCGACCGCCGTGAAGCGGATTGCCGAACTTCAGGGCAAGGAAACAACGGCCGACTGAGCCGAAAGCGTACCAACACTTGCGGCGATGCTTTCCAGCAGCGAGTCGCGAATGCCCATTTCCTGCAGATGCTGCACGGTGTTGAACAAATAATCCGTGTTCGGCCCGGAGCGACCGGTCGCGGCCGCGATGATGACAGCTGATTCGGCAACGCCGAGACCGCCGATATATTGCTCATGGGCGGGATCGGCCACATAGGTCACCGCGCTGCCGCGCCGGCCATTGGCGAGCGCAATGGAAACCACCCGCTCCTTGTAGACATTCGTCACCAGTTCGCGCTCGCGCAGATAGGCCATGACGGGATCGTGGTCCTTGCCGCGCACGCGGAAAGCGACGCCAAGGCAGGAGCCGCCGCGCTCCAGGCCGAGAACGAGGCCGGGTTTCTCCTCCGTGCCTCTATAAAAGTTGGAGCTGATGCAGAGCGAGCGCCGATAACCGTGCAGCCGGGCCTGCTGCCTCTCCTCGAAAGCGAAGCCGGGGTTCCACATCAACGAACCGTAGCCAAAGACCCAAAAATCGTCCATATCCCAAGCCAAATCAAAAATATCTGAAGTCTGTTCATCGGAGATCAATATGGCAGCGTCAAGCCAATCCGGCACGGCCAAAAAATTCCTCTGGCTCGCCGTCGCCATCGTGGTGGTTATCGGACTTTACACCGCCGGGTGGTTTTACGCCGCAGAACGGCTGAAACAGACGGTGCTGAACGTCATCTCCCCCTCGCAGGCCCGCAGCGTCAGCGGCGAATGTGGCGATATCGCCTTCAAGGGTTATCCCTTCCGCATCGGCCTTTTCTGCTCCAAGGTGACGGTGGACGACAGCCAAAACGGCGTTTCCGCTTCCTTCGGCGAACTTCGCTCGGCGGCGCAGGTCTATAATCCCGGCCACGTCGTCTGGGAACTCGATTCGCCAGCGGAAATCCGATCGGCCCACGGCCTGACGATTTCGGCCGCCTGGAAGAACATGCAGTCCAGCATCGTCACCAAGCTGAAGGGCATTGACCGCAGCTCGCTCGTCATCGACGGGCTGAAGGCGCAGGCGGTTTCTTCCGTCACCGGCCAGACCATCGACTTCGATGCCGTCAAGACGGAAATGCATCTGCGCCAGAACGGCGCCGATCTCGACGGCGCTATCACGCTCACCGATTCGGCAACCGTCATCAAGGACTGGCCGCAGGTTCTTCCCCACCTCGACGCCATCTTGGATGTCACGCTCGCGGGCAAAGCGGGCATGGTGGATGGCAGCGACAAATCCGGCCTTTATGGCACAAGCGGCGAGCTTCGCCGTTTGGTGGCCGATATTGGCGAGGGCCGCACCATGCGCATCAGCGGCCCCTTCTCCTTCGATAATGAGGGTTATCTCTCCGGCCAGTTCAAGCTGGAAATCGAAAAGCTCGGCTCCTGGTCGGACAATGCCAAACAGGCGTTTCCGCAGCTGCAATCCACTATCGATACCGCCCGCAAGCTGCTCGGCGCGCTCGCCGGCGGCGGTGACCGCGCATCCGTCGACCTCGTGGTGGATCGTGGCCGCGCCACTGTCAGCGGCTTCATCCCGCTCGGCAAGATTCCGCCGATCTGAGGGTTACCCCCTATTCGACGTCATCCTCGGGCTTGTCCCGAGGATCTGCAACCGATTGTTTGTGTTGATGTGTTTAGATCCTTGGGACAAGCCCAAGGAGCAGGGCTTTGACACTTTGCCAGCGGTCTGATGGCCGGATCAAATCCGGCCAAGACTGTCGCCTGCGGCGATTTACTTCTTCTGATCCAGCGCGTGACGCCCGAAGTCAGGCGTATCGACGTCCTGACCGGCCTCGATGATGGAGCGGCGGATGGAGCGCGTGCGGGAGAAGAGTTCGAAAAGCTTGTCGCCCTCCCCCCAGCGGATCGCCCTTTGCAGCGAGGCGAGGTCTTCGGAAAACCGCGCCAGCATCTCAAGGATGGCATCCTTGTTGTGCAGGCAGACGTCGCGCCACATGGTGGGATCTGAAGCAGCCAGACGCGTGAAGTCACGGAAACCGGAAGCGGAATATTTGATGACTTCCGATTCGGTCACCGTCTCTAGATCATCCGCGGTGCCGACGATATTGTAGGCGATGATGTGCGGCAGATGCGAAACGATCGCCAGAACCTTGTCGTGGTGTTCGGCATCCATTTCATCCACGCGCGACCCAAGCGCCCGCCAGAAATCCTTGAGCCTTTCCAGCGCCGCGGCGTCCGTGCCCGGCAGCGGCGTGAAGATGCACCAGCGCTCGCGGAAAAGGCCGGCAAAACCGGCATCCGGGCCGGATTTTTCCGTACCTGCCAGCGGATGGCCGGGAATGAAATGCACGTTTTCAGGCATATGCGGGGCCATCTGCGCGATGACAGAGGCCTTGGTGGAGCCGACATCGGTGACGATGGCACTCGGCTTCAGATATGGCGCAATCTGTTGCGCTACGCTCTCCGAGGCACCGACCGGCACCGAAACAATGACGAGATCGGCATCCTTCACCGCCTCCGCCGCCGAAACGGTATAATCCGTGCCGAGCGCCAGTTCTTCCGCCCGTTTCAGCGTATCTTCGCTGCGGGTGGAAATCACGACATGGCGCGCAAGCCCGAGTTCCCTGACATCACGGGCAATCGACGAGCCGATCAGGCCGATGCCGATCAGCGCGATGCGTTCAAACATGATATCGCCCATCACGCCTGCCCCATGAACTCGGTGAGAGCAGCGATGACGCCGAGATTGGCCTCTTCAGAACCGACGGTCATTCTCAATGCATTCGGGAAACCATAACCCCGCACCGCACGCAGAATATAACCACGGCGGCTCAGGAACTCATCCGCATCCGTCGCGCGTTTGCCGTCCTGATCCGGGAAATGGATGAGGATGAAGTTGGCAACGGATGGTGTGACGGTGAGGCCGAGACCGGTAAAGGTCGTGACCAGCTTTTCCATCCACAGGGCATTATGTGCCACAGCCTTTTGAACGAATGCCTGATCGCGGATCGCAGCGGCACCCGCCGCAATGGCCGGCGCGCTCATGTTGAACGGGCCGCGCACGCGGTTCAGCGCATCGATGATATCCACCGGGGCATACATCCAGCCCACACGCAGTGCCGCCAGACCGTAAACCTTGGAGAAGGTCCGGGTCATCACCACGTTGCGGTTACCGGAGACCAGTTCCAGTCCGGCTTCGTAATCATTCTTGCGCACATATTCGGCGTAAGCGGCGTCCAGCACCAGCACGACATGTTTCGGCAGTCCGGCCTGCAGGCGGCGGATTTCCGCGACGGGAACATAGGTGCCGGTGGGGTTGCCCGGATTGGCGAGAAAAACCATCTTGGTCTTCGGCGTCACAGCGGCGAGGATCGCATCCACATCGACAACGCAATCCTTTTCCTTCACCGTCACCGGGGTCGCACCCGCACCCATGATCTGGATCTTGTAGACGAGGAAACCATGTTCGGTGATGATCGCTTCATCACCGGCACCCAGATAGACGTGGCAAAGCAGACCGAGAAGCTCGTCCGAACCGTTGCCGCACAGGATGTTTGCGATGTTGAGGCCATGCACGTCGGCAATCGCCTGACGCAATGCGATCGCCTGACCGTCTGGATAGATTTCCAGGTGGCTGGCGGCAGCACTGAAAGCCTCTATCGCCTTCGGGCTCGGCCCAAGCGGCGTTTCATTGGAGGAGAGCTTATAGACCTTCGCGACGCCATCCACATGTTCCTTGCCGGGAACATAAGCGGCGATATCCAGAATACCCGGACGCGGAACAGGTTGGTTAAGCTCTGCACTCATTTGATCGACCTTTGGAAAAACGCCGGAGAACCCGGCAAAAGCAATGCCGGAGGCATTAGACCGGAATGGCCGCTTTGTCGAGGGTCAGCGCGGCTTTCCCTGCCTTGCCGTCGTGCGGGTGGTGGGCACCCCCTGCGGCGCGAGCACGGGCACGAAAACGCGGCGCGAAGCACGTTGGGTAACGGGCAATCCCTGATAGAGACGCTTCTGGGCTTCCACCACGATGACACCGGAAAACAGTGGCCAGAGCCTGCGGCCGGTACGTTCGAGATAACGGCGGAATTTCAGCACCGGCCGGCTTGTGGTGGGTGGAAAGAACAGCGCCTCGGCGCTGGCGCCCGGCGTGAAATTGGTTTCGCGCAGAAGGGCCGTCAGCTGTCCTCGCGAATAGGGCCGGCCGGAACCGAACGGCGTATGTTCCATGCGCGCCCACACACCGCGGCGGTTGGGCACCACGATCACCAGACGGCCACCGGGCGCCAGCACCCGCCACAGTTCCTTCAAACTCTCACGCGGATTTTCGGCAAATTCCAGCGCATGCACCATCAACACCCGGTCTATCGACGAATCGGGCAGCGGCAATTCCTCATCGAACACCAGCGCGGTGGAGGAAAGCTCGCCCGCTGGCCAGTTCACGGCACCCTGCCCCGCCGGCATGAAGGCGAAGGTGCGCTCGGTATCGTGGCGGAACCGTTCCAGAAACGGCACGGCATAACCGAGGCCGACTAGCCGTTCTTCCGGCAAGGGCGGCCAAAGCGTCGAAAGCGCCATGGTGATCGCCTGCTCGGCCGAGCGGCCAAGCGGAGAATGATAGAATTCGCGCAGATCGACGATATCGGTATTCATGGGCGAGAATGTAGCATCAGGCGGTTGGACTTCAAGGCGTCTGCCCTTACATTGAAAGCCAGTTGGGAAAGTCAGGCAGGCGAATGCGCCGGTTTTGGCCGGCAAATGGAGAGGATACGATGAAACCTTTGGAAATAGACGTCTTTCTTTGCCGCAGCGACAATTTCGGGGTTTTGTTGCACGATCCCGAAAGCGGGGCGACGGCCGCCATAGACGCGCCGGAAGAAGGCCCTATCCTGCGCGCCCTTGATGGCCATGGCTGGAAGCTCACACATATCTTCACCACCCACCACCATCAGGACCATGTGGAAGCCAATCTGGTGCTGAAGGACAAGTTCCGTTGCGAGGTGCACGGCCCCTACGACGAGGCGATTGCGATACCGGGCCTCGACCGTTCGCAGGCCGATGGCGACGAATTCGAATTTGCCGGCCGCCGCGTGCAGGTGATTGCCACACCCGGCCATACGGCAGGGCATATCTGTTATTACCTGCCGGATGACGGGCTGCTGTTTGCCGCCGATACGCTGTTTGCCATGGGCTGCGGTCGGCTGTTCGAACGGCCGGCGGCGGATATGTGGCACTCCTTCCAGAAGCTGATGGCCCTGCCGGATGACACGCGGGTCTATTTCGGCCACGAATACACGCTTTCGAATGCCCGTTTTGCGCTGACCGTCGATCCAGACAATGCTGTGCTGCGCGAGCGCGCGGCACGTGTCGAGACCGCGCGGCAGGCCAATGAATTCACCATTCCCACCACCATCGGGCTCGAAAAACAGACCAATCCCTATATGCGGGTGGCGGATGCCGGTATCCGCAGACATCTCGGCCTTGAAGGCGCTGCCGATGCCGATGTCTTCGCGGAAATCCGCACGCGCAAGGATAATTTCTGATGGGAACGGATATGTCGGCGCAGGCGATCATTCGCGAGCTTGGGCTGGAGCCGCATCCAGAGGGCGGGTTCTACCACCAGACGTTCCGCGACAAGGCCGGCGGCGAACGTGGGCATTCGACGGCGATTTATTATCTGCTGGAAAAGGGCGTGCGCTCGCACTGGCACCGGGTCACCGATGCGGTGGAGGTCTGGCACTATTATGCCGGTGCGCCGATCGCGCTGCATCTTTCGCAGGACGGCCGAGAGGTGCAGACCTTTACGCTTGGCCCCGCGATTCTGGAGGGCGAGCGCCCACAGGTGATCGTGCCGGCCAATTGCTGGCAATCGGCGGAAAGCCTCGGCGATTTCACGCTCGTCGGCTGCACCGTCTCGCCGGGCTTTGCCTTTTCGAGCTTCGTGATGGCGGAACCCGGCTGGTCGCCGGGGGATGCGCCCTGAACCTCAGAGCCGGTGAAGCGAGCGTGTGCCCCTTGTTTCTTCTCCCCAGTCGGGGAGAAGAAATATGCTACGCCGCCGGGCGTCACTCACCCAGCAAATAAGCCTTCGTCAGCCGCCGTATTTCGTAGCGGTAATGTAAACCTGCCCCACCCGCGTCGGAATGATCGCATAAACGGGCGCATAGACGTCCATATTGTTCGACTTGGCGAACCAGATCTCCATCGAGATCGATTTGAGATATTCGATATCCTTTCGTCCCTGCCTGTAACCCGACTTCGGAACGTAACGCGCCTTGCAGACGATGGCGTCACCACTGAAGCCGTTCGTCTTGAAAGGCTTCGTACCGCTAGGGCTCAGAACGAGGTCGAGTCGCGACTCACCATCATAAATCGGCAGGCGAGTCGGGCAGATGCGTCCGCCTGCGGGAATGATGAGGCCGGAAATCGGGTCGAGAACCGAGCGCAGGTCGCGGTCTTTCACATCAACCCAGTTGTCCGGCCGGGCCTTGGGTTCGGGTTTTACCGTCGTCGATGTGACATTGCCGTTGCGATAAACGACATCATAGGTGCGCACCCGCTTGCCGTCCTTGTAGATCAGCGAGTATTCGTTGGCCTGCAGCCGGTGGCCGCGCTTGGCGCCGGAGACCGTGGTCTTGCCGGAAATGTCCTTTAGAATGCTGGCAAGGCCGGCGGCGCTGAAGGAGCCGGAGATCGAATAATTCGGTCCGTCCATGCGAGTCGAAAAACTTGCCCGCGCAATCGGCAAAATGCCGAGATTGATGCTGTATTCGCTTGTGTGGCGTGCTTCGGCGGCGAGCGAGGGGGAAACGCCCGCAAACGCCATAGTAGCGGCCATGAAAATGCTTTTTCCTCTGGCAATCATTTCGATATCACCTTAAAAGAGGCGCGGAAGCGGCCTTATCGGGCGATCATATACGCTGACTTGTGGCAATAAAAAAGCGGACGACGGTTGAAAACGCCGGAATTTCCTTTGATTTGATCGCGAGCGGCTTGACTGTTAAGTCCCGTCTGACTATAGAACCGCAACTTTCCAATCATGGCCAGTTGGATTGCCACCCCGGTTTTGCCGGTGGCGAGCCAGTGGTGAAACAGACGAAACGAAATAGGTGTACCCATGTCCCGTGTATGCGAATTGACCGGCAAGGGCGTCCAGACGGGCAACAACGTCAGCCACGCCAACAACAAGACCAAGCGCCGGTTCCTTCCGAATCTCTGCCAGGTCACGTTGATCTCCGATGCTCTCGGCCAGCGTTTCCGCCTGCGTGTTTCCGCAGCCGCTCTGCGCTCCGTTGAACACCGTGGTGGCCTCGATGCCTTCCTTCTGAAGTCCGGCGAAAACGAACTGAGCATGCGCGCTCGTCTCCTGCGCCGCCAGATCGCCAAGAAGACTGCTGAAGCTGCTTAATAGCGGCTTTGACATCATCTGATATTCAGAAGGCTTGAATGGCTTTTCGCCGCTCAAGCCTTTTGTTTGTTTCAGATTTTAATTGCATCGGGTTTTGCGGAAATCGTGTCAGACGTTTCGCTCCGATGTTTGGCTCCAACTGGTGGCATCACCCAGGATAAAAAAATGCCCTATCTGCGCTTTACGATTATCTACGTCCTGCTGATGACACTCGTCGTCGTCGCCTCCAATATTCTGGTGCAATATCCGCTGTCGGGCTCACTGTTTGGTATCAACCTCGGTGATCTTCTGACCTGGGGCGCCTTCACCTATCCTGTCGCCTTCCTCGTCACCGACCTGACGAATCGCCAGTTCGGCCCCTCGGTCGCGCGCCGCGTGGTGCTTGCCGGCTTCATCGTCGGCGTCACGTTGTCCTTCTGGACATCTATCCCCCGCATCGCCGTCGCCTCCGGCACCGCCTATCTGATCGGCCAGCTGCTCGATATTTCGGTGTTCAACCGCCTGCGCCGCCAGCGCTGGTGGCATGCGCCGCTTGCCGGCTCCATGCTGGGTTCGGTGCTGGATACGGCGCTGTTCTTCTCCATCGCCTTTGCCGCGAGCTTCTCCTTTGTCGGCCCCAATGATGCCTTCGCCATCGAAAGCGCGCCGCTGCTCGGCGTATTCGCTCTGGAAGCCCCCCGGTGGATTTCCTGGGCGCTGGGTGATCTCTCAGTGAAGGTCCTCGTCGGCCTCGTCATGCTGCTGCCTTACGGCGCTCTGATGAACACGCTGAAGCCGATGCCAGGCACCGTCAAACCGAGCTGACATTTTCAGGCAACCGGATTTGACGCCGGGACGCGTGATCAAATCGCGCTTGCAAACCCACAGTCGGCATTGCAGTCTGCCGCCTGTGTAACAGCGCGGAGGCAGACCAACATGCAGATCAAGGACGTTATCGACATTGTGGATGCGACGAGCTCCACGCTTTCGGGCTCCAGCTTCGATAACGTCAATCTGTCGGGGACGGACTTCAACAATGTCAATCTGGCCGGCACACGCTTCAGCAATATCAACTTTTCCGGTGCGTCGTTTACGGACAGCAACATGTCCGGCTGGTCAATCGATGACGTCAATTTTACCGGACTGAAGCTGAGCAATTCAAACCTGTCCGGCGCGCAAATAACAGCGTGCCGAATGGCCGGCATGAAGATCGACAGCATTCCGGTCGAGGATCTGCTGGCTGCCTACAAGGCGGCACAGGAGCAGGCCTGATATTCACTCCACCAGCTTGAATTCCAGCATCAGATTGCGCTGGAGAAATGAGTGGTTGTCATCAGAAACGATGATGAGGCGCGTCGAGCCATCCGGCCCTTTCACCACATCCATCCCTTCCATATTGTCGATCTGGTAGGCCATGCCCGCTTCCATGAGGATTTCACCATCCACCACGGCACCCGGCTTGATGTCGCCCCCATGGATGCGGCGAATGCGCATGCCAACACCTTCGGCGAAGTTGAAGCGCCGCTCGAGAAGCAGCAGATCGCCGTTCGGCAGGAAAGCACCGTCAGTCACATCGAATGATGGATGATGGGTAACGGCGAATGTGCCCTTCAGCGGGCCTTCCAATATTGCCGCGAGAAGATTGCCGTCCGCATCGATGCTCTTTTCAGCCACCACGACCAGAGCGCCGGCGAGCGGCGAATCGGCTGGCGAAACCGCCAGGGCCTCCATGCCGCCATTATGGCGCAGCTCGTTACTGGGTATGAGATACGGCAGGCGATCGAGAGGCTTTGAGGTGGCGAAGCCCGGATCGGGATAGATGTCGATCCTGTGGCGTTGCTCGTAACTGACGAACACCTTGCCGTCGCGCAGCGCCAGCCCTTCCGCATCCATTTCCATTTTGCGGGGCGGTTCACGACCGCTCATATCAAGCATGGCGGTGATGCGGCCATCGGCAAGCCCGGACAGCGCGCCAACCGCATCACGCGTGATCCTGCCCGTCAGCCAGTGGCCGGTATCCAGCACCGCGATAAATTCCTCTCCATCGGGGCGGAAACGGATGGAGGATATCGCCCCGAACAGCTTTTCAGGCGCGCTCATCACCATGCCGCCAACAAATTCCAGTTTGCCGAAACGTTTTGCGCTGGTGCCGACCTCGAAGCTCGACAGCAGACGAACACTGACCGGCACATCGATGGTCGATGCGCCAATGGGAACGGGAAACAGCGAAGCCGCCGCAAGAACGGCGGCCAGCGCAAAAGACTTGCAGGCGGAGGAAGCCCGACCCCGCTTATCCGGCACGGCGGATCCTGCGGGACGAACCGGAAGTACCGCTCGTATCCTCGAAGAGGGCAGCGAGCTGCTCGGTCATCGCGCCGGCCAGCTCGTCCGCATCGACGATGGTGACAGCACGGCGATAATACCGCGTCACGTCATGGCCGATACCGATTGCCAGCAGTTCCACCGGTGAGCGCGTCTCGATCTGCTCGATGACCGCGCGCAGATGCCGTTCCAGATAGTTGCCGGGATTGACCGACAGGGTCGAATCATCGACCGGCGCTCCGTCGGAGATCATCATCATGATCTTGCGCTGCTCCGGGCGGCCGATCAGGCGGTTATGCGCCCACATCAGTGCTTCGCCGTCGATGTTTTCCTTGAGCAGCCCCTCACGCATCATCAGGCCGAGATTGCGCCGCGCGCGCCGCCACGGCGCATCCGCCGACTTGTAGATGATATGGCGAAGATCATTGAGACGACCCGGCGAAGCGGGCTTGCCATTCGCCAGCCACTGTTCGCGAGACTGCCCGCCTTTCCACGCCTTGGTGGTGAAGCCGAGGATTTCCACCTTAACGCCCGACCGCTCCAGCGTGCGCGCCAGAATATCGGCACAGGTGGCCGCAACGGTGATCGGACGGCCGCGCATCGAACCGGAATTGTCGATGACCAGAGAAACGACGGTATCGCGGAACTTGGTGTCGCGTTCTTTCTTGAAGGAGAGCGGCTGCATCGGGTCGATGATGAGCCTGACGAGACGGGCCGGATCGAGATAACCCTCTTCCAGATCGAAATCCCAGGAGCGGTTCTGCTGCGCCATCAGGCGGCGCTGCAGCCGGTTCGCCAGCCGCCCGACGGCACCCTGAAGATGCGCGAGCTGCTTGTCGAGGAAGGCGCGCAGCCGGTCAAGCTCGGCCTCGTCACACAGTTCCTCGGCGCGGATTTCCTCGTCGAATTCCTCGGTAAAGATGCGGTAGTCGACCTTTTCGTTGAAATCGTCGAAGGGGCTGTTGGGGCGACGGGTTTCGCCGGGCGTTTCGGAATCCTCGTCGAGATCGTCGGACATTTCCTCGTCCGACATCTCGGCGCCGTCCATCTCGCCTTCTTCCATTTCCTCCTGCGAGGCTTCGTTTTCATCGGCGGGCGTCGCGTCGGAGCCGGCCTCTTCCTCGACCTGCTCTTCTTCGGTCTCGTTGGTGCGCGGCTGGTCCTCGTTGGACTCCGCTTCCTGACTGTCCGGCTCGTTATCCTCGTCGCCGAAATCTTCCGCCATCTGCATGGAGGTCAGCATCTTGCGCACCAGCCGCGAAAACGCCTTCTGGTCCGTGATAACGCGCGAGAGATCGTTGAGGTCGCCTGCGGCCTTCTCTTCGATGAAGTCGCGCCAGAGGTCGAGAACCTTGCCAGCGCTCGCCGGTGGTTTTTCGCCGGTCAGTTTCTCGCGCACCAGAAGCGCCACAGCCTCGGCGAGCGGTGCGTCATCCTTATTGTTGATACCGGAGAAATTCGCCTTGGCATATTTCTCCGTGTTCATGGCCTGAATGTTGGACGCCATGCCCGGCATGCGCAGCGCGCCGATTGATTCCACCCGCGCCTGTTCGACGGCATCGAAAACCAGCTGCGCCTCGGCGCCGTGCGGCGACATCACCGCATGGGTATCCGCATCATGGCAGGCAAGACGCAGCGCCATGGAATCGCCGAGGCCGCGCGTAATGGCGATCTCCTGTGCGGTGGGTTTCTTGGAGATTTCCGGCAGGCGCATGCGCTCGCCGGCAAGGCCCGGCCGCTCATTGGCGAAAACGACCTCGACCTCGGCATCGCCGGCAACGGATCGCACGCAGCCGGCAATCGCCTGACGCAACGGTTCCGTATCGACCGCCGTACCCGGTTTCGCTCTGGAATTGTCGCCGCGCCCTGCCATAGTCTTTCCTGTCATTTGTCGGCGCCTGCGGCACGCCCATCCTCTTCAGGATGCGCGGCCGGCCGGCGTCTTCAAGTCATCGGTGATCTTCTCCGGACAAACCGGGGATGATCAGGCGCTGAGAACGATGTTCGCAGCGCTTTCCTTCAGCTCGACACCGAAGGCCCGCTGATATTGCTCGGCCACCAGCGTGCGCTCAAGCTCATCACACTTGTTGAGGAAGGTCACACGGAAGGCAAAAGCGAGATCGCCGAAGATTTCCGCATTTTCCGCCCAGGTGATGACGGTACGCGGGCTCATGACGGTGGAAAGATCGCCATTGATGAAGGCCGAACGGGTGAGATCGGCCACGCGCACCATCTTGGAGACGGTTTCGCGACCCTTCGGATTGTCGAAGCTCTTCACCTTGGCGGCAATGATGTTCACTTCCTGCTCATGCGGCAGATAGTTCAGCGTGGTGACGATGGACCAGCGGTCCATCTGCGCCTGGTTGATCTGCTGCGTGCCGTGGTAAAGGCCCGTCGTATCGCCGAGGCCGACCGTGTTGGCGGTCGCAAAGATGCGGAAAGCGGGGTGAGGACGGATGACGCGGCTCTGGTCGAGCAGCGTCAGGCGGCCGGAGGATTCCAGCACGCGCTGGATGACGAACATCACGTCCGGGCGGCCGGCATCATATTCGTCGAAAACGAGCGCGACATTATGCTGGTAGGCCCAGGGTAGGATGCCGTCCTTGAATTCGGTGACCTGCTTGCCGTCCTTCAGAACGATGGCGTCCTTGCCGACGAGGTCGATACGGCTGACATGGCTGTCGAGGTTGACGCGCACGCAGGGCCAGTTGAGGCGGGCGGCGACCTGCTCGATATGGGTGGATTTACCCGTACCGTGGAAACCGGAAACCATGACGCGTCGGTTGTGAGCAAAACCGGCAAGGATCGCAAGCGTCGTATCGCGGTCAAAAAGATAGTCGGGATCGAGGTCCGGCACATAGGCGTCGCCCTGGGAATAGGCGGGAACCCGCAGATCCGTATCAATGCCGAAAACCTCCCGCACGGACACTGTCGTGTCGGGCAGGTTGGAAATATCAAGGTCGATTTTGCTCATCACGTCTCCAAGGCGGGCGGCAGCCACCCGGCCACATCATCAATCAGGCGGTAAACACGTAAGTTGGCTTAGCAGAAACCTGACTGCTTTAACAATTGATATGCTTGAACAACAGCCCGAAAACGCTCTTCCGAACCACGATCGCCACCATTAGCATCAGGATGGTGCTTTTTGACAAGCTCCTTATAGCGCCTTTTTATCTCTTCCTGCTTTGCGCTGGACGAAAGGCCGAGCGTATCGAACGCTTTTGCCTCGAGCGTCTTCAGTTTGCGGTCTCGCTGCATGCGCTGTCCACCAGCCCTTGCGCCATCAGCAAAACCACCGGTGAAACCGAAAGGATCGCGGATACGGGCATTTGCGCTGGCGGTGCCCGAACGCAGCGTGGAATGCAGCGGGGCGTCACGCGCCGTCTTGTTGACACCCACTGTCCAGGTGGGGCGATGGCCGGTGATCGCCTCTTTCTGGTAACGGGCGATCTCGCTGTCGGAGAGGCCGGAAAAGTAATTATAGCCCTTGTTGTATTCCTTCACATGCTCAAAACAGAACAGGAAGAATTGCCCCTCGGCATTGCGGCCGACGGGTGCCCGGTGAATACCCGGCTTGTCGCATCCGTCCCACTGGCAGGTCGGGGCCTGAACCTCAGGTTCCCGCTCCCTTTTCCGGCGCGTGCGGATACGATCGAAATATTTCGAATCCAATTTCATGATGCCCTGATTATGGGGTGCGAAAAGCCGCACAACAAGAATTGACAAAGCGGAATGTTACAGGCTTTTAGGTAGCCCCTTTTAAAGACCGAAAACAGAAATGGAGCCCTCTGCATGTCCCTGCGAGAACGCATAGAAACAAAGCTTCGGCAGAGCTTTTCGCCGGAACGCCTGAGGGTTGTCGATGAAAGCCGGATGCATGCTGGCCACCAGCCGGATATGACAGGCACGGGCGAGACGCATATGCGTGTTCAGATAGTGTCTGAAAGCTTTTCCGGCAAGTCTCGCATCGAGCGTCACCGGGCCATCAACGCGCTTTTGAAGCCGGAATTAGACGCTGGGCTGCATGCGCTGGCGATCGAGGCGGCAGCACCGGGGGAGCCGACGCGGTTCTAGGCAACGCGCGCCCTAAGCCTTAGCCAGGATGCTTCTCCGACAGGAAGGACTGCACCTCCGACGACGCCACATCGTCGGCCACGAAGGACTGGCCGATGCCGTGGGTAAGGATGAAGGTGAGCTTGCCACCCTTGACCTTCTTGTCCTGCGCAATCGCCGCCATCAAGGTTTCGACCGGCGGCAATTCGCCGGGAATATCCTTCATCGTGGTCGGCAGACCGACGGCCTTCAGATGCGCCTCGACACGCGCGGCATCATCGGGGCTGGCGAGGTTGAGGCGGGCGGAGAACTGGTGCGCCAGCACCATGCCGATGGCGACACCTTCGCCGTGCACCAGCCGCTTGCTGTCGTAATTCGTCGCCGCCTCCAGCGCGTGACCGAAGGTGTGGCCGAGGTTCAGAAGGGCGCGCACGCCGTTTTCCTTCTCGTCGGCCACCACCACATCGGCCTTGGCCTGGCAGCTCGTGGCGATCGCCTCGATGCGGGCCGGGCCGCCAGTGCGGATGTCATCCCAGTTCTTTTCCAGCCAGAAGAAGAAATCCGGCTTGTCGATCAAACCGTATTTGACCACTTCAGCATAACCGGCGCGGAATTCCCGCGGGCTCAGCGTATCGAGCACCGCCGTATCCGCCAACACCAGATCAGGCTGATGGAAAACGCCGACAAGGTTCTTGCCGTGGCGGGTGTTGATGCCGGTCTTGCCGCCGACGGAGGAGTCGACCTGGGACAGAAGCGAGGTCGGTATCTGCACGAAGCGCACGCCGCGGCGCACGATGCCTGCGGCGAAACCGGCGAGATCGCCGATGACGCCACCGCCGAGTGCGATCACCGCATCGTTGCGCTCCACCCGTGCGGAGAGAACCGCATCGCAGACGGTGACGAGATGCTCGAAGCTCTTGGTCTTCTCTCCGGCCGGCAGCGTCAGAGAAACGGCCTCAATGCCATCCGTCTGCAAACCGTCCATCAGGCCTTCGAGGTAAAGCGGCGCGACATGCTCGTCGGTGATGATCGCCGCGCGTCTGCCCTTCAGCCGCGCCGAGATTTCGCCGCCCGCCCTGCCGATCAGTCCCGGCCCGATCAGAATGTCATAGGCGCGCTCGCCGAGCGGCACATGGACAAGACGTTCATCGGCGTGGATTTCGGAAGGCGTCATGGTGGTCAGTCTTTCTGTTTAAGGCCGGCTAAAGCCGTCAGCACTTCGGTCGCGATGATCTCCTTGCGGACATCACGGGATTCGATGGTGACGTCCGCCTCCGCATAGATCGGATAACGTTTCTCCATCAGGGCAGCGAGCGTTGCCTTGGGGTTTTCAGTCTTGAGAAGCGGGCGGTGGTCGCGCTTGTTGACCCTCTCCCACAGAACCTCGAGATCGGCCTTCAGCCACAGCGAAATGCCGCCGCGCCTGATATGGCCTCGGGTAGTGTCGTTGATAAATGCGCCGCCGCCCGTGGAGACGACCTTGGGACCGCCGCGCATCAACCGCTTGATGACCCGCGTTTCCAGCGCCCGGAATTCCTCCTCGCCATAGGTGGCGAAAAGCTCCGATATCGTCATGCGCGATACGCGCTCGATTTCGACATCCGTATCAATGAAAGGCACCTTGAGCTGCTGGGCGACCATGCGGCCCACCGCCGACTTTCCAGCCCCCATCAGCCCCACGAAGACGATGTTGCGCCGTCCGAGCTTTGCCCGTGCTTGCTCCCCGAGTGTGGCCGGGACGGATAAATTCGTTTCATTCATAGATTTGAAAGCCCGTTTGGCATGGATATCTGCAAATGTTTACGAAGCGTCAAGCCAAATTGCTGACTGAATGGTGGTGAATCACAATCAACGCCGCATGCAGCGCGGGGTGGAGCGGGCATTTTGATCTTGTCGCCGCTTTCGCCGCACCGCATATAGATTTCGACTGCCACCCCACGGAGCCGCCATGCCAACCCTCTTCCGCTTCACGATGATACTGGCGACCATCGCGGGGCTGATCTATGGCGGCATGGTGCTGCTCGTCATGTTCGTGCAGCCACGCGACCGCGAAGTGACCGTGCGCATCCCCTCGGAGCGGCTGAACCCGCCCGCCACCGAACCGGCAAGGCGCACCCCATGAGCGGACAACCGATGGCAGGGCGCGACGGCGCGCGGCTTGAAAGTTTTCTGGAAATGATGAGCGCCGAGCGGGGTGCTGCCGCCAACACGCTCTCTTCTTATGAGCACGACCTTGCCGACCTGCGCGAATTTCTCGGCCGTCGCGGCCAGTCCCTGACGGAGGCGCAAACGCCTGACCTTTCCGCTTATCTGACCCACCTTGCCGCTCAGGGCTTCGCCGCCACCTCGCAGGCGCGGCGTCTCTCCTCCATGCGGCAGTTTTACCGCTTTCTTTATTCGGAAGGGCTGCGCGGCGACGACCCGACCGGCATCATCGATGCACCCAGGAAAGGCCTTGCCCTGCCGAAAACCATGAGCGTTGCCGATGTGAACCGGCTTCTTGGTCTCGCGGCGCAGGAAGCGGCAACCGAAGGCCCGGGCCAGCTTGCCCGCATCCGCATGCATCTGCTGCTCGAACTGCTTTATGCCACCGGCATGCGCGTCAGCGAACTCGTCTCGCTGCCCGTCAAGGTGCTGCGCCAGGAAGGCCGCTTCCTAATGATCCGCGGCAAGGGCAACAAGGACCGTATGGTGCTTCTTTCACGCGCCGCGATTGAGGCGATGGAAAAATACGAGGCCGGCCGAAAGGCGCTCTCGCAGGAAAAAAGCAAGGCCGCTGCTTCCCAGAAAAAAACGGACACAGCTGAGAGCCCGTGGCTGTTTCCCTCGAACAGTAAGGAAGGTCACCTGCCCCGCCAGGTCTTCGCCCGCGACCTGAAGGATATTGCCATCCGCGCAGGCCTGACAGCGTCGGCGGTGTCGCCGCACGTCCTGCGCCACGCCTTTGCCAGCCACCTCTTGCAGAACGGTGCGGATCTGCGCGCGGTCCAGGAACTGCTCGGCCATTCCGACATTTCCACGACACAAATCTATACACATGTGCTGGAAGAACGCTTGCAAGAGCTGGTACAAACACATCACCCCCTTGCCAAACAGGGCAAAAACCTTGATTAGAGCGACCGGAACCGCCGGATAATCCGGCTCAAACCTTGCGCAAAACGATCGGAAACGGATCTCATGCACAATTATCTCGACTTCGAAAAACCTATCTCGGACCTTGAAGGCAAGATCATCGAGCTGAAGAAGCTTGCCGATGAAGACGAGAGCATAGACACCTCGGAGGAGATCAACCGCCTGGAATCGCGCGTCAACGATGCGATGCAGGATATCTATTCCAAGCTGAATGCTTGGCAGAAAACGCAGGTTGCGCGTCATCCGCAGCGCCCGCATTTCGTCGATTATGCCAAGTCCCTGTTCACGGATTTCACACCGCTGGCCGGCGACCGCAAATTTTCCGAAGACGCCGCCATTCAGGCCGGCCTTGCCCGCTTCAACGGCCAGCCCGTCGCCATCATCGGCCAGGAAAAGGGTAACGACACCAAAAGCCGCCTGAAGCACAATTTCGGCAGTGCGCGTCCGGAAGGTTACCGCAAGGCGATCCGCGTGCTCGAACTGGCCGATCGTTTCTCGCTGCCGGTCGTCACCCTCATCGATACCGCCGGCGCTTATCCCGGCGTTGGCGCGGAAGAGCGCGGCCAGGCCGAAGCCATCGCCCGCTCGACGGAAATGTGCCTCAACGTCAAGGTGCCGATCGTCTCCGTCGTCATCGGCGAAGGCGGCTCGGGCGGCGCGATCGCCATTGCCACCGGCAACCGCGTTTATATGCTCGAACATTCGGTCTATTCGGTGATTTCGCCGGAAGGTGCCGCATCCATTCTCTGGCGCGATTCGACCCGTGCCAAGGAAGCCGCGACCAACATGAAGATCACCTCGGAAGATCTGAAATCGCTCGGTGTCATCGATGGCATCATTCCGGAACCCATCGGCGGCGCGCACCGCGCACCGGAAACCGTTATCAGCGCGACCGGCGATGTTATCGCCAAGGCTCTGGCCGATCTTTCCCAGCGTTCCGGCACACAGCTGCGCGCTGAACGCCGCCAGAAGTTCCTGGATATCGGCCGGAACCTCTAGAGCATTTCCAGTAAAAGTGCGTCGCGGTTTTACGTCCGGAAAATGCGTTCAAAGAAAAAGTTATATCACTTGGCGGTCCGAAGAACGGCCAGGTGATATGAGTTCGGCCTTAATTTCCGGCAAGATCGCCCCAACTCGGCCATAGTCCGGTCACATCAACAGATGTATCGGCGGCCGCGGGGGCGGATCCGATTTGAGTTAAGAAGATGTAAACGGTTAATACCGTATTTAAATTGCACGCGGAACGGTATAGAACTGCCACCGTTTCGTGCCATCGTCTTTCGGATCAGATCATGCGTTTGACACATTTTGCCCTTCTCGCCTGCACCGCGCTTATTCTCACCGGCTGCAACGATACGCTTGAAACCGTCGAACGCGACGTTTCTCACGTCAAGAACAAGGTCGATTACCCCTTGTCTCCGTCCATTCTGGCCGAGATCGACAAGAAGGGCATGGATCGCAACTCGCCGATCATGATCCGCATCTTCAAGGAAGAAGGTGCTCTGGAGATCTGGAAGGCAAGGCGCGACAATCGCTTCGAAAAGATCGCCGGATACGAGATTTGCGCATGGTCTGGCAAACTCGGCCCCAAGGTGAAGGAAGGCGACCGGCAGGCGCCGGAAGGTTTCTACAACCTGACGCCCGCGCACCTGAACCCGAATTCCAAATATTATCTCGCCATCAATACCGGTTTTCCGAACCGTTATGATGCCGCCAATGGTCGCAACGGCACCAATCTGATGATCCATGGCGCCTGCTCGTCGTCAGGCTGCTATTCGATGACGGATGCGCAGATTCTTGAAATTTATGGTTTTGCACGGGACGCCTTCAAGGGCGGTCAGAAAACCGTGCAGCTGCAGGCCTTCCCCTTCCGCATGACGGCGGAAAACATGGCCCGCCACCGCAAGAGCGAGCATCTCGAATTCTGGAAGATGCTGAAGGTGGGCTACGATAATTTCGAAGTCACCAAACGCCCGCCGGACGTGAATGTCTGCGAGAAGAAATATGTCTTCAACCAGCAGACGGAAGGCGGCAGCTTCAATGGCTCCGGCCAATGCCCGGCGATGAGCACGCCGCCGGCACTGGCAAGCGCGCTTTCGAGCTACGAAAAGACCTACGATCTCGCTTATGCAACGGCGATGAAGAAATATGACGGCATGGCCTGGTACGACCCGAGCGAGGCCGAGCGCAAGGCGCTGGTTGCCGAAAAGCGCAAGGGCCGCGAACCCGCCTATGCACCGACCGGCTCGGCGCTGAAGGCCGGCAAACTGATGAAAGAAACGGAATATGCCGCGCTGATGGAAAAGAAGGCGCAGCAGGTCACGTCATCCTCACCCGCGACGACCGCAACCGCCTCCGCCCTGCGCGGCCCGCGTCCTTCGGCGGCCCAGCCCGCCACGACGCCGCAATCGAACCCGGCACCCGCAGCCCCGACCATGGTTGCAACGGCAGCGCCCGCAACAGCAGGCCAGACCGGCGCTACCGCCCAGGGTATACCGGTCCCGGCGATGAACCCGCTCGCCTATTCACCTGCCCCGGCACCGGAAGCGCCGGAAAAGAAGCCGTTCTGGAAGTTCTGGGCCAAGGAATGAGCGACACGGCCGATATCGTTTATGATTTGAGGGGGCTTAAATGCCCCCTTCCGGTTTTGAGAAGCCGCAAGAAGCTCGCCACCCTCAAGGCCGGCGATATCCTGACCGTCGAGACGACCGATCCACTGGCGGTGATCGATATCACCCATATGTGCAATGAGGATGGGCATCGGCTGGTCGAAACCGTCGTGGTGGACAAGGGTCATCGGTTTCGGATTTTGAAGGGCGGGTAAGCCGACATTTGACGGTGTCGGGCGCGCTTACCCCCCTCTGCCCTGCCGGGCATCTCCCCCTCAAGGGGGGAGATCGGCAAGACGCACCATCGCTGCTTTATTCTCAAATGTCGAAATGCTCGAGAGCCAGCCACGAGTCTATCTCCCCCCTTGTGGGGGAGATGCCCGGCAGGGCAGAAGGGGGGGTAACCACATCCACCGACCTCGCCCATCATGGCACGCCCTAAAACCGCAACCCCGAAACCGCCAGCGGATTATCCGTCATCGCCTGCCTGTCCGGCCGGTCAATACCCGGTGTGCCGGTGAAGGCAGCAAACAGGTCTTTCACGAAAGCCTCCGGCAAATCCTTCGTGATCAGTACCATGCGCGTGCGCTGATCGGTCGGGTCCGGCCAGGCCGCCAGGCGCTCGGGCGTGTGGAAAATGTTTTGCACCCCATGCAGTACCAAAGGCCGCCCCGGATTATCCGACAGCTTGACGATGGCCTTCATGCGCAAGAGCTTTTCGCCATGGGCCGAGCGCAGCAGATCCACGAACATATCGATCGCCATCGGATCGATCGGCTGATCGTGAATGATCGAGAAGGACCGGATCGACGCGTCATGCCGGTTCACATCATGATGGTGGTGATGGCCGTGCGCGTGATCGTGGTCATGATCATGATCATGATGACCATGGCCGGACTCTTCGCCCAGCCAGCGGCCGACATCGGCATTTTTGCTGGAGACATCATAAAGGCCATTGTCGAGAAGCCCGGCAGCACTCCAGTCGGCCTTGTCGCCATCCTCGATTGTCGCACGCGGGTTTAGCGCCTCAAGACGCGCCGTCAGGGCGGCAATCGCAGAAGCATCGGCGAGCGTCCGCTTGGTCATCACCAGCCGGTCGGCCACGGCCGCCTGCTTCACCGCTTCCTCGTGATTGTCGAGTGTGGACAGGCCATTGACGGCATCCACCACCGTGATCATGCCGTTCAGCACGAAATTCTGCGCGATGACAGGATTGCCCATGACCGACTGCATGACGGGGGCGGGATCGGCAAGACCGGTCGTCTCGATCACAACCCGTTTGACCGGCTTCAGCTTGCCGGTCTGGATACCATCAATCAGTTCAGCCAGCGTATCCACCAGTTCACCCCTGACAGTGCAGCAGAGGCACCCTTCGGCCAACTCAATGATGCCTTCGCCAGCGCTTTCAACCAGCATGTGGTCGATACTGACATCGCCGAATTCATTGATGATAATCGCAGCATCGCTCATCTCCGGATCTTTGAGAAGACGGTTGAGCAGCGTCGATTTTCCGGCGCCAAGAAAGCCGGTGATAATGGAAACCGGGATGCGATCGCGAGACATGCCTTGCCTGTATGGTGATGGCTGCCCCCCGGCATGACATAATGCTAGACAAGACCGGGAGCCGCACGGAACGAAAAGAAATCGCCCGTGGCTGGAAGCCACGAGCGACATTGTAATATCATAACATGATCACGCTGCGAATACATAAACGCATTGCGGCATCGGGCTCGAGGCCCGTTTCCGCTGATCAGAATGTCGGGCGCGGGATCGGGATTGGCACATTGGCCAGCTGGCCCTTGCCGGCCGCACCCTTGGGCGCGTTGACCGCGACCGTCTCGCTGCCGGGAATGAGGCCGGCGAAGGAATATTCCGGCGGGCGGGTCATTTCCGTCACATAGGGCGAATGGATGACCATCCGGCCCGCCTCGTCACGACCCTCGCTGCGCACCTTGGCGGCCTTCGGGTTGCAGATTTCAGCGCTGATATCGTTGACCTCGGCGGTATCGCCATAGGGCGCCAGCGAAGCGAGCGAAACGCCCTGACCGGAAGGCGCGGTCAGCCCCATCTGCAAAAGATCGGCCGACTGGTCGGTGCGCCCGGCTAGGCTATCGGCACCCAGCACCACGGTAATGACGGAGCGACCGTTGCGCACGGCCGACGCCACCTGATTGAAACCAGAGGCGCAGATGAAGCCGGTCTTCATGCCATCGGCACCTTCGAAGCGGCCGACAAGCATGTTGAAGTTGGCATAATTCTTCTTGCCGGTGGTGACACCTTCCAGCGAGAAATAATGGGCATATTCCGGGAATTCCCGCTTGATGATCAATGCCAGCAATGCAAGGTCACGCGCCGTCGTATATTGCCCCTTGCCCGGCAGGCCGTTGGGGTTCACGTAATGCGTGGAGCTCATGCCCAGACGCTGCGCCTGCGCATTCATCTGCGCGACGAAATTGTCGCTGGTGCCGCCGATGGTTTCGGCGATGGCCACGGCGATGTCATTGGCGGATTTGATCAGCAGCAGCTTCAGCGCGCTGTCCATGGTCAGCTTCTGGCCGGGCTTGAAATACATCTTGGAGGCTGGCTGGTCGGCGGCCTTCTTGCTCATCACCACTTCCGTCTGCGGGCTGATCTTGCCGGCCTTCATCTGCGAAAAGGCGATATAGGCGGTCATCAGCTTGGTCAGCGAAGCGGGATACCATTTGCGGAAGGCTTCCTGATGGGAAATCACCTTGCCGGTTTTGACATCCACCACCATTTTTGGATTGGCATTGGCCACGGGCGCTACGGCGACGACGCCTGCGGTGACGATGGCAATGGCTGCGGAAAGCCGGCGGGCGGCGTTGGGCGATTTCACTGTATTTGGCAAGGCTAGTCCTCGAATTCCCGTCTTCAGTCGGGGAATGGCAATATTCACCATATATGTCCTAGCAATGGCAAAGTACATTGATTACGTCAATTATGCGGCGCACTATCCACCACGGAGGATGGCTTTTACCACATGCCGCACCGATGAACCCAGGAATGAGCGAATGCCGATTTTGAACAGAGCCGCCGAACTTCAGCAGGAAGTCAGCGAATGGCGGCATCACCTGCATGAAAATCCCGAAATCTTGTATGACGTCGACAACACCGCAGCCTTCGTTGCGGAGAAGCTGAAATCCTTCGGTGTTGACGAAATCGTGACCGGTCTTGGCCGCACCGGCGTGGTCGGCATCATCAGGGGCAATGTTCCCGGCAATCGCACCATCGGCTTCCGCGCGGACATGGACGCACTGCCCATTCTTGAGGAAACCGGCAAACCCTGGGCGTCAAAAACGGCCGGTGCCATGCATGCCTGCGGCCATGACGGCCACACCGCCATGCTGCTCGGCGCGGCCAAATATCTCACCGAGACCCGCAATTTCGCCGGTTCGATCGCTGTCATCTTCCAGCCCGCCGAAGAAGGTGGTGCTGGTGCGCTCGCAATGGTCGAGGATGGCCTGATGGAGCGTTTCGGCATCGACGAAGTCTATGGCATGCACAATATGCCCGGCATTCCGCTTGGTGCCTTCGCCGTCCGCAAGGGCGGCATCATGGCGGCACCTGACAAATTCTCCATCACGGTCAAGGGCCGTGGCGGCCATGCGGCACAACCGCACCGCACCATCGACCCGATCACCATCGGCGCACAGATCGTCGGCAACCTGCAGATGATCGCTTCGCGCAATGCCGATCCGATCCGGTCGGTGGTGGTCTCCGTCACCCGCTTCCACGCCGGCTCCAGCCACAACATCATCCCCAACGAAGCGCTGATCGCCGGCACGGTGCGCAGTCTCGATGAAACGGTGCGCGATCTCGCGCAGGAGCGCATCAAGCAGATGGCGGAAGGCATAGCGCTTGCCAATGGTGCGGAAGCCGAGGTCGTTTATGAGCGCTATTGCCCTGTCACTTTCAACCATTCGGCCGAGACTGACTACGCCGTCCGCGTCGCCCGCGATGTGGTGGGAGAGCCTAATGTCGATCCCGATGTCGATCCTTCCATGGCAGGCGAGGATTTCTCCTTCATGCTGAAGGAAAGGCCGGGCTGCTTCATCTTCATCGGCAATGGTGATTCGGCCGGGCTCCACAACCCCAGCTACGACTTCAACGACGAGGCCATCGCCTATGGTATTTCCTACTGGGTGAAGCTGGCCGAACAGCGTCTGGCGAACTGACCGCCTGTTAACACGCAGAAAGCCGAGGAAGAGATCGACCGCGATGAAGAACGCGGTTGATCCGCAGGCATGGTCAGGTTAAAGAGCAATTCAGTGTCCACGTAGCTCAGCAGGATAGAGCACAGGATTCCTAAGGTAAATTGGGGGTTGCGCCCGGAAACGACGCAATCGATCTGCTCAAAGTCGGGGAAAGCTTCGCTGGTCTTCCAGTATGCCAATCCCGAGCCAAGCTCCGGAGAAATCCGGTGAAGGTGTAGAGACTGGATGGGCAGCACCTAAAGGCCGCAAGGTCCACGGTGAAGGGACAGTCCAGACCACGAACGCCCTTATCCGATTGAGATGGGCGGCGGCGAAAGCCGAAGCGGTATGAATCCTGGGGTCGGAGGTTCGAATCCTCTCGTGGACACCATTTTCCTGAGAATTATGTTTTTAAAACAACTAATTAATTGATTGCGCTCCATAGGTTCGTCGCTATTTCACTTGGTCAGCTGTAAATGCACCGATAGGTTTGTCCCCAGTCACCAAACATCAAAATTCCATTGCCAATTCTGGAACTCCGATGATTTCGCAGGTTGCAGACTAGACCGGAATGAAGACGAATTTATTGTCGTGCCTAACGACGCGTGGAAGATTGACGTCCCTATGGGAGAATTTCGGCTTAACCGGCCAAGACATTGACGCAGGCACCAGCGATAACCGTTACTCGTAGTCCCTATCGCCATCGCTCGAGGCTTTAAGCCGGGCCAATCCGGGAAGTCATTTCTTCGGCCGCAACAAGTTTGTTTCCGAGCAAACCACTATTTTTCGGGCCCCACGTGTCAATGCCACGCAGAGGGTCCTGGGCACTGAACGTGGAAGTGTCCAGCAAAACAGCAACGTCCGCTTCGAGCCCCTTCAGCAAAAGGGTGCTGCCCACCGCGCGTCCTTTTATCTCGCGACCGATCACTCGCTGTTGTTCGCGGACCGCGATCGCAAGCTCGTGGAATTCCTCGACGTCGGAGCAGGAATGCAGTGTCCTGAGGCACGCGGACAAAAGCGCCGGTCGGTGCGGACGTACGCCCGGCTGTTTGTTGATATCAACGAGGAACGCGTTTGCCATGGATGGCCAGCGCCGCCAAGGCGAGGCAGCACTCACGCGACCGTCGCCAAACTCCAACTTTGTACCTTCAACCAAGATCACACGTTGACGTCTCGTTTAGGCCCGGCTGCAGACGCAGCAGCAACTCGCCATCAGTGTTTTGCAGATCGCGGATGCAGGGCGATATTGACGTTGTTTCGTCAATAAGAAGTGATGGCTCGAAAGGATGATCGAATGGCCACCGCCAAGCCAATTGTGGTCATTTGTCTTTTCTGGGCTTCGTAGGAAGAAGCCCTTCACGCTGCATCTGCTTACGGGCGAGCTTCCTTTGACGCCCGATTGCTTCTGCTTTTTCCCGCGCCTTCTTGATCGATGGCTTCTCAAAAGCCTCACGAAGCCGCATTTCGCGGAAAACGCCCTCGCGCTGGAGCTTCTTCTTGAGAATGCGCAGTGCCTGATCGACGTTGTTATCGCGTACTAAAACCTGCATATGGGCCTCTTGAGGTCGTAAAAAACGGTGCGCCACCATACGCAATTTGGCGTCGAATCCAAGGTCAACGATCTATTAGTAACGGCCTTTTTTTGATCCGCCCTTTCTGATCTTCAACCAAGGCGGTCGCCCGTCATGAACTAACAGCCAAGAGCCTGTTTTCCGATTGTGGGATACGATGGAGCGGGGACAATATCGCAAAATGAAGGCTCCGGGCCAAGCTTGCCGGATCGCAATTGATCATCGCACAGGCGTGGCTCATCTCGTGAGGCCTTTGAAATTCCGTTCCAACAACTCCGTAGGAACCTCTATCTCGTTCCATGCGGTGCCATCGAACGTGTGAATGCCGTGCTTTGAATCGAAGTAGTAGAGAACGTCGTCAATCGCCTGAACCTTGACCGGAGTTGGAACACTTTTGTTGATCCTTGGATCGAGGACGGGCTTCAGCGGCGAAAGAACGTGGCCGTCAAACCAATGAAGCGCATAGTCCGATGCAATGACCATCCGATCCTTAAATCGTGTAACGGACCGCAAATCCTCATCGTTCCCCTTGAAAGATACGTCCTGAAAACCATCACGTGCGTTGCCGAAAAGAATGACACCATTGTTTCCAACGGCCCACACTCTTTCGCTATCCTCTACAAGAATGTCCGAAAGCGTTGCGGGTTCGGCGTAGAATTTTCCCGAACGCGGTGTAGCAACAACACGCCAATCCGTTCCATTCCAGTGATATAATCTACCCTCCAGAACCCTGCTTTCGCCCTCGGCTGCGTGATGGATAGCAAGAGCTTCATCAACTCTTCCAAGATCGAAGAGTTCGGCAGCCCGCTCCTCCTCCTCCTCAGTGAGTTTTCTCGTTGTGCTTGCCGGGCTGTAGGTTACGTTCATATAGATGTCATTTTGCGATGACCCGGCCAAATCTCCAAATATAAGATACTCGTACCCTGCCTCAGGCCTCGGCAGCTTTTCCCTATGGAACCATTCCCACGCGGAACCAGTTCGCCGGTACAATTGTGAATGGTATCCCGTTACGAACAGGGTTTCGTTTATAGCGACAATACGGTTGGTGTAGCCGAGCCCCTCCGCGTCCTCACTATAAACACCCGATCCTTCGATTTTCTCATGTCGAGGCTCTTCGCCGGCAGAAAGAGAATACACATCGCCTTCATCGCTTTTGACATAAACAACGGGTTTGCCGTCCGCCCCTAACCTGCCCGTAGTACTGTCGATAATACGGGGAACGTCAAACCGTGTCCAAGGTTGTTCGAAATCTCCCTCAAAGACAAGAATGAACGAATACATGTCATCGTATTCACTTTCACTGAATGCAGCGCAGAATGTATTCTTGCTGAGCGCACAAGCGGAAGTGAGCCGTACGCGCATGCCTTACCTCGCCGAACCGATTTTCCTGCGTGGAGTGACTGCGCCCAAGCTGCCGTCCCCGTCGCTTGGCGGTGAATAATCATAAAGCGTGGGCGAATCGAGTGAAGCCAGCAAAAGTAAATGTTCCGGTACTTTCACCTTTTGCAGATGTTCGACATTATTCCGGCCACCAATACTGAGTGCAGGGGCGAAACCATAAATCTCACCGGGTTCAAGTTGCCCAATCCTTTCAAGAGCCAAGGGCATCATGTTTTGGTATTTTTCGTCTTCCCATGGAGCCACATATGGAGAGACGTTGAATGACAATTTAAGACCAATCATCACTTCGTCGGTCCATTGGCGCTTTTGACCTTCGTCATACCCGCGGGGCTCCACTCGGACCATGCCGTTCGGCAGATTTAACCGTATCGTCGCATCGCCGTACCAAATATCGACGTTACCGAACGCATTGTATCCGAAGGCAACCATGCGCGTTGGATCAAGCTCGGAATCACCGAGAAACACATAGTCGATAACCGGCTGAAATATAGAAGGATCGCATATCCAATACTGGCCTTTTGACCAACTGCACCAACCTTTTTCGATCCAGAATTTTACCAGAATTTCAGGCAAACGATCCTTGTAGCGCTCTACTATTTGCGCACTAGGCTTCACTATGTGGTCGATTTCGTATGCATTGAGGAGTTCCTCAATCCACTTGGTTTCAAATACGTTGTAGTTCGGCTGTTCTACCATTGTCATGTTCCTGTTAATGGCTCACCGGGGCGACTGGGGTTGCTGGGGCAAAGTCGAAGATCGACTTGCACACTGGGGCAGTTGTTCGCCGCTTGTCTCTTAGCATGCTCTGTTAGTCGGCTGGCGCGAGTATGTCCGTTTCGATTTGGATTGATCCATTGACTTCCCATAGAACTATTCTCGGAAAGGCCACCTATCCGATTTTCAATTGGCAAGGTCTGATCGACCACAGAATTATATTTCCCACCCGCGATCATGTCTGGATTATGCAATGCCGCCGCCGAATCCAGATATTCTCCCAATTTTATCGGACCCTGGATTGGACCGTACTGATCAACGTACTTTTTCTGGATACGCGGGTCGTTTCTATATTCTTGGCGCGCTTTCGCCTGCAGTGGCTCCGACAAAGCCCGCATGCCCGCCGGATTTGCTAGATATTTTGCTTGATTGGCCAGCATCTGCTGTGGACTCATATTGTTGAGCCCTTGTTCCTGCAATTCCATTTGTCGCTTGAACTCATCAATATCGATCGTACTTTTGGTGGGCATAAAGCATATTATCAATAACCGACATCTACGGTTCTCATCTTCGTCTATACGAACATTTGATCCAGGTGGCGGCACAGGGACAGGCGTAGGCTCCGGGTCCTGCGTAGGTTTATTTTTCTTTCTGTGCTCCTGAATTTTTGCAAACGTCTCAGTTCGGATGTCAGCACCACTGTCCCAGAATGGAAGTTCGTTCATTCTGCGTTGCGCATCTAAAAGCAATTTCTGTTCAAAATCATCCTGTGGGACGGTATCGGAAAAATTCATTTTGTTGGTCGGAATAAGCACACCGGCGGCGAATATTCCGATCCCCGCCAATATCGTTCCCAAACTGACACCTCCCGCGGCGGCGGCAGCCCCTCCAGCACCGGAAGTTGCTGCACCGGCAGCGGTACTTGCTCCTCCAGCCGCGGCTCCACCCGCACCTTGAACGAGTGGAGCAAATCCTGGCGTGACGAGAAAACCTAGAGCAGCGCCACCGGAAGGAGCAGCGTCAGATGAACGGTTTTGCTCTTCTGAAGCATCGGCGACTTCAATTGCACGAAGCGAT